>CAIYDK010000539.1 GCA_903924955.1 uncultured beta proteobacterium | reverse complement strand
TCATGGCAATCTTTCTGTCGTAAAAATTTGAGTTAACGCCTAGCTTGCGAAATGGATACCAGTTCTTGCCGGTCGGCTTGTTCGGTGCGTCCATTTCTTAACCGCACAATGATTTCGTGAGCAATATCAGCGTTGACACCGGGTGCAACCCAGATATTACGCTCAAGTGAGGCGCTTAGCTCCATATTAAACCCGCGCGCCTCGATTTTGTAGGCCTCAAAACTGCCTGCCGGCACAGTTGCGTATTCCGGCGATCGTGACCACCGATTCCGGCCCATCGTGATCAGTTGCGCAGCGAGCAAGAGTTGCGCTGCGCAAATTGTATTCTGGGAGTTGCGCACTGGTGCGCAGGAGCCCGGATTTCTGACTTGGTATTGGGTGTCCCTGAATCCATTTTTAAAAAGGCAATTTGGCAAGCGAAGCGCGTACAAGGCCGAAGGCGAGCCCTTGTGGGTAAGTGCAGGGGGCGGTGGGTATGTGGTCAAGCCGGGCGTTTTGCGAGCTTGTCCACATATCCACGGCAGCCCTGCACTTATCCATCAAGTAGAACTAGCACAGGGCTGGTGTGCAAGGTATTGGACTTCTGACTCAAGCTGCCTGGGCGTTCAAGATGGCGGACTTGCGCAGCGTCTCCCCCGTGAGATTGAAGCGGTGATTCTTGTGCAACACCCGGTCCAGAATCGCATCCGCAATCGTGGCATCGCCTATCCAGGTATGCCAGTGCTCAATGGGCAACTGACTGGTAATGATCGTAGCCTTGTTGCCAGCGCGGTCATCAATCATCTCCAGCAAATCAGAGCGTGTCTGCGCATCAATGCCGGCCATGCCCCAATCATCGAGTACCAGCACATCGGTTTTGGCCAACGCTAGCAACCACTTGCCAAAGGTGCCGCTGCCGTGACGAACACGCAACTCCTCGCCCAATCGCGGCACCCGTTGATAAAGCGCCGTATGGCCACGTCTGCACGCGTACTGGGCCAGTGCACATGCCAGCCAGGTCTTGCCAGAACCCGTCAATCCGGTGATCAGCACACTGTGGCCACCTTGCACCCAATTGCCCAGAGCCAGACTCATCACCGCACTGCGATCCAGACCACGCCCGCCGCGGGTGTCAACGTCTTCAATGCACGCCTGTGGGTACTTCAGGTGCGCCGCCTTGAGCAGGCGAGCCTGGCGCTTATCACAGCGCCAATGCACCTCCCGGTCCACCAGCAGGGCTAGTCGCTCCTCAAAGCTCATCGCCGTCATACTCGTTTGCGTGAGTTGCTCTTGCAAGCCTGTGGCCATTCCAGCCAACCTGAGGCTGCGCAGTTGTTCCAATGTCGTATTCATCATCATGGTGTTGTCCTTTGTTCTATTCGTTTGTTCGTTTCATATTCGCCATTACCGGGTAATGGCCATCAGTGGTAATACGCCGCTCCACGCACGTTGTCGTGCTCTGGGCTGACCCACTCAGGCACAGTGCTGGGGGCTACCAGGTCACGCCCATTGACCAAGATGTCCCTCACATGGCTGCTCCTGGTCGTGCCCAGCTCCAGTCC
>CAIYDK010000538.1 GCA_903924955.1 uncultured beta proteobacterium | reverse complement strand
TTGGCCCTTCGCGAGGGGGGACTCTACATGGCACTGGCCCTGCCTGCTGACAGCACTGATCCTACGCTGCAGGAACGGCGCGCCGCACTGCAGCGTGTCGAGCAAGAAGCCGAACGCGACTTGCCGTAGTGTATTCATCGCGTGTCAACCACGAATACGGGGCCTCTGTGCAGCAGCCTTTAGGCAAAGATACCATCCACAGCAGCGAAGAAGTGGGCGCTCAGCTGGGATTCTTGCCGCAGTTTCCAATCGCGGTGATCGGTATCGGTTGCCGCTTCCCGGGTGATGCAGACAGCCCCGACAAGTTCTGGGAATTGTTACAGTCCGGTCGCGACGCCCTCAGCGAGGTTCCCCCCAGCCGCTGGGACCCCCGCCGCTTCTTCGATTCAGACGCCACCCGCCCGGGCAAGACGCAGGTCCTGCGGGCCGGGTTCCTGCGACAGTCCTTAGAGCACTTTGATCCCCTTCCTTTCGGCATGTCGCCGCGCGAAGCCGAGGGTCTCGATCCGCAGCAGCGTCTGCTACTCGAAACCACTTGGGAAGCTTTCGAGGACGCAGGACAAAATCTAGACCGGTTGCGCGGATCATCTACCGGCGTGTTTGTTGGCGGTTTTTGCGTCGATACCCAATTGATTCGTCTTAATCCGCTCAACCGGGAACTAATCGATCTGCACACTGCAGCCAGTGCGACGATGACCATGTTGGCCAGCCGCCTTTCGTACGTATTTGACCTGCGTGGACCCAGCCTGACACTCGATACTGCCTGTTCGTCTTCCCTGGTGGCGGTGCATTACGCCTGTCAAAGCCTTTGGAGTGGGAACTGCGCGATGGCGCTGGCCGGTGGTGCCAACACGATGCTTGTCCCCGACTACTTCATCGCCATGAGCAAGGGGCATTTTTTGTCGCCACGCGGCCGTTGTGCCGCGTTCGATACAGAGGCTGATGGATACGCTCGTGGTGAAGGTGCAGGCATCGTTGTGCTCAAACCGCTCGACCGCGCGCTGGCAGATGGAGATCCTGTGCGTGCCGTAATTCACGCCAGCGGTGTCAACCAGGATGGGCGCACGGCCGGGATAACTCTGCCCAGCGGCGACGCACAGGCGGCTTTGATAAGTGATGTCTATAAGAGGGCTGGTGTCGGTGCGCACCGCGTCGCTTATGTCGAGGCGCATGGCACGGGCACCCAGGCGGGTGACAAAGCCGAGATCGAAACGTTGGCGCAGGTATTAGCGCCCGGGCGTGGAGCCGAACGTCCATGCCTGGTTGGTGCGGTTAAGACAAACATCGGCCATCTGGAGGCGGCCGCGGGCGTCGCGGGACTGATCAAGACAGTGCTGGTCCTGCAACATCGCCGTGTGCCGGCAAATCTGCATTACCACGCGCCCAATCCTGCTATCGCTTGGCCTCAGTCTGGCTTGCAGTTGGCCACCGGTGCACGGGTATTGATGTCGGTCGCCGCCGACGTTGACGCGCAACCCTATGCAGCCGTCAATGCGTTCGGCTATGGCGGAACCAACGCTCATGTCTTGTTGCAGGCCGCGCCTGCGGGGGATTCTAGGTTTGTCGCGCCAGCCGCAGACCTGACGGAATCCGCCGTCGACGGCGGTTGGCTTTTGCCGCTGTCAGCTTGCGACGAGACAGCACTTCGGCAACAAGCGGCAACTTTTGCAGCGCTGCTGGCCTCTAACCGTGAATCTGTCGCCGATATAGCGCACAGTGCCGCGTGCCGGCGCACACACTTGCGCGTGCGTATTGTCGCGAATGCCGACGACCAGGCGGGCCTGGTCACGGCCTTGACACGCTTCGCCGCCGCTGAAGACGCAGGAGATGCGCTGATCTCCGGGGAGGCGCAGTCACAGGCAAGCGGGCCAGTGTTTGTATTTTCTGGCATGGGGCCGCAGTGGTGGGGTATGGGTCGGGTACTGGCGCGTCGCGAGAGTGTTTTTCGAGAGGCCATAGAAGAGGTAGACGCACTGTTTTCCGCTGTATCCGGTTGGTCCATCATTGGCGCTCTCGGTACGTGTGCCGGGGACAGCCGAGTCGAACAAACTCAGGTGGCCCAACCGGCCAATCTGATGCTTCAGGTTGCGCTGACGCGATTGCTACAGCGCTGGGGCGTTGAACCAGCGGCAGTTGTTGGGCATAGCATTGGCGAGGTTGCCGCTGCATGGTGCTGCGGAGCCCTGGACCTTGGCGATGCCGTTACAGTGGCCTGGCGCCGCAGCCAATGCCAGCAGACTTTGGCGAGCGTCGGGGGTGGAATGCTGGCCGTCGGGATGACACCAGAAGGTGCGAGCAATCTGCTGAGAAATTACCCCGATGTCGGCATTGCCGCATTCAATGGTCCACGTGCGCTGACTCTCGCGGGTCCACTGGCCGCATTGCGGGAAATCGGCACGGAATTGGATCGCCATGAAGTTTTCCATCGACTGTTGAAGGTAGAGATCGCATATCACAGTTCTGCGATGGAGTTGATCCGCGAACCGCTGCTGGATGGCTTCGCTGGCGTAGTACCACGGCAGACCCGGCTGCCATGGTTTTCAACAGCGATGGGAAATACGTTAAACGCTACCGCCGATGCGCAGTATTGGTGGAAAAATGTACGCAACCCCGTGTTGTTTCACCCCACCATTGATCGCATGATTGATGGTGGGCACCGTGACTTTCTGGAAATCGGACCGCATCCGGTACTGTCCACCGCACTGCGCGAAATTCATATCCGCAAGGGTGGCGGCTGGGTGGGGGCGACACTGCATTGTGAACAGGATGAGAACACGCGTATGCGGGCTGCTGTGGCTTCCCTGCATGTGCGCGGCCACCATATCGATTGGCCTACGTTCGCCCCGACAGGACGGGCAGTAAGCCTGCCGACTTACCCGTGGCAGCGTCAACACTACTGGCGCGAGTCCCGCCGTTCGCGCGAGGACCGCCTTGGGCGGCCCGGCGCGGTGTGGTTGAATGCGACCCTATCTGCGCCGAACCCAACATGGCAGGTCGAAGTTAACCGGCAGTTTTTCCCCTGGCTGGTCGAGCATCGGGTCGATGGACACGTTGTATTTCCCGGTGCAGCCTATGTCGCCGCCGGGCTCGCACTAGGGCAGAAAATCCGTGACACTGCGACGCCGAGCAGGCTCGCGGCGATCGAATTTCATGCCCTGCTGAAAATCGACGCACAGCAGTTGCAAATGCTGGTATCCACCGTCGATCCGGCTACAAACCTGTTCCAGATATACAGTCATTGCGGTGAGGCTGACGACGGTGCCTGGCTGCTGCACGCAACAGGTCGACTGCATAGCGGGACCATGAGCCCGGTTGCAACGGTCGGTCTGGCATCGTTGCGGGCAAACTGCCCGGTCGAATACAACGTCAATGACTATTACGTGCGTCTGGCGCGGGCTGGATTGGATTACGGGGCAACCTTTCGGCGCCTTCGGTCGCTTCACATCGGTGTGACAGCCGGCGAAGCTTTTATGGAACTGGCCGGGCCTGATGCTTTCGACGCTGATTGCTTGCCTGCGCCGGTTCTGGACGCTGCGCTGCAAGGAATTTTTGCACCCATGCTGGAGGCCGGGGGACCTATACGCACATGGGTTCCTGTAGCCATCGATAGTCTGTGCATTTATTCGGCGCTAACGTCCGTCCTGTTCGCACACGTGCGGTTACGCGAGCGCGGCAGCGACGACGTGACCGCCGATCTCGGCATATTCGATAGTGAGGGGAAGGTGCTTGTGCAAGCCCTTGGTGTTAGGTGCAAAGCGTTGCCGCAGCCAACACGCTCCCCGGCCGAAGAGTGGTATTACCAACCTGCATGGCCTCAGCGCCTGCCCCCAAGGCTTGTCGACCGCGTGGGCACTGCAGCGTGGCTGGTGCTAGGTGGCAGCCAGGTCGCCGCTTGCCTCGCGCAACGATTGACTGCGGCGGGCGCTGTTGTGGCTACCGCCGCCCTGACCAGCCTGGGTGATCTCGAGCGGGATCGGAGTCGTTGGCGTGAAGAGATTGGTCGCCTCCCGCCACTGGCACCAGTGAAGGTAGTGGCGCTTTTCGACGAGGCGGAAGACAGCGAACCTGGGTACGCCTCCGTCCTGGACCAGGTCCTGACACTATCGAGTTTGGCACAGGTCGCCGGGGAGCTTGCCGAAAGCCGTGCCGGCTTCATGCTGGCGGTGGTTACCCGTGACAGCCAGAAAGCCGGGGCGGTTGATACGGTACGCAACCCCACCGGTGCGGCGCTGTGGGGACTGCTGCGCACGGCAGCCAGTGAAATGCCCGGCCTGAATTGCCGGTTGGTCGACCTTGGCGAATTGCTACCGGCCGACGACGCGGCATTCTTGCATTCTCACCTGGCTGAAGAAGTAGAGGATGACGAGGTCGCCTGCCGCGGAATTGCGGTGCACCAGTTGCAATGGCAGCGCGCAGACACAGCAATTACAAAGCCCGCGCAAGTAGCTGTCTCCCGGTCACGGCATGCGACGCTTTGTCTACATTCGAATGCTTTCACAATGCTGGGGCAATCGCCCATCTGGCGGGAGGTCGCTGATTCGCCCGTGATGCCCGGTTCGATTCTGGTTGAAATTGATCGTTGGGTTCTAACTGGCACCCGGAGCGGCCGAAATACCCCATCTTCACCGGCTGGCTTGGAGTGGCATGGCCGAGTGATTCACGCTGGTGATAGCGAATCCAGACTTCCGGGGCAAACAGTATGGGGCCTGGGCCCTCTGCCGGTCGCGACGAGAATGCGCGTTGGAATTGAGAAGCTCGAGCCTCCCATGAACGGATTGCCAGTGCCGGCGCTACCCCTCCTATATGCGTGGCACTGTCTGGTCACCTTGGGCGGCGCACAGGCCGGTCAAGCGGTACTACTGCACAACGTCAGGGATCCGTTGAATTCAGCTTTCGTCAGCCTGGCGCATGAGATTGGTTTGCGAGTTAGCCACGAAGAGAGTGCCAACCTGTTGATTGCACTGGCGGGTAATGATGTGTCTGCCTTTGTCGATATCGAACGTATTGCCACTGCTGGCAGGGTGGTTGCCGAAGCGCATAGCCTTGCTCCAAGTGTGGGAGTCGCGAAACTCCTTGCGAATCGCATTGAGCTGCTTCCCTGCGATCTAACTGGCTTTATCTGTAATTCCGAAGCTACCACTGCAGCCCGTGCGGGCATCCAGTCACTGATCGACCGGGGCTGGCACCCACCTGAGCGCAGCGAAGGCCTGATCGTTGCAAATGCCGAAACGGTACTTGCCACGATTCAAACCGCTCCGCTCACCTGCCTTGAACTGACCGGACAGACACAATTCTTAGCGCAACCTCTCGGACGCAGTGTATGGGGGCTACGGCGGGCTGCCACCTACATCATCACTGGCGGCACGTCTGGCTTCGGCCTGGAAGTTGCGCAGTGGCTTGCTGCACAAGGCATCGGCCAAGTAATTCTGGCCAGCCGGCGTGGCCTCGTTGCCGATTCCGACCGCTGGCGCGTGGCACGCATCGAGGCAAGTGGTTGTCGCGTAACGCTCGCCACTATTGATGTCACCGACGCTGCGGCAGTCAATTCCCTGGTGTCTGGGAGCGCAAGCGGGTTGTTGCCGCTGCGGGGGATTATTCATTGTGCAATGGTGCTAGACGATGGTTGGCTGCATGACCTTGAGCGCGAGGCGTTTGCCCGGGTATTGGCCCCCAAGATCGCAGGCGCGATCAATCTGCACCAGGCGACGCAGGACATCGATCTCGATTGCTTCGTGTTGTTTTCATCAGTTTCGGTGCTGCTCGGAAATCCCGGCCAGGCGAACTACGCAGCGGCCAATTCGTGGCTCGACGGCTTCGCTCATTGGCGGCGCAGTCAAGGGCTAACGGCCATCAGTATCAACTGGGGCGCCATCCGCGACGTAGGTGTCGTTGCGACCAGATCGGGCTTGCTTAGCCACCTCGAGGAGAGCGGAGTGGGCGCAATTGAGTCCGCCCAGGCGCTTTCCGCACTTGGTCGCCTGCTGTTGTCCGAAACCGCACAAGCCGGCGTCTTTGACATAAATTGGGTGCGCTGGCGGCAGGCGCGCGGCGGTCTGCCTCAAAGGTTGGTTGAACTAGCAGGCAGTGCAGAAGCGGACGCTGGTGCCCTTGCCTCGGTTCAGGCGGACATGGCGTTGCTTAACGAATCAGACCGCTCCGCTGCCCTGGTTGCGCAGCTGCGACGGCAACTAGCCGATGTACTGCGCTTACGAGTAGAGCAGGTCGCTGCTGCTCAGGCACCAAGCGCTTTGGGTCTTGATTCGCTGATGACCCTTGAATGGACGCTGGTCATCCAGCAGGAATGGGGGCTCGATGTATCCGCCTCGGAGCTACTCAAGGCTCCCAGTCTTGACGCACTGGCCGAGCGCCTTTTGAAACGGGTAATGCAATGAAGGTCCACTTTTCATGAGCGAATTGCGTTTCGACCTGCTGTCGCCCCTTCAGGCCCCTCGATGGAAGCGCATGACCTTCCCGCGCTACGGCACTCTGCTGCACTCTGCTGGCAAAGACTTCGTTGCTCTCGCCGCGACAGTCGACCAACTGCCTGCTGGCCTCGCCTTTGCGCACCTCGGTGATACAGAGTTATTGTCACTATGGGTATTACCTTCTCGTCGCCGTAAGGGGGTCGGCCAGGGGCTCATCGCCCACCTGGAAATTCATTTGCGGCAGTTGGGGTGTCCGGAAGTGCGGACTGTCTGGATGAGCGGCAGCCCCGGGGCAGACGCATTTGCCAGGTTGTTGCAGCGTCAGGATTGGGCTAGGCCGCAATTGCGCATGGTCGTGTACAAGGCCTTCCTCGCACGGCTGGGGGAAGCAGAGTGGATGCACAATTTTGCGGTGCTGCCAGAGGGGTGCGCGCTCGTACCTTGGGCTTCGTTGACTTCTTCGCAGCTCGTAACGCTGAAGCAGGCGATTCACTTCGAGAACTGGGTTCCCGCCGATCTTGACCCCTTTGCTTTCATCGATTTGGGAATTGACGGTGCTCAGCCAGAGCCAAGCATGAGCCTTGCATGTACTCAATGGGGTGATGTCGTTGGCTGGAATCTGGCGCACCGCATCAACGCAAATACCGTCAGGATCAGTTGCACGTATGTCAGGCCCGACATGCAGCAGCATTTGCTGATCCTCGCTTTGTGGCGTGAGGCTTTCCAGCGGCAGGCAGGTAGCGGATACCAAAATCTGTCGTGGGCAGTGGCCGCTGATCGGTCCACGATGGTTACCTTCAATGACCGTTTTATGGGGTCTTATGTCCGCCAGCGCACCGAGACCTGGGGCTCCCGAAAGGAACTTGGATGAGCAAGCCTCAAAAAACTATCGCGCACTTGCTGGGTTCCCCTGCACGTGTGTTTCAAACTATCTGCGTTAGATTGATGGCGAAGGCGGTGAATCTGCTTTCGCCATCCCTTCAAGATAAAGGATGCGTCCGTGTTTAGAAAGAAATCATTGGAAAAGATGATGCACCCGGACAGCCTCGATCAGCTGTTAGTGGTGGTCACGCCGCAGGCGGTACTTACGCTGGGAACACTGGCGCTTGTCCTCGTCATAGGCATTGTCTGGAGCATAGTGGCCGAGATTCCAGTCACCATAGATGGGAATGGAATCCTGCTCAAGCCACACAGCCTGAAGACCATTCAGGCATCAGGCGCAGGTCTTTTGACCGACATTCGCATTGCTGTCGGACAGACCGTGTCAGCCGGCGAAACAATCGCAAAAATCGAGCAACCCGAACTCGAGCGCCAGCTGGAGCAGGAGACGGCGCGTTACCGTAGCATTCGCGAATTCAATGATCAGGCACTCGATCTCGCCGTGCGCAAACGGATCGTCGACAACGAACACCGGACCGATCCGCGCGAAAGTACGGTGCGTCAATTGCAAGACAAAATCACTTCACGCTCAGTGGAGCTGAGCGTGGCGCAAAATGAGAACCTCGAGAATACCCGGCGGATGCTGGTTGAATCGCGCCGCTCGCAAAGCGAACAGTTGAAGAACATTACAGAGCTGGTGGCCAAGGGAATCGTGGCCGATGCCCAGCGGCTATCCGCACAAACTGCACTCAATGAAATCGACTCGCGACTTGCCGATGTCGATGTACGCGTCCGACAGAACAGCATGTCGCGCCTGGACGCGGAACAGGCGGGGTTGCGGCGGACGCAGGAACTCGAAACCCAGGATAGTCAACTGGCGGCCAATATTCGGATTCTGAAGGAGCGCCTGCATCGGCAATCCCACGTGCGGACTCAATTTGGCGGGCATGTACTTGAGGTCGGTTCGTCGGTGGGACAAATGATCTCGGCCGGCCAACGGATATTCATCCTGCAAGCGGAACCACAGGAGCCTTTTCATCGTGTCGAGCTGGGTAGCGATGTAAGCCGGGGTCAGTTTCAACTGGTGGTTGGAGATACTGCGACAGTGCCGCTGGACCACAATGCCAGTGGCGAGCAGGTGCAGAGGGCATTGGCAGTGCTGCCTTCGTTGCTTGATTACCAGGTCACCGTGAACAAGGCAAAGGAACGACCGATCTACGATGTGCGCATGCGACCGATGCAAGCGGGCAACGCCGCGCGTCCACGGTTTGAGGTGCGTGATTCCGGTCTGGCAGATGCGCAGAACGTGCCCGGCTTTGCTGCCGTATTCGAGCTCGGAGATCGCATTGAGGATGAGGATCTCAAGCACCTGAGCTTCTTCCCCATCGGTCAAGGTAAACGGGTACGGCCGGGCATGGCAATTCGCGTTAATCCGACGAGTGTGGAACGACAGCGCTATGGAAGCATCATGGGCGTGGTGACCAAGGTATCCGAATTTCCCGTGACCGCGGAAGGGGTGGTCAATATGATCGGCAACACCGATGTCGCCAAATCCCTGCTCGAACGGGGCGGTGCGATGCTGGTCGAGGCTGAGATGACGAAGGATTCGACCAATCCGACCGGACTGAAATGGACTTCGAAGGGGCCAGACCTGCCCATGACTTCAGGCACCACCACCACCTGTCGAGTGACCCTTGAGACGCGTGCTCCAATTACTTTCGCACTTCCACTGCTGCGAAGCTGGTTGCTTGGAGATGCCGACAATCAGCCTGCGAGGTAGGATCCCATGAGCTATTTGGTCGGCATCCATCGCATGCTTCCTTTCAAGCGCAAGAAGACACCTTTCATAATGCAGATGGAAGCTGTCGAGTGTGGTGCGGCGGCTCTGGCTATTATTCTTGGCTACTACGGACGCTTCGTTCCCCTGACAACCCTTCGGGTCGAGTGCGGCGTCTCGCGTGATGGCAGCAAAGCAGCGAATATTCTCAAGGCAGCGCGACGTTACGGACTGGCCGCCAAGGGCTACAGCAAGGGCATGGATACCCTCAAGAAGGTCTCGCTGCCGTGTATCGTGTTCTGGGAGTTCAACCACTTCCTGGTCGTTGAAGGTATCGCTAACGGGATGGTTTACCTGAATGACCCGGCTGTCGGGCACCGGAAACTGACCGAAGACGAATTCAGCGTGGGCTTTACCGGTGTCGTCTTAACCTTTTCACCGGAAGTCGGATTCACCAAGGGCGGCCGGCTGCCAAGCCCATTTCCGGCCTTGGCGGAACGTATTCGCGGCAGCGAGAAGGCGCTCTTATTCACCGCGATGTGCGGATTGCTGGGCGTATTCCCGGCAGTTGCAACGGCCGGGTTGATGCGTGCACTGGTCGACACAGTGATTAATGAGGGGCGCTTCGAGTTTCTGCGCCCAATCCTCGTCGGCATGCTTGCCGTTCTGGCATTTCAGCTGGCACTGACGTCACTATCGAACCTCTTTTATCGACGCCTTCGCATGGGCTTGTCGGCAAAGTTGTACGCAGAGTTTTACCGTCACATCCTTCGCCTGCCCTATCAGTTCTATTCTCAGCGCTATGTCGGCGACGTGGTAAATCGCGCGGGGATCAACGATATGCTCGTCGGACTCATTGCCGGCCAACTCACCAGCACAGCGATTGGTCTGGTGACCATGGTTTTCTACGGCATGGTGCTGTTTTCCTATAACGTGCCGCTGACCTTGATCGGAATCGGCTCAACGATACTAAATTTCCTGTTCATCCGATCGGTTGCCGCACGTCGGTTGGAAGCCAATATTCGCATCGCCAGGGAACAGGGCAAGGTACAGGGTGCGACGATTGCGGCCTTGCAAAGCATTGATTCGCTGAAGGCATCTGGCCTCGAGCATGCGTTTTTTGAGAAGTGGTCCGGATATTTCACGGCTTCATCAAACGCGCAACAAAAGCTGGTCATGGATAGTCACCTGTTCTCCGTACTACCGACGTTAACCAATACGGTGATCTCGACAGTGACCTTGCTGCTTGGTGGCCTACTGGTAATGGACGGGGAAATGACCTTTGGCACCCTAATGGCATTCAACGCACTCATGGGAATGTTCCTTGGGCCGGTCAATTCTCTGCTCGGCCTGGGCCAGCAGATCCAGCAGCTACGGGGCAACATCATCCGCCTCGAAGATGTGACGGAACATCCAACTGTCGACCAGCAGCGGCCCGCTCAAGCAACCACCGGCCTTGCGCCGCCACCCGTGGCCACCGCTATTGCAAATCCGTCGCTGATAGTCGCACAAGACTCAGAGCACATGCTTGGTGGGGGCGATGACGTCAGCACATTTACCAAATCACGGCTCGACGGTGGGGTCGAATGCACATCAATTGATTACGGCTACAGCCCGCTGGAGGCGCCGCTAATCGCCGGGTTGAACTTGCGCATTGGCCCGGGTGAAATGGTCGCGCTGGTCGGCGGAAGTGGGTCCGGCAAGTCGACAGTGGCCAAGATATTTGCAGGCCTGATTCTCCCGTGGTCAGGAACGGTAACCTTCGATGGTCGACTGCAACGCGACATTCCACCCGTGTTACTAAGTAACTCGTTCGCCATGATTGAGCAAGACATCCTTCTGTTCCCCGGCAGCGTGCGCGACAACCTGACGCTGTGGGACCCGACAATACCTGAGCAGTGGCTCATCGATGCGCTGGAAGACGCAGACTTGTTGGACTTCGTTCTGACGCTGCCCGGAGGGCTGGAAGCCACGGTAAAGGAAACTGGATCGAACATGAGCGGGGGCCAGCGCCAACGTCTCGAAATCGCGCGTGCACTGGTACGCAAGCCTACATTTCTGGTCATGGATGAGGCTACTAGCGCGCTGGATGCCGAGACCGAGGCCATCATCATGCGCAATATTCAGCGCCGTGGTTGTTCGTGCCTGATCGTGGCCCATCGCCTGAGCACCATACGAACATGTGACCGCATCTATGTTCTACAGAAGGGCAAGGTTAAAGAAACCGGAACGCACGACGAACTGTGGCAGGCGCAAGGACTTTACGCCAGGCTCTTGCAGGTGCATTGACCATGAACAGTGTGACAACAGATTTAGCGAAGGACGAAGATATGCGGACATTGCAGGGCCAGCAGTACCTGGTCTTGAATGACGAAGATGTGGCCTACGTCGTGCGCAGCGGCTACGTCTTTGTTTACCTGGTAAAGCTTGAAGAAGGTCGTCCGTCGGGCCCGCGTCATCACATCTTCACCTGTCATGAAGGCAACGCCTTGTACGGTGGTGCGACGCGATGCACGGAACCGGAGGGCGGTTCCTCAGACGAATACGCCCTGTTGGCAGTCGCTCCGGAAAATTGTCAGCTTGAGCGCCATGATGGCTGCCTTGGGAATACGGGTGGTGCCCTGCGTGATGGCACACTTTTTTCCGGATTACAGAACTGGGTGCAGCATTTGAGCGGCCTACTTTCGGACCACAATCGAACTCAGTTTGCGGAAAAGACTGAATGCGGGGGCGGTTTTGTATACCAGTCGGGGCAGATTTTTCGCACGGCAGGTTTTGGTTTGCGACTTCTACGTATCGACCAGGGATGCATCTATCCAATCAACCTTGAATACCTCGCAATGTCGCGTGAGCGGCGACCGGTACTGACCATGACTGCGGATATTTGGTTCAAGGTTGCGAGCGAGCAGACCACTGGATGCTTTGTCGACTGTTTGGACGCCTCCGCACTTGATGACGAGTTTTTGCGTGGTGTCGTTGAACTCACGCGCATGTTGGTGAACTTGCACCTGAAATTGCGGCGCGACGCTGAAGCCACGGAAATGTTGCGTTTCGACCGACTGGAAAAACTGGGGCACGAAACACAGCGCAACACGGTCGACCTGCTGCGCTTTGAGCGCTACCAGGGCCCTTTGCTATGGATGCCACGCAATACGGCACTGATGAGCGCATTGGACCTGATAGGACGAAACATTGGCATTAAGTTCTCCGACGACCCGATGGCGCAAGTTCGCGCCTCGCGTGACGAGCAAATCGAGGCCATTACCCGGGTGTCGGGAACCCGTTCGCGCCATGTTCGCCTGCATGGAACTTGGTGGAAGGACGATGTCGGTCATCTGTTGGCGTTTCGCAAGAACAGCGGAACTCCGGTTGCGCTGATCTGCGCAAGCTATTGGCTCGGCCTGTCGCGACGTTACGAAATGGTCGACGGCGAAACGGGGGAAAGAAAGATTCTGACCCCCGAGCTTGCGGAACAATTGGAGGAAATCGGATTCGCTTTCCTGCGTCCGCTACCGGTCGAAGCAAAGGCGTCCGCTTTTGAGTTGAGCAAGTCCGTCATGCAACCCTTTATTCCGGATCTGCGCCTGACATTCCTTTTGTCACTGCTAACCGGAATCCTGGGCGCAGCGATGCCCATGGCCAACTTCATGATGACGGATAAGGTCATTCCAGATGCCAACCGGGAATTGATGTGGGACCTTGGTGCTGGTCTGGCCGCGATGTCAGCGGGCATGTTCCTGTTCGGGCTGTCCAATGGTTTGTTGTCCATCCGAATGAAGACTGCGATTACAGCGCAGTTGCAATCGGCGATCATGGATCGCCTGTTGCGCCTGCCGAGTCGCTTCTTTCGCAAATACTCAAGCGGGGACTTGCTCAACCGAGCAAATATGATTTCCGAGATCAGCGCAGGCATGTCGATGACAACTCTGGGTATTGTCCTCTCGCTGATATCGACCGTGGTCATGCTCGCGACCTGTTTCTACTATTCCGACAAGCTCGCCCTTCTGGCGCTGGTTGCGGCAATTGTCACGTCGATTTTCTCAGTGTCGTTTTCGTTCCTGATTCGAAAGAAGGCGCTCGCCATCGAACTTGACAGCGGCGATCTGTTTGGCTTCGTGGTACAGATGGTGTCCGGCGTCACGAAGTTGCAAATCGCCGGAGCGGACCAGCGCGCACTGAATCAGTGGGCCAAGCGGTACGGCGAACAATTGCGCAAGGGCTACGCCATCGATCGACTGCAGCATGCCTCGGGCCTGATCAATATGACCATCCAGACCCTGAGCACGATTCTTCTTTATTACTTTGCCGGGACTATGGTGGCACAGACTGCAGCGCTGCAGGCGGTAAATCCGCTCATGCCCCCATTGCTGACAATAGGCACGTTTTTCGCGGTACAGAACGCATTTGGCTCAGTAGTTGGCGGTGTAGTCGGTTTCTTTGGTTCCTTTATTACCATTCATCAACAGTTGGCAAAGCGGGAACTCGTGCGACCGCTGCTCGAGGAACCTGTGGAGGGAGGTGGCGTGAAGGCTGATCCGGGTCGGCTCGACGGACATGTCCTGATGACCCAGGTGACCTTCCGCTATCAGAAGGATGGCCCGAAGATTCTGGATAACGTGTCGCTTAAAGCGATGCCTGGAGAATTTGTGGCACTGGTAGGTACATCGGGGAGCGGCAAATCCACGATACTTAAACTTCTGTTGGGCTTCGACTTTCAGGAGGCTGGGCAAATTCTCTTCGACAAGCGGGACATCGCCGACCTGGACATGCTCGCCGTGCGAAGACAAATCGGTGTTGTCCTGCAGGATGGCAAGATAAACTCTGGCACTCTGTACCACGCTATTTGCGGCGCCAGCAATTTGAGCATGGACGAAGCCTGGGAGGCAGCCGAAGCGGCTGGCTTCGCTGAAGACATCAAGACGTTTCCAATGGGCATGCACACCATGCTGCCGGAAGGGGCAAGCACCTTGTCAGGTGGCCAGCGGCAGCGCCTGCTTATCGCCCGCGCGTTGGCCATCAGGCCGCGAATTGTGTTCTTCGATGAAGCAACCAGTGCGCTGGACAATCGCACCCAAGCGATCGTCACCGCGAGCCTACGCGAGCGCAGAGTCACGCGCATTGTTATCGCCCACCGATTGACCACGATCATCGATGCAGACCGAATCTATGTCCTGGACAAGGGAGTCATCACGCAGAGTGGTTCGTTTGCCGAATTAATGGAACAGGATGGCCTCTTTAAACGCATGGCCAGCCGGCAACTTGCCTGAACCTAATTTACATAGTAAGGATGGTAGCGCCACATGCAGCCCTCAACCCCCATAAGCGCGATACTGGCGACAATATTTTCCGGCGCGCTGGCGGTCGGTGGAATGGTCTGGTGCATCGTCCACTACGCCACCCACAGCCACCAGGACCTGCACACCTTTGCGCTGATTCTGGCACGCCAAGCAGCAGGAATCACGCCGAATTTCACACTCACGGGCGAGGCTGACGTCTCGGTTTGGCTGCTAATGAACTCGCGGGTACTCGAACTTAAGGCGGTGACTCTGAGTGTGTCAGTTGAAAGTAGCGACGGCGGCCGACTTGCTGAATTTGAGCAGAATTTCCGCGGAATCACCATCCGCAATCAGTTTGGCGACTCTGTTTACTATCGACTTGGTGGTTTTTTACCACCTGCTGGGGGCACGTTCAGAATCAAGTTTCAGCGGGACGGCGACTGGGCAGACTCACCAGCTGGCAGCATCGTCGTGCGCCGTAGCTTGCCCTTCACGCTCCCCTGGCAAGCATTGCTGCTCTTTGCCTCTGGAGTTCTAGGACTCATCCTAAGTATCCGCCTCTTGCTCGGCAAGGCATGAGATGAGCCTGGCAATGGTCTTTGCCCAATTCCGTCGTTTTGGGTTATCCGCACAGACGGCGATTTTCCCCATCAGTCGGAAGGCGATGGATGTAAAAATGAATTCGCGTCACGCGTTGTCGAGTTCACTGCCTCTGCTGTCGGGCGTCCACTACCGTGGCCCAACTATCACCGTGTTAGCAGGGTTAGACGTAAAGTCTGGGTCCATTCAGGGAAACGGTAGCCGGGCGAAGGGCACGGCCACTCTCACCGTGCAAGATTTCGCGCTCTTGATCGCGCCAACCGGCGTTGCCGCGGATCTAACTCCAAGGTTTTTGAATCGCCTTGCCTCGCTGCCCACCCTGGCTGAGGGCGGTAAGGGCTGTCCACTGTGCGGCTTCTACCCATTGCCTCGCGACCTATATCGCCCGCTTTCAGCTCCATCTGATGGACCGTGTCCGGCAGCCCGGTGTGCGCCTGAGCGTAGCTGTGAATTTGACGGAAAACCTGTATTTGACGGCCTTAGTGGTCGACAGTATCGGCAGGTCCCGACTATCTAGGTCCCTGTGAAAGTTTTTATCTAATGGAGGTCGCGCATGAAAAAGGTACTTTACATTTTGGGTTTGCTTGAGGATCGTGATATCGAATGGATGACCACCATCGGTCACAAAATCACCCTCAAACCCGGTATGACCCTGCTCAAAGAAGGCGAGGAATCGGAAGCCATGAGCATCATCGTCGGCGGCAAAGTTGTGGTTTCGGCGAGGGGCAAGGCGCTGGCGTCGATCGGTGCCGGCGAAATCGTCGGTGAGATATCGCTGCTCGATTCGCGACCGCCTTCTGCGACGGTAACCGCAGAAGTCGAAACCGTCGTATTGTCGATTTCAACACACGATCTCAAGGCTCACCTGGCCAGCGATATTGGTTTCGCCGCCCGCCTTTATCACGCGCTGAGTGTATTTCTCGCGCAGCGCTTGCGCCACAACAATCTGCAGCTAATCATCGGGACATCGCGCGAGATTGACGAAGCACAGGACGAAATGGACGAGATCGACCCAGATGTGCTTGAACAGATCACACTCGCCGGCAACAGATTTACGCTGATCATGAAGAAATTGCAGGTTGCATGATGCAAAAGTTGTGCCCAACTTTGCACACCCTACTGGCGGCGGCCATCGTGCTCGTGGTGCATATGACGGCGAGTGCAGCGGACGACGAAATGTCAGCCCGCCAAGCTACGAACCGTATTTTCACGCTGCCGCTGGACAAAATCAGCCGCCGGGCGCCGATGGCGCTGGACGAAAAGCCCGTTTTCGAATTGCATGAACGCAGACAACCGAGCCAGGTGGTTGAGTTGCGGCTTGATGAAGTGCGAAGGGCAATTCTGGAAAATCAGCTGGAAGTACACATAGAAAAGATCCAGCCAGGCATCGCCAATGAATTTGTCAAGGAGGAGGAGGCTCGCTTCAACTCTGTATTTACGGCGACCGTCGGCGGCAACAGAACGGTGGACTTCACAAATTTGGTTGGAAATGGCACCAGTGCATCTATCGGCACCCGCATTCCGCTACGCAGCGGTGGCAGCATCAGCCTGAGCATGCCGGTTAGTACCCAAGCTTCGGCCGGCTCGCAACTGGCAAGTGCTGCCGTCACGCTTGGTTTTACCCAGCCGCTGCTACGAAGTGCTGGCTACCGGATCAACACGGCACCCCTGGAAAAGGCCCGACTGTCGGCCGAACAGTCGGCCGCACGAGCAAAGCTGGCGGTCATGAATTACCTGTCAAACGCTGATCGCATCTACTGGCGACACTGGGCAGCATGGCAGCAGGTGGATATCCGTTACGAGCAATATGAGTTGGCCAAAACTCAGGTCAAATACGCTGAGGAGATCGTGAAAGCGGGTCTTCTAGCGCGAGTAGACATCATCCGTTCGCAGTCGGGGGTTGCACGTCGACTAGAGGACATCCTGGTGACCGAATTCTTACGCCGACAGACGGAACGCGAACTAAAGCGCATCATGAACCGTCGTGATCTGCCGCTGGGCGGACAACTGACCCTGATTCCAGCGAATGAACCGGAGTTGGTCGAACTGTCGCTAGTGCCCCAACTCGTGCTCGATCTAGCCCTTTCAAATCGAATGGACCTGCTCAACGCACAGTTGCAGGTGGTGATAGACGCGATCAGCAATGAGGTTGCAGGGAACCAGTTGCTACCGCTGTTTTCGTTTAACCTAGGGTATACGACCAAGAACTGGGACACCAGTGCCGGAGCCGCATTGCAAGGCGTGCGCGACATCCGCTATCCTGACTGGAGCCTGGGCGTTTCCCTGGAAATTCCCTTCGACAACGCTGCGGCCCGAGCCCGCCTGCGCAGCGCTGCGTTGCAAAAGGCTTCAAATCTGGAGACGCTGACCATGCGCCAGCTGCAAATCCACAAGGATGTGCTGGACTCGCTGGACCAGTTGGAACAGAGCACACAACGAATTCTTGCGGCCCGCAATGAGATTCGCACAGCGAATGAAATCTATACCGCCGAACTCGAGCAGTTCAAACACGGTTTGAGCACCAGCACAGATGTCCTGAATGCTGCACAAATGATTGCCGACGCCAAGATTCGCAATGTCAATGCCATCGTTGACTACGAACTGGCCAAAGTCGACGTTGCCTACGCCACTGGGACCACACTTGGTTACGCTGGTATCGAACTGGCTCGCTAACATTCGCGCCCTAATCTTCAAAGTACACGTAGCCCAACGGAAGACCCAGGATGCCCTCAATCGACCTTCGAATATGTAGCGGAGGTCCTACTTCAGCGATGGGAACGACGGAGAAGGCCATAAACGACAGCTGAACAGGATGGTACTACGTATGCGGTCAATTAACCGCGTCCTTGCATGAAGCCGCCGTTTGGTGTGGCGTTGTCGGGGGCGGTCAGTCCGCTGGAAGCGCGATGGCCCAAGGCAACAACGCCTCGTAATCATCGGCGGTCTGAGCCTTGGGCAAGGAGGCCAGCAGCGCACGCAGATACTTGTAGCCGTCCACGCCGTTGACCGCACAAGTCTGGAGTAGCGAGTAAAGATTGGCGCTGGCGTTGGCACCGGCCACCGTATCGGCGAACAACCAGTTGCGCCTCCCGATTACAAACGGGCTGATGCTATTTTCGCAGGCATTGTTGTCTATGGGGTACTCACCACTGGTGACGTACAGCTTCAGCTTGGACCACTGGGCGCTCATATAGTGCAGCGCTTTGCCAAGCAAACTTCCAGGCAGAACTGCATGAATGTTGGCCAGCAGCAAAGCCTCGATCCTTTCGAGCACCGGCACACTGTGAAGTTGGCGTTGCGCTAGCAGTTGCGTGGGTGTGAGTTCCTTCTCACGCGCCCTGGCCTCCACTGCATACAGTTGCCCAATCAAGGCAATGAACTGCGCAGCCAGTTGATCGGCAGTACGGGCATTTTTCGGCAATGCCTGCAAAGCGTCGTTGAAAACCCTTCGGCAGTGCGCCCAGCAAGCCAAATGGACCAATTGATGTGCTTGCGCGATCTGGTCATACACGGCGTACCCATCGGACATCAACACGGAACCCGCAGGCATGCCGGTGTACAGAATCTGCGCCGCCGCGGTACTGCGCGACGCTGAGTAAGCAAACAGCCGGATCGGTGGCCCGGTTCCATCAGGGCCTGAGCCCTGCGTCATCTGCGCCCACATATAACTATTGGACTGTGCGCTCTTGCCCGGCTCCTTGAGCACCTGGATCTTGGTTTCATCCCCATAGATCAGGGGAGCCTCCAGCAAATGGTCACGCAAAAGATTAATGATGGGCTGCACCGCCTGACCCACCCGTACCAGGCTTGCGGCCATGGTGTTGCGTGAGAGGTCACTGCCCCCAAAGCGTCCCAGCAATGCGGCCTGTCTGTACAGAGGCAGTCCGTCGCAATACTTGGAGGCAATCACCCAGGCCAACAAACCCTCGCTAAACAGTCCCTTGGGAATGACCTGTGCAGGTTTGGATGCCAAACGCACTGTGCCATCGCAGCAGGGGCAGGCGTACTTGACGCGTTCATGGCGAATCACACGCACTTGCTGGGGGATGATGTCCAACTGCTCGCTGGCCTCAACACCGATTTCCTTCAGGGGCGAGCCATCATGAGGGCAGATGCGCTCAGACTCTGGCAACTCATGGCGCACAACGGTCCGTGGCAGGGCAGGATCAAGGGGTTTGCGTCCACGCTTGGCGCGCTTCTTGGCTGGAGCGTCTTGGTCATCGTCTTTGCCGTCTTCTTCCTGTGCTGCCGGTTGGGCCTGTGCTCCAAGAACTTCGGCTTCGTTGAATACGAAGAACATGTCCTTCTGATTCTGGCTGCTGACTTCGCTCTTGGCAGCAAAGATCTTGCGCATGAATTTGTTGAGCCGCTCCTTGAGCAAGTCGCGCTCGGTGCGCACCAAAGTCAGTTCGCTTTTGGCAGATGCCAAGGCCTTTTGCAGGGCTGCAATTTCTTCGGTAACGGACATCAAATTCATTGATGTTTTGGACCAAATTGCCTCTCAACAAGTTCCCCAAAAACCAATACGAAACGGGGATATTTTGAGCACTTTTTGAACAACTTTTATGCCGCCTTTTGATAGACCACAGCAGTGTGCCCGCGCATGGCCTCAAGATCAATTCCGTCGAGCAGCCAGTGCAGTTGCACCACACTGAGTTCGATGACGGAGCTGTCCTTGCGCGGCCAGACAAAACGGGCGTCTTCGAGGCGTTTTTGCAGTAGCCAGAAGCCGTTACGGTCCCACCCCAGGATCTTGATGCGGTCTTGTCTGCGGTTACCAAAGACAAACACTGCATTGGCAAAGGCGTTCATCCCCAAGCCGTGTTCTACAAGACTGGCGAGACCGTTGATGTTTTTGCGAAAGTCGATGGCGTCGCGGTGCAGGTACACCGCTCGGGTGGCGTTTATGCTGAACATGGCAGGGCACTGAGCATTTGCATGACCTCACCCATCTCTTCTACCCGTGCCTGGCCAAGATCAATGCAGACTCCGTTGGGTAAGCGCACCTGCATGCACACCAGGGGGACAGTTGCCTTGCCCGCAGGGCTGGGAGCTTTGACGGCTGGCGGGTTCGGTTCCAGGGTTGGTTCCAACCTGACTGGCACAAAGGTTGGCGCAACCGGTGTCGAAGCTTCTGTGGCCACCATTTGTTTGGCGATCGCACGCTGTGCCTTCGTGATCCACGTGCGCAGCAGGTTCGCGTTGACTCCGTGCTGCATCGCCATGCGCGCCACCGACACGCCGGGCTTCATGCATTGACGGATCAGTTCTTGCTTGACCCGTGGGTCGTATCTGCACCGGCCATCACTTTTATGCCCAACCACCAATCCACTCAACAACTCTGTGTTCTTCTGCATCGCATGTGTCCACGTTGTTCTACATGGACACAAGCATCCCTCAACTCGTCCCAGAGCGATAGGATGCGTTAGAGGATCGCTTACGAAATTTGTTTCGGCGAAATCACCGCCATTAAGCGGCCACCGATACTCACGCGCCAACGACCGGTATAGATCAGGCAGTTGGGTAAAAACACGGATTCACCATCACTAAAGCTGGGCCAAATTTCTCAGCCGAACCAGGTGCCAACCCATCATCAGCGATTGAGCAACCAAATCACATCCAAACGCTGACCAATCGACGACGTTTGAGCGCCGTTATCACGATCAGTGAAAACTTCACCCATCATTCCGCCGAATTTTGGAGAACGTCGTCGTTTGAGCGCTGTTATCTCACTTTAACGGCTCATTGAGCACGCCGTTTTGACGTCGATGCCCATTCCGACATTCGCTGAATGACTCGGAATGTTTCGGTCAATGGAGCAAGCGAATTTTGTAGCCGCCTACAAATTCATATTTCAATCGAAACCGCCGTTTTGATTGCATTCAATCTCTGATTTTGGCAATGTGATTCCAAGGAGCCCACCATGGAAGGCACGTATCTCGGAGTTCATCTTCTTTTCTTCGTAAATCATGCGCACTTACGCATTTCCCCAAAGGGAACGCTAGGTGTGGGCGATGCCCCCCGTGCTAATTCTGGCGAATTCCACGGCTCCCCAAGTCATCC
>CAIYDK010000537.1 GCA_903924955.1 uncultured beta proteobacterium | reverse complement strand
GGTTTGAATGGTGGGAACTGAGAGATTCGAACTCTCGACCTACGGATTAAGAGTCCGCTGCTCTACCAGCTGAGCTAAGTTCCCATTCGGAGAATTTTGGTGAGGCTGACGGGGTCGATCCCATTTTTCACCAGCGGGAATTCTAGCAGGTCTTTGGGGCGTTCTTCGGGGCTGCGAAGGCGGAGGAGGGCGGCGGTGGATGGCAATGGCTGGGGATGATTGCGGGGTGCAGGTACCTGCCCTTTCCGAAGTTGCTCTAGACTCTTAATCAGTACCAATTTGAGGATCAACATTGCCACCTGGAAATCTCCCGCTCGATGAGCGTCCTGGCTCACTGTGGTCATACTCCCTTCGCACCGCGCTGATTGCAAGCCTGCCAACGCTGATAGGGCTGTGCGTGACCATGGTTTTCGTCCACTCTTCAGGCATGGATCGGGGTGGACCTGTGGTCAAGCTTCCCATGCCTGACTTGTGGGAGCTATTTGGAAACATCGTCTTCGCACCAGTGACTGAAACTGCAACATTGGTTGTAGGCTTGCTGCTGCTCGGCAAGACCCGGATGTCGGCAAGCACCAATGCCGTGATCTGCGGCCTTGCATTTGGAATACTGCATGGGGTGCTGCAGGGATGGATCAAGTTTCCCGTTGCCTTGTGGGGCTTTTATTTCTTTGCGACTGCTTATCAGGTATGGCGACCGGCATCTTTTGCCAAAGCGGTTCTGGCGGCACTGGCGCCGCATGTGCTTGTCAATGCAACTGTGATGGCGGTACTCGCCGTCTACGCAATTTGACCCCATGTCTGGGGCTGCGTGGAGGGGTCCTGAATAGGTACTAAACTCAACGCCGTCACTGCACTTTCGAAAGCAAACCACCATGACAAAAAGAGACTTTCTTGGGACCTGTTTGGCGTTGGCGATCGGTTTGCCGATCTTCAGTGCGGTTGCACAGGAATTCCCGCCGAAGAAGACCATCACCATGGTCGTAGGATTTGCTGCGGGTGGGGCGTCAGACACGGGTGCGCGCCTCATCGCCAGAAAGCTCGGTGAGAACATCGGGGCGTCCGTGGTGATAGACAACCGCCCTGGCGCCGGTGGCAATATCGCGCATCAATTTGCGGCCACCGGGCCTGCAGACGGCAGCGTTATTCTGCTTGGCTCGGTTGGCCCTCTGGCCATCGCACCCCACCTGATGAAGCTGCCTTACGACCCGGTGAAGGACTTGGCGCCCATCACCATGGGCGTGAATTTTCCGAACGTGCTGGTGGTGCATGCCGGCACCAACATCAAAACCTTTGCCGAGTTCATTGCCTACGCCAAGAAGAATCCGGGCAAACTCGATTTCGCCTCCACCGGCCCCGGCTCCGCTTCGCACCTTGCGGGTGAATTATTGAATGACATGGCCAGGATTGACACGGTGCATATACCTTACAAGGGTGGTGCACCGGCGCTGCAGGATTTGTTGGGCGGTCGGGTTGCAGCCTATTACTCCACGTTCTCCACGTCCCAGGCCCATATTGAAAACGGCAAGTTG
>CAIYDK010000536.1 GCA_903924955.1 uncultured beta proteobacterium | reverse complement strand
GCTAATATTTTTGATACAATTGCTCTCTTTCCTGAGATGCCCAGGTGGCGGAATTGGTAGACGCACTAGTTTCAGGTACTAGCGAGTAACTTCGTGGGGGTTCGAGTCCCTTCCTGGGCACCAACTATAGTAATGTAGTTAATGAAAAGCCGCTGATTTTCAGCGGCTTTTTTTTGTTCTGAATAAAGTCGATGTCCGACCACATTCATATTGGCACAGCCACCAAATCGTGCCCTTGTGCAGCCACGATCCGTGCCTTGGTAAACTCCCCCACCTTTAATGTTTTACTGATCTTCTCCGGTGGCAGCAAACGCACCACTCCATCGATCTCCGGAGCATCGGCGTAGCTTCTACCAATGCCACCCTTTCTCCCCATTCCTGGTGCAGAATCAACGAGAATTTGCATGACTGAACCAACTCGCCTTTGAAGCTTCATTATGGATACCGTTTCTGCCACGGCCATGAACCGTGCGCGACGTTCTTCGCGCAGTTCAACAGGCAGCATGCCCGGCAAGTCGTTCGCCGTGGCGCCACTCACAGCGCTATAGGCAAAGCAACCAGCTCGGTCAATTTCTGCCTCGCGAATAAATTCCAAAAGGTGCGCAAACTCGTCTTCGGTCTCCCCCGGGAACCCGGCGATGAATGTACTGCGAATCACGATCTCGGGACACGCCTCTCGCCACTTCTGCAATCGCTCCAGGTTTTTTTCGCCACTCGCGGGACGCTTCATGCGACGCAACACATCAGGGTGGCTGTGCTGCAACGGAACATCCAGATACGGCAACACCAGCCCAGACGCCATCATTGGAAGAATATCATCCACACTGGGATAGGGATACACATAGTGCAGCCGCACCCAAGCCCCATAAGGCTCCGCAATTTCGCCCAGCGCCTGGACCAACTCCAACATGCGCGTTTTCACCGGCTTTCCGTCCCAGAAGCCGGTACGGTACTTTACATCTACGCCATAGGCTGAGGTGTCCTGGCTGATCACAAGTAACTCTTTCACACCACCTGCAAACAATGCGCGTGCCTCAGTCAGCACATCTCCAATGGGTCTCGACACAAGGTCTCCACGCATAGATGGAATGATGCAAAAAGTGCAGCGGTGGTTGCAACCCTCGCTGATCTTTAAATAGGCGTAATGCCGCGGAGTGAGTTTGATACCAGCCACGCCAAAAGAATTGGGCACCAGGTCAACAAAGGGATCATGCGGTTTGGGCAAGTTAACATGCACCGCATCCATCACCTCTTGTGTCGCATGAGGACCGGTAACTGCCAGAACTTTCGGGTGCATCTGGCGAACCATGTTGTCACCGTTATCGGATATTTTGGCGCCCAAACAACCCGTCACAATGACTCGTCCATTCTCGGCCAAGGCCTCGCCAATGGTGTCCAGACTTTCCTTGACCGCATCGTCGATGAAACCACAGGTATTCACAATCACCAGATCGGCACCCTGAAAGGTCTTGGAGGTCTTATAGCCCTCGGCGCTCAGTTGAGTCAGGATCAGCTCGGAATCAGTCAATGCTTTGGGGCAACCCAAGCTCACAAAACCAACGGTTGGCACTCGGGTCAGGGTAGAAATTGCTTCACTCATGGCGGCATTGTCGCCGCTTTTCTAGAATCAACGGACACGCCATCAGAGTTTGTCTAGCGCTTGATACCGAATGTACCCAGCAACTGTTCTGTTTGCTTTTGCATCTGCTCCTGCATTTGCTGAAACAGGTTGTTGCCCATGGTCCCCTGCACCAAAGGCGCCTGCATCTGCATAAGGGCCTGCATATTCTTTTCCAAATATCCACCCATCAAACCCTGCATGGCATGTCCATAGAATCGGATGACGTTAGCCAGCACGTCAGCAGTAAACATGGGCGTGCCGTTCGCCTCTTCTTCGAGAATGATCTGCAGCAAAATGCTCCGCGTGAGGTCTTCTCCCGTCTTTGCATCCCTAACCACGCAAGGCTCGCTCTCCATAACCAATTGTTTGATCTCTGCCAAGGTTATGTAACTGGACGTATCGGTATCGTACAGACGGCGATTGGGATACTTCTTAATCACCCGCTGTGGTGGCTTGCGGTCAGCGTTCGATTTGCTTTGCATGGTGAGTATTGCTTCCCTGGTAAACACCAGTGTATTGCACTGCAACAGATTCTAGGGAGTGCCTCAGCCTCGATGGCACAGGATTACCCTATACGCGGACGTAAAAAAGCCCCAGTTTCAGAGAAGAAACCAGGGCTATCCTGTTGGTAGGCGCGATTGGACTCGAACCAACGACCC
This sequence comes from uncultured beta proteobacterium, assembly GCA_903924955.1. GTDB lineage: Bacteria > Pseudomonadota > Gammaproteobacteria > Burkholderiales > Burkholderiaceae_C > Allorhodoferax. Next base: position 23 of record CAIYDK010000536.1, on the reverse strand, counting down.
CCACCATGTCAAGGTGGTGCTCT
>CAIYDK010000535.1 GCA_903924955.1 uncultured beta proteobacterium | reverse complement strand
GGCGCAGTTATTGGTGCTGCCGTCGTACCGGCGGTTCCCCTCTGATGACGAATTCCGGCGGGATATGCAGGTGCGCGATTTATACAACTTCCGTAGCCGCAGCTACTGGCTGCGCCGCCTCGAGAACCATGGCCGCAAAGAGCGCGTGCCGGTGGACGAGTACACCATCGAACACATCCTGCCGCAGAACGAATCACTGTCGCCCGCCTGGAAGGAAGCGTTGGGACCTGAGTGGCAGCGTGTTCAAGAAACCTGGCTGCACACGTTGGGCAACCTGACGCTCACGGGATACAACTCAGAATACAGCGACCGGGCATTCCCTGCCAAACGGGATATGGACGGCGGCTTCAAAGAAAGTCCGTTAAAGGTAAACCAAGGCTTGGGACAGTTGGAGGAGTGGAACGAGACTGCTATCAAAGCTCGGGCCACGAAACTCGCAGCAGTTGCTGCCGACGTTTGGGCTGCGCCCAAGTTACCAGCCGACGTGCTAGATGCCTATCGGCCAAAAACCAATGCCGTTTCAGGCCACAGCGTTTACTCGTTGGATGCCCACCCTAATCTGCTAGTCAATCCCATGCGTGACCTGTTTGAAATTTTCCGCAAAGAGGTGTTGGCACTGGACCCATGCGTTACCGAAGAGTTTCTCAAACAGTATGTTGCGTACAAGGCGGAGACGAACTTCGTTGATGTTGTGCCACAAGCAAAACGGTTGCGTATTTGCCTAAACCTTGAGTTTCACGAGATTGAGGACCCGAAGAGCCTTTGCAAAGACATGACCGGTGTCGGAGGTTGGGGCAACGGTGACGTTGAAGTCGGGCTGGCAACGATGGACGAATTGCCCTACGTGCTGGGATTAGTGCGGCAATCGTTTGAGAAGCAAATGGGCAACTAGGCATGGCCTACACCGACATCAACAGCGAAGACCGCCTGGTGCAGGCCACCTTTGCCGAGCATTTGGAAAAGACGCTGGGCTGGGCCAGCGTCTATGCCTGGAACCAGGAAACCTTTGGCCCCACAGGCAGCCTGGGCCGTACGAGTGAGCGTGACGCGGTGCTGGTGCGCGACTTGCGCTCTGCATTGGTGTTGCTCAACCCGCAGCTGCCCTCCCCGGCCATTGAAGAGGCCATTACAAAGCTGACGCACCACGATTTTTCACGGTCGCTGTTGCAGCACAACCAGGCGTTTCACAAGCTGATCCGCGATGGGGTGCCCGTGAGCTACCGCAACGCACAAGGACAACTGAGCCACGCGCAGGCAGCTGTGATCGACTTTCGTAACCCTGCCAACAACCGTTTTCTAGTCGTGCGGGAGCTGAAGCTCACCGGACTGCGCACGCCCAATTACAACCGCAGGGCCGACCTTGTGTGTTTTGTGAACGGGCTGCCATTGGTGTTCATCGAGTTGAAAGCGGTGTACAAAAACATCCGTGCCGGGTTTGACGGTAACCTGCGCGACTACTTGGACGAGAGCGTTATCGCCCATGCCTTTCACCACAATGCGTTCCTGATTGTCAGCAACGGGCACAACGCCCGCTTTGGCTCCATTACCAGCACCTGGGAGCATTTTGGTGAGTGGAAGCGCCTGCATGAAGCCGATGTGGGCAATGTGGCTGCCGAGGTGTTGCTAAACGGCATGCTGGCCAAAGACCGGTTGCTGGACATTCTGGAGAACTTCATCCTCTTTGATGCCAGCAAGGCCGGTGCCGTGCGCAAGGTGGTGGCGCGTAACCACCAGATGTTGGGTGTCAACCAGGCGGTGGCGTCAGTAGTTCGACAAGAAGCGTTGAAGCGTGAGTTCCCCACCGGCATGCGCCTGACGCATCGCACCATATGTGGGCTACCATCAGTGTGACCAGAAAAAAATCGCCAAATGTCTATAAAAGTTGCCCAAAAATGATTTC
>CAIYDK010000534.1 GCA_903924955.1 uncultured beta proteobacterium | reverse complement strand
CATTCTGAGAAAGACAAGTCCCGGTTCGATTATTCAGGCAGCATCTCCCAGTACTACTATGGCGGACAAACCAAGACCGAGTCACTGGTCAATATCGCAGCGGGAATTGATCAAAACACGCTGAGCAAAACAAACCAGTCGTCACTGGTTACGAGTGTTGATGTATCGGGTCGCTACAGGACAGACGATTCCGAATACAAGCTTGTGCTGCGTGACAACATGGCAAAGAATTTCGTAACAACAACCAACTCTCCAGCTGTGCTGAGTGCCGCCTACGTGGATTACCGCGATATCAGTAGCCGGCTTGGCCTTCGGGTTGGCAGACAGTCAGCTATTGGCGGATCCATGTTTGGCTTGTTTGATGGCGTTTCTTTCACGATGCCGGTCGCTAATCAATACAAGCTCAGTGCGACACTGGGTGTGCCCGCCAATCAGTTGGTTTCAGCGCCATCTCAGCGCATGGCGGGAGTGATGGTGGAGGCCGACAGCCTGTTTGAGCACTGGGGCGGCAGCCTTTCGCTGGTTGATCAGACAACGGAAGGTATTTCAGATCGTCGAGCGGTTGGTCTGGAAGTCCGCTACTTCGGAGAAAACCTGTCGCTGTTTTCCCAAGTTGACTACGAGGTGAATTTTGGTGCACTTAACGCGGCCACACTTCAAGGCTCCATGCAGGGGCCATTCGGTACAACGGTAACGATGTTGCTGGATGACCGAAAAGCGCCATCTTTGCAGTTGAGTGATGCACTCATCAGCTCCGGTGCGACGTCTCTGAATACTCTCTTGCAACTCAGGAGTCTGGCCGAAGTTCAGGGATTGGCGCTCGACACAACGGCCCGCGCGAAGCAGGCTATGCTTAGCTTCTCCCGTCCACTATCACCTAGTTGGCAAGGGTCGATGGATTTTCGCTACAGCGATGTGGGTGCGCTGCCAGCGGTTGGAAACTTCCAGGCCATGCCGGCAACCGGTGCGCAGTACAACTTCTCATTGCAGTTAACGGGCTCCAATCTGTATTCCAGTCGGGACATTAACGGCTTCAACGTCAGTGTTCTGTCGAGCGATACACTGCGAGGAACACAGATGGCCTACAACAATCTCACCGGATTTTGGGACAACAAGGCCAGCTTCGAGCCCTCAGTCCGTGTGTATACGCAAACGGACAACACCTCGACCAAGGTAACGAGGGTATCTCCCGGTTTGCGTTTGTCTTACAAGCTATCTGAGCGCGCCAGCGTGCTTGGGGAAACTATTTATGAGGTCTCGAAGACCGAAGGTCCAACCAGCCACGACGACTCGTCGTCCTATTTTTTCTACGTGGGCTACCGGTATGACTTCGCCAAATAGAGGTGCGCTCGCGTTTCTGGTACTGCTGACACTAAATCCGGCTTGGGCGGGCTTAGGAGACTTTGAGAGCAGCATTCAGGAGGAAAAGGTAAAGATGCATGCGCGCCATGCGGTGGTCGTTATGCCGCAGTATTCGGTGCATGAACTTCAAAATTCGGACGGTGCGCATATTCAGCAATATGTGGGGAGTGACGGGCGTGTGTTTGCCGTGGTGTGGCACACCCTGTACAAGCCGGATTTATCCAGCATTCTCGGAGGTTCGTATCCCGCATACGCTCAGTCTGCGCGTGAAAGCGCTCGCAAAGCAGGCATTCAACGGCGTTTTCGGCATGAAAGCCTGGATGTTGTTGTTCAAGCCACTGCCCACCTGAATGTTTTTTCAGGATATGCCTTTCGACAATCGATGCTGCCGGCCGGCTTTAGCTTGTCCACCATCGCGCTCGAATAGAGGCGTCGTCCGATGTTGAAACATTTTTTGACTGGAGCAGCTTTGCTGTTGGCGTTGTCCGGATGTGGCGGTGGGGGCGCAGACAGCACAGTGACCAATATCACCGGGCCTGGACTTAATGCTTCGCTGGCCAGCGCGGCGGTGAGCGTACCCTTTGTGCAACGCTCAAACAACCTCAGTGTCGCGGTCGAAGCGGGCCCCTCAAACGGCTTCTCGCTGACACCGAATGCGAATATTCTGTACGCAACGGTCAAGGTTTGCGTGCCGGGTGATCCTTCACAGTGCCAGACCATAGACCATGTTCAGGTTGACACTGGCTCGGTAGGTTTACGCGTTCTGGCAAGCAAAGTGACGCAGTTGCATTTGCCTGCAGTGGCATTGCCTTCTGGCCCCGTATGGGAGTGTTATCCCTTTGTGATTGGTGGTCTTTGGGGATCAACCGCCGTGGCCGACGTGTTGCTCGGTGCGGAGTCCGCAAGGGCCCTGCCGATTCAGTTGATTCAGGATGATCAGGGCGCAGCCATTCAGGCGCCCCTCGATTGTGCCAATGCGGCAAACGGCCAGATCTTAAGCTCATCAAGCGCCATGGGGTCCAACGGAATTCTGGGAATTGGCAGTGTGACCCTGGATTGCGGTTTGATGTGCCTTTTGGGTAATTACGCCGGATCGTACGTCCAGTACTACAGTTGTCCCAAGGAGGCGAAAAGTGCGGCATCCTGTACCCCCGCAGCCGTTCCGGCCAACAT
>CAIYDK010000533.1 GCA_903924955.1 uncultured beta proteobacterium | reverse complement strand
TGTTTCACGATATAGGTTTGCTTCGACGCCATACGGAAGGGGATTTGTGGGGGCCAGCGCTGACTCCGATTCACGAAGAGCGGAGCGTTGAATTCATGCAAGCCTATCTCCGCGATACGACGCTAAGCCATCTAGTCGGCAATGCCAAGTTGGTCATGGTGACCAAGCTGATCTTCAAGATCCCCGACGACTGGACAATTGGCGAACGACTGCTGGGGAGTTTGATCGCGACGGCTGACCTGATCAGCCAGATTTCTGATCGCTGCTACTTGGAAAAATGTCGGGACTTCCTCTTTTTGGAGTTCAGCGCCTTTGGCCTAGCCGGGAAACCGGATAGCCCCTATCCTGACAGGCAGACTCTGCTGGAAAAGACGCCCGCGTTCGTCGAGAATTTCCTGCAAAAGCGGCTCGATGAAGAGTTTCAAGGAGTGCGCCGTTATCTGCGTGCTCACATGAGTGGCGCTGATCCGTGGGAAGAGACCATTCAGCGGAATCTTGGTTATTTGAAAGCGCTGCTGGAAAGTGACAACATGGATCAACTTCGACGACAGCCCAAACCCTTCATCGGAGACGCGTCGAACGCAGCCCAAAGTTAAGTCCACTGCGGCCGACGTTTGGCATTTCTCAGGCGTCTCCATTGTGCTGTTTGACCGAACGGTTAGCTCCACCAACTTGGCCGACCCGGAACTTGGACAATCGTTTCGCAAACTGCTGGCCAGCGAACACAATGCGTTGCGCCAGCGGCGACATTTACTTCTTGGGTGTGGTTCTATACCGCTTGCTGACAAGATAATTGCGGTTCGAGGCGGAGAGCAACTACGGGCTGTCGCGCAAGACTCTCAATGGTGAGGCCCCGAGCATCCGCAGCCTGCGGCCGTGTTTCTGCCGGCACCTATCTATTTCACGAAGGTGATGAGGGTAATTTCATGAGAGATTCCCGTTGCGATCGATGTCACTGCAAGTGATGTATTGGAAGTCGCGAAAAACAGCCGGCTCCAGTCGGCAAGTAGTTGGCGGGCTGGACCGGTCGCGCATCAGCGTCAAGGCTCCGACACCCTATGCTCGCAGGAATCCAGATTTGTCCGTTTGAAAATTATTTAGTAGGCGATAAAGTTTCTTTATGGGCGGATTAGCCGCATTCGATTAGCATTAAATAAATACGCGCTTGATACTTAGTCGCTGCTTAGCGGGGCTTTCGATGAAAAACCTGAGCTTTCTGACACGCTGTCTGATCCTGTTTTTCTGGCCATTTATTGCACATGCCGCCGCGACGGCGCTTGCGGTAAACGGCGATGTACGTGTCTCGACCCCGCGAGTGGTCGGAGGACCGTTGGCCGTAGGGCAACGCATCGACTCCGGGGCGACTCTTACCACGGCGGCCAATGCAGGTACTACACTGCGTTTCGATGATGGTCAGATGATTGCCGTCGCCGGCAGTTCAACCTATGTCATAGATGACTATCGATTCAACCCCCATAAACCCGAAGAGGGTGGCTTTATCTCTACGCTGGTCAAAGGCGGCATACGTTCAGTCAGCGGTTTGATCGGCCAGCTTAATGCGAAACAAGTCGAAGTCAGGACCCAGACGGCGACCATAGGCATACGCGGCACCGACTTCGACCTATTCTTTGACGGCAAGCTATACATAGTGGTGCAGCGCGGCGCCATTGCGGCCATCAATGATGCCGGCGAAGGGGTATTCGCTGCGGATGGGCAAGCCATCGGCTTGGTACTAAACAGACAGACAAGGGCGCGTGTAGCAGCCCTTGAGGAATTTCCGGCGGAGGCGCAGGCCGCTTTCCGCCAGTTGGACGACAACCCGGAGCTCGGAGCCAAGGCAAGGAACCCCAGCGATCCCAGTTGTTCCGATCGACGTTAGTCATGTATCTGCATCAACCCGAAACGCGGTTAAATATGAATTTTGCAAATTGTTTTCCCCGAATGGCAAGGTCCTGGACTGTCGTCCTGACGGTGGTCTGGATGTCCCAGGGTGTAAGCGCACAAACGCTGCAGCAGGCCGTCGAACAGACGCTCACCAGTAATCCCGAAGTTCTGATCGACGTCGAGCGCCGCCTGTCCGTGGACAATGCCCTGCTGCAGGCGCGGGCCTCCTATCTGCCAAAAGTTGACGTGGCATTCGGACGCGGTCGCGAAGACAAGGATAATGTCACGACTCAAGCTACCTACGGCGGCCCGATTGGTCAGCGCCGCAAAGATCAGTCGCTGACCCTGACGCAGATGCTGTTCGACGGCTTTGCGACCTCGAGCGACGTCGACCGCAACCAGGCGCGTGTCGACTCGGCGGCCCATAAAGTCTTTGCAACCTCTGAACAGATCGCGCTTAAGGCCGCCGAAGCCTATCTGGAGGTATTGCGCCAGGTTGAAGTAGTTACCCTCACGCGGGACAACCTCACCGTGCATCAGCGCACCTACGACCAGGTCAAGTTGCGCGTATCAAGCGGCGTCAGCCGAAAGTCGGATCTGGACCAGATTGAGGCGCGGCTCGCGTTGACGCGATCCAACCTAACCGCGGCAGAGGCGAACCTCGAAGTAGCGAAGATCAACTACAAATTGGTCGTTGGCCAGTTGCCCGGTACACTGGCCCGACCAAAGGCGCCCGATGAGCGCCTGTTGCCTTCAACCCCTGATCAGGCGGCGGCGGCTGCCATCGAGAGCAATCGCCTGCTTAAATCGGCCAAGGCCGACATGGCTGCTGCCGATGCTCAGCATAGGGCAGCACGCGCCGCGATGTATCCGAGGCTGGACCTCGAAGCGGGGACCACTCGCAGTAACTTCAATACCAACGTTGATGCCACGCACGACAACACGACTTACGCAATGCTCAAAATACGTTACTCGCTGTTCAAGGGGGGGGGCGACGTGGCTCGGATCGAGGAAACCAGGCATATGGCGCTGGAGGCGACGGAGATAAAGAATCGCGCAGAGCGGCAACTTGAGCAAAGCGTTCGCCTTTCGTGGAATGCCTACCGTTCGGCGCGTGACCGCCTTCCAAATCTGCGCCAGCACGCCGAGTTCAGCCAACTGACACGAGAGGCTTACAGCAAGCAGTTCACTCTTGGGCAGCGCACTCTGCTTGATCTTCTCGACACGGAAAACGAGTTTTATACTGCCATCACTAACCATATCAATGGACAATACGTAGAGTTGTTCTCGCGCTTCCGCCTGCTCGCCGATCTAGGTCTACTTCTGGATGCCATTGGTGTCACCCCCCCCGCAGAATCAAGTAGCGGAGCGCGCTGAGGCCCGCCTCTCAAAGCTGTTGATCGTCGTGTTTTTGGCCTTGATCCTTGCCGTCCAGGCGATTGTTGCGGCGACAGCGGTAATCGAATTGAGCGAGGCGGTCATTGCCAGCGCGGAACGAAAATACGGACCTGAAGCACGTTCACGGCTCGAAGCATGGATCAGGCTGATCGCCGGCAGCCGAAAAAAATCGGAGGACGACAAGCTGAAAATCGTCAACGACTTTTTCAACCAGGTTCCGTTTGCATCCGACATCGATCACTGGGGCGTTGCCGACTATTGGGCGACACCGGTTGAAATGCTGGCCAGCAATGGCGGGGATTGTGAGGACTACGCGATCGGCAAGTACTTCACGCTGCTGGCACTGGGCATTGATATAGGCAAACTCAGGATTACCTATGTCAAGGCACCGCAAGCGCCGAACCCGGCAGATCAGTCGCATATGGTACTTACCTACTACGCGAAGCCCGATGCAATCCCTCTGGTGCTCGACAATCTGGTACCGGAAGTCAGGTCCGCGGCCATGCGCAAGGACCTGACGCCTGTCTATAGCTTCAACGGCGACGGCCTCTGGTTGGCCAAGGAGCGTGGATCGGGGCGGGTTGGCGGGTCGGAGAAAATCAGCCTTTGGACGCAACTCAACGCGCGCATGGGCAAGGAACTGCATTGAAGGCCGCCATACTCCAGTTGCTTAGCCAGGTGATTCGCCTGAGGAAATAGACATGACTCTTCTACGCCAGCTTGTAATCGTCATCGTTACACTTTTTTCCCTGCTGTTTGCGGGATCGATGGTAATCAATGTCAGTAACACGCGCAACTACCTGAACAATCAGCTGAGAAGCATTTCGCAGGACATGGCGACTTCGCTGGGTCTTTCCCTGTCGCCCCACATCGCCAGCAACGAGATGGTGGTGGTTCAGAGCATGATCACAGCCGTGTCCGATAGCGGCTACTATCGCGAGATCATTCTGGCGGATGTCAACGGCAAGACAATGTTCGAGAAGGTCCAGCCGCTGGTGATCGAGGGTGTTCCCGAGTGGTTCGTCCACCTCATTCCACTGGAGACGCCACGCGGCGAAGCCTTCGTCATGGCGGGCTGGCAACAGGCGGGAACCATCAGCATTAGTGCCAATCCGGGATATGCCTACTCAACGCTGTGGAGCAACAGCATTCAGGCGCTTTGGTGGTTCCTCGGTGCGTCGTGCTTCGTCTTTGGACTCGGTCTGGTAGCGTTGCATTTCGTCTTGCGGCCCCTGCGTGCCGTTGAACTGCAGGCAAAGGCTATCTGCGATCGGGAATATCCGACGCAAAGTACTTTGCCCTGGACACTGGAACTGCGCAGCGTTGTCACCGCCATGAATCTGATGTCGGCCAAGGTCAAGGAGATGTTCAGCGCCCAGGCGGAAGCCATGGAACGCTTGCGTGCCAGTACATATATCGACGTGCTTACAGGGCTGGCAAACCGCTCCTACTTTGACATGCAGTTGCGCCAGATAACCAAGGCACGCAGTTCGTCATCAACCAACGCCCTGATCTTCCTGGAACTCGCCGAGTTCAAGAATTTCAACGAACGCAAGGGCTATCAGGCCGGCGACAAACTGCTGCGCGGTTGCGCTGATCTGATCACCGAAACATGCAATGGAATGCCCAATCTCGACTATTTCGCCGCGCGCCCCAGTGGTGCCAACTTCGCTATCGTCATGCAAGATACGGTTCGCGAGGATGCAATCTTGCTGGCCAACAATCTGAGCACCGCATTGGCCACGCTGCGCGACAGAGGCCTCACAGACAGAAGTGACATCGGTCACTTTGGAATTTCCATTCATCGTGGGCAGTCTTTCGAGCAAGTCTTGTCGGAGGCCGATATGGCGCTCAGGGCAGCCCAAGTCGAGGGACACAATGCGGTGCACTTGAGTGACGCCTCGGCGGAAGGGGAGTTCGGCTCGTACTCCGCATCGCGCTGGATGGAGTTTCTAGGGCAGGTGCTGGCGGACAATCGGATTTCCCTCGTTCGGCAAGCCTGCATCTCCTGTACAGACGAAAGCCGCGTCCTTCACTATGAAGCGCTGATGCGGGTCAGAGGGGACGATCAGAAATTAATCCCCGCCAATATTGTCATTCCGATGGTCAAGCACCTTCATCTGGCGCAGGAGTTCGACCGTCACGTCGTTACCGAGGCGCTGAACCGGCTCTTGCAGCCGGAGAATGCGAATGTCGTGGTTGCCGTCAACCTTTTCCCGATGTCGATTCAGGATACGGGCTTCCTCGCCTGGTTGAGTGCTGCGCTGGAGAGGCATGGCGAGGCGGCGAAGCGCATTGCTTTTGAAGTCACAGAACACGGCATCACCACCAACCTCGATGCGCTGCGGGGCTGGGTGGAAAGGACGGCCGAATTCGGTGCCAGAACCGGTTTGGATCAGGTGGGCAAGGGCTTCAAGTCATTCGGATATTTGAGCGACATCAAGATCGACTACATCAAGATAGACGGCAGTTACACACGAGGAATAGATCAGCACAGGGATAACCAGTTCTTTGTCGATTCGCTGGTGAAATACGCCCATGGACTCGACATCCAGGTGATTGCCGAATCGGTTGAAACTCGCGAGGAATGGGACATGCTGAAGAGTCTCAAGGTGGATGGCGTCAAGGGCTACGGCGTGGCCCGTCCGGCAGACTGGGTTTGAGCTACAAGAAGTGTCTGGTGACATAAAGTGCCAGATGCAAACGATCAGCTATTCCAAGTTTCTCGAAAATCGCGGTAAGGTGGGCCTTTACCGTGCGGTCCGTTATACCGAGAGTTCGCGCGATTTCCTTGTTGCTTGCGCCTTGTCCGACCAAGCGCGCCACGTCCAGCTGGCGGGACGTCAGGCCGGACGCCGTGCCTTCATCCATACGAGTAACATGTTCGTTCCTGCGCGCTGAAAAAGCTTGAAGCCGGCCAACAAAGTGCGGCAGAGTAGTGCGGGAGATCCATACGCCTCCCTGCATTACCACTGCAATGACCCGCTCCATGTCAATTGCAGGTTCATCGTCACTGCAACACGCCACAACGCCTGCAGCAAGAGCGGCCAGTTCGCGTTGTGGAGGGAAACTGCCGCCAGCCAAGACTAACTTCGCATTGCCGCAGTATTGTTTCCAGCCCTGCAGAAGCTCGCCCGGATTCTTTTCAATTGCAAGGAAGTCAAGCACCGCCAGAATTGGCGGGGAGCCCGTGTGGTGGACCGCGTTTTGAGTTTGGGTACTCACCGAAGAAACGGTGCCGCGGTTTTGCAAGACAGAGATCCATTTCTGCAAGAACTCGGGCCGCTGGCTGATCACGAGGAACACGAATGAACTCTCCGACAGGACAATACGCGTTGCCAGGTCAAGCCAGGAATACTGGCATGCAATCTCGCTTTCGCCGAATGATTATGCCAGAATGAGCCATTAGCATATTCAAGCGAATCCCTTTCCGGTTGGTCCCGCATGCCCTTCGTTAAGCGTAACTCGGACGGCCAGATAGTCGCCATTACTCAGTCGTTGGAAGTGGGTGGTGATTGCCTGCCTGTGGATCATCCTGAACTTCTCGGTTTCTTGGCGTCGTCGGGCATAAGCGATGCTGAAAACCTCAAGGGCCTGGAGATGCTGTCGTCCGATCTGAAGATGATCCGCGTCATCGAGGATGTCATAGACATACTGATATCCAAGAATCTGATCATTTTTTCCGATCTGCCGCTGGCCGTGCAGGAGAAACTGCTGTTACAGAAGGGGCGCCGCGAAAGGTTGTTCGGTGCTGGAGTTGATATCATCGGCCGTGAGGATGGCATCCTGTGACCGATGCTGCCGAAACCGTAGGAGATTCGCCGTCCGGCCTGCCGCAGGACACGCTTCTACCCGATGACCCGCTGACAGCGAGTCTGGTCATTCTTACCCGGCTGTTTCACCGGCCTTTTTCCGCCCAGACGCTGACATCCGGACTGCCGCTGGAGAACTCCCGGCTTACTCCGGAATTGTTCCATCGCGCGGCTGCACGTGCCGGCTTGAGCAGCCGGGTCATCAAGCGTTCGCTCGAAGCAATTTCGCCCTTGACTCTTCCGGCAGTGTTTTTGCTACACGGCGGTCACGCCTGCGTCGTGACTGCGCGTGACAAGGCGGGGGAATGGACGGTAATACAGCCGGAGTCCGGTATTGGTGAAATCAAGCTGACGACTGAGCAAGTCGCCGAGGCATACTCGGGTTACGTAATATTTAGCCGTCCGGCGTTCAGGTTTGACGAGCGATCCCAGGAAGATGCCGTTCCCCGTCCCCATCACTGGTTTTGGGGTGCCCTGCAGTATGCGTGGCCGCTCTATTCGGAAATCCTGATCGCCTCCCTTCTGCTGAACGTCTTCGCCTTGATCACGCCGCTCTTCGTCATGAATGTGTACGATCGAGTGGTACCGAATCAGGCGTTCGAGACGCTTTGGGTTTTGGCAATCGGCGTATCAATCGTCGCCATTTTCGACTTTGGCATGAAGGGGCTGCGCGGGTATTTTCTTGACGTCACAGGAAAGCAAGTCGACACGATGCTGTCCGCGTCGATTTTCGAGAAAGTCCTCGGACTTCGTGCCGCGTCCCGTCCCGCGTCGGTTGGGGGGCTCGCCAATACCCTCCATGAGTTCGACGCGTTTCGTGATTTCATTACTTCGGCGACGATTACCACCCTTATTGATCTGCCGTTTGTCGTTCTGTTCCTAGCAATAATGCTCTGGCTCGGCGGCTGGATCGTCGTCGTGCCCCTGCTCGCGATTCCATTGATGGTAGGCGTCGCGCTATTTTTGCAGCACCCGCTGGAACAGCAGATGCGCAAGAGCCTGCGTGTCGGAAGCCAGAAGCAGGCCGTTCTGATCGAAACCCTGGCTGGTATCGAGACGATAAAGTCCGTTGGTGCCGAAGGCCCGACCCAGAGGAAGTGGGAGCAACTTATCGGCGAGTCGGGACGCTTGGCGATCAGCACCAAATTGTTATCGACAACGATAGTCAATTTGACCATGCTGATCCAGCAACTCGCCTACATCGTCGTGGTGATCGCTGGCGTCTATCTTATTTCGGACCGGCAACTCACCGTCGGCGGACTCATTGCCTGCACCATCCTGACGACCCGCATCCTTGCGCCGTTTTCCCAGATCGCCGGCTTGATCACGCGCTACTTTCAGACGTTGCAGGCGTTGCGCGGCATTGATCGAATCATGACGCAGCCAGTGGAACGTCCGCCGGGGAAAAGTTTTGTTCATCGTCCGGCCCTTCGAGGCGATGTGGAATTCCGCAACCTGAGTTTTAGCTATCCAGGTCAGGACATACCGGCGCTTATCGACCTGTCGTTCAAGATCAGCCAAGGCGAGCGAGTCGGCATCATCGGGCGCATCGGTTCCGGCAAGACCACCATCGAGAAGCTGCTGCTCGGTCTCTATCAGCCGACGGAGGGTTCGATCTGGATCGATGGCGTCGACCTGCAGCAGATCGATCCCGCGGACCTGCGCCGAAATATCGGTCATGTTCCGCAAGACGTCACACTGTTTTTTGGCAGCGTAAAGGACAACATCGTGCTTGGTGCGCCGTATGTCGATGATGTCGCGATGCTGCGGGCAGCAGAAATTTCTGGCGCTAGCGAGTTCATCCTTCGCCATCCGAAGGGTTTTGACATGCCGATCGGCGAGCGTGGCGAGGGCCTTTCGGGTGGGCAGCGGCAATCAATTGCCATTGCTCGTGCGATGCTGCTCGATCCGCCGCTGCTGATTCTCGACGAGCCCAGCAATGCTTTGGACAATCGATCCGAGGAAGGTTTCAAGTCACGGCTGTCAGCGCATTTGCGGGACCAGACTCTGATACTGGTGACGCACCGCGCATCACTGCTTACTCTCGTCAATCGCTTGATCGTGATGGACAATGGCCGGGTCATTGCCGATGGCCCGAAAGAGCAGGTACTTGATGCGCTATCGGGGGGGCGGGTCCATGTCGGAAAGACCTGACCGGCAATGGCTTTCGCCTCGCGGCCGGGCGGTGGTCGATATGCTCCGGCGGTGGCTGGCGACTGCGAAGCTGCATTTCATGAACTATCTGCTGCCGCCTCCGGATACGCCGGAGGTGGTTTCTCGCGACGACATTGAGTTCATGCCGCATTCCATAGCAGCATTGTTTCAGCGTCCGCCACCACCGGCTTATATGATTTTGCGAGGAACGCTGTTGCTGCTGCTCATCGCCATCGTCTGGGCATTTTTCGCCGATCTTGACGAGATCACCATTGGTGACGGCAAGGTGGTACCGACCAGCCAGATCCAGGTGATCCAGAACCTCGAAGGGGGGATTGTC
>CAIYDK010000532.1 GCA_903924955.1 uncultured beta proteobacterium | reverse complement strand
CATCGCAGGGCTCTTCGACTTGATGATCTCGACCTCACGGCCTTGACGCACGAGCTGGTTAATGGTTGGCACTTAAGCCTCCTAAAGATAAAACGTCCCTAAACGTTTGAAATGGTACGAAAACGTGAATCCCTTCGGAATTTCCGAAAAGCCTTCTACTGTATCAGATCGAGGGTTTCCCCGCAAGCCAAAATGAGTGTGGGCTGAGCCCCATCAGCGAATCCAGAGTCGCACCGAGTCCCAAGCGCGGCCAAAAATGCCTGCTTGCTCAACCGCCTCCAGTGCCAATAACGGCACTTCGCCCACCAACTGCTCACCGACCAAAATCTTCAAGGATCCCAATTGCTGACCCTTGACGATGGGCGCCACCAACGGTTCGGTGCGAACAACCTGGGTTTTCATCTTGGCGGCGCTGCCAGCCGGTACAGAAACAACAATCGCCTGTGGGCGCCCCAACTTGACCGCGTTTTGCACACCCTTCCAAACGCTGGAACTCACGACGACTTGATCAGCATCGAACAACTTGACCGCCTCATATGCGGTAAATCCCCAATTGAGCAACTTTTGTGACTCATTGGCCCGGGCGTTTTCATTGGCAGTTCCTAACACGATAGACAGCAACCGTCGACTTCCGGTCGTTGTGGCTCCACCCGCCGGGGCGCCGGGATTGGCCAAGCTGGAAAACTCGCGTCGGGCGGTGGCAACCATGCAGTAACCTGCCGCATCGGTGTAGCCGGTTTTCAGGCCATCAACCGTAGGGTCTCGAAAAAGCAACAAATTACGGTTGCTGTCGTTTGCGGCCGGGGTGCCAGCGTAACGGTATTTTTTGATGGCGTAAAAACCTACATAGTCTGGAAAGTCCGCCATGAGCCGTGTCGCCAAGATGCTCAAGTCACGCGCTGTCGTGGTGTGACCCGCCTCGGTCAGGCCTTCCGGATTCTTGTACCCGGTAGATTTCATACCCAGCACCTTGGCCTGGTCGTTCATCATTTGCACAAACCGCTCGGCAGTGCCGCCCACCCCCTCGGCCAGTGCCATGGTTGCATCGTTGCCGGACTGCACGATCATGCCTTTGATCAAGTCTTCAACGGGAACCTGCATCTTGGGGTCTATGAACATACGCGAACCCGGCATCTTCCAGGCGCGCTCACTCACGGGCAGGGTTTGCTTCAGGTCGAGTTTTTTTGTGCGCAGGGCGTCGAATACCAGGTAGGCCGACATCAGCTTGGTCAGCGACGCAGGCTCCACCGGCATATCCATATCCTTGGAAGCCAAAATCTGGTTGGCGGACACATCCATCAACAAATAGGCCCGGGCAGCCACTTCGGGCGCCTGTGGCGTTTGGGCAGCCACTGTAAAACAAACGGTGGCCAAAAGAGCGGCAATAAAAGATTTCATGGGAGTAAGTCAGGCGCCGATCTCAACAGAGACCAGCAGGTAGTGAAAACGAAAATAGGCAGGGCAGTCAGGTGCCTAGACCGGCAGACAATCAGAAAGTGGGCGTCTGTTCAGCTTGCAGGTGGCGTACCACCAGACCACGCAAAAGCGGTAATTGTCCATGAAAGAAGTGGGAGCCCCCTGGAATCACCGTTACAGGCAGGGTTTGCGGGCGCGCCCAATTCATGACATCGGCCAAAGGAACCGTATCGTCATATTCACCGTGCACCACCAGAGTGCGACCATGCAGAGCCTGCGGTACGGGCGCCACATCAAACCGCGTGGCAGCCGTTCCCACCAGTACCAGTTGACTTGGAGCACGCGCTGCACCCAGCGCTTCAACAGCGTGGCTAACGACAAAGGATCCAAAAGAAAACCCGGCAAGGGCCAGCGCAGTCGCCGCTGTGGCCTCACCTTGGGCGGCGTGGTCGATAACCGCCATCAGGTCCTGCAACTCACCCCGACCGGCGTCATGGGCGCCTTCGGTAGCTCCGACACCGCGAAAATTGAATCGCACCGCGCGCCAGCCGCACTGAACAAAGGCTCGGGCTAGCGTCTGCACCACTTTGTTGTCCATCGTTCCGGAAAACAGGGGATGCGGATGAGCGATCACGGCTACGCCACGCGGCACCGCGCCTGAAGACAGACTTGGCAAGTCTTCCAAAGCTTCTATGGCACCAACGGGGCCTTGCAGGGTAAATCGACGTGTGTTGGGGTTCACGCTCTATCGTCCCAGATTGGCAGGGGTCAGCAAGCGATCGACCACCTTGCCGTTTTTCAGATGCGATTCGACGATTTCATCGATATCCTGCTCATCTACATAGGAATACCAGACGCCTTCGGGATACACCACCGCCACCGGGCCAGCCGCGCAGCGGTCCAGACACCCAGCCTTGTTGACACGGACCTGGCCCGGGCCGGACAACCCGGCTTCCTTCACCCGTTGTTTGCAGCGGTCAAAACTGGCCTGTGCGTGGTGCTGAGCGCAGCAGTCTTCGCCATTTTTGCGCTCATTGAGACAGAAAAAAATGTGGCGCGCATAGTACGGCGCTGCGGGAGTTGTTATCTGGGTCATAGGTAGATTTTAGTTTTTTGCATCGCGTTGCCAGATGAGGGTCAGCACGTACACCAGGGTGGCATAAGGCCACGACCAGCCCAACCACTGGGCCAGGCCATGAAAGCGAATAAACCGACCCTGCTCCCATGCATGCAGGGTTTGGGAGAAATAGGCACTTTCCGGGGCCTGATTCAACAGACTCAAATAGATACCCAACGACAGCAACAGCAGGGCGGCACTGGTGCGCCAAGGCACCAAAGTCAGCACCAGCGACAAAAACAATGCAATCGCCATACCCACCTGAACGGGCAACCCCAACCAAGCCCAGGCATGCACAGGCCCCCAACTCAGCGCCGCAGACAAAGCCGTAGCAGCAATACCAACCCCCAGCACCATCAGTACAAAAAGGGCTCGCCGGGTCCGCGTGCGGATGACACAAAAGCCCAACAGACATGGAATCAGGAGCCCCAGCAGCACGCACAGCATCTCAGCGCCAGGCACGAGCGGTTCCAATTCGGTTTCTCGCACCGGCAGCCACTCCAAAAATGGGGTGTCAACCAACAGCACGCCCACCGCCTCCTCGAGGCGCTCCATCACCTGACCCAGGCCAAATGGCACGGCAGCAGGAAACAGCAAAGCCGGCGGCCACAGCGCCAAAAGCACCAACCCGCCACGCGACTGTTGTACAAACCAGCGGGCCCGTATCTGGCTCCAGCGGTCAATGGCGCCCAATTTGGCAAGCACAATGGTACCGACTGCGCCCAATGCCGCACCCGAAGTGTTCAACAGCCAGTCTTCACGCGAAGGAATACGCACCGGCAAATAACTTTGCAGCATTTCCATTGCCAAGGCCAGCAACGACGCCGCCATCACCGGAATCAAAATGGCGTGCTGAAAGCGCCCGGTGCGCAGCGAGCTGAGCGCCAACAAGCCACCTAACGGCGCATAGCCCACCACGTTAATAGCGAGGTCAAAACCGGTCCAGTAGCGCGGCAGCGGGGCACCCAAAAATGCCCAAGGCGCGATACCCTGGTCACGCCAGTCGGCAAACGGGTACAGGCTGGCATACACAACAAGCCCGACATACATCAGGGCAAGCGGCCAGGCCGCCGACTTGTGCATCGAGCACCTTTCTGAATTGTTGAGGACAGCGCTACGCTTTGGCAGGTCCCCGCATATTTACTAAAAGGGTTTCACTACAACCAAGATGACAGCCGCAACCATCATCAAAACCGGCGCCTCATTGAACCAGCGAAACCACACGTGGCTTCGGGACATTGCATTGGCCTCGAATTTCTTCAGAATGACGCTGCATGCGTGGTGATAGCCCACGGCCAGCGCAACCACGGCCAGTTTGGCGTGCATCCAGCCATTGCCGGAGCCCCAACCAACACCAAAGCCAACCCATAGCCAGATACCCAGGCCCAGTGCTGGAACCGCTATCAGGGTCATGAAGCGCAAGAGCTTGTTGCACATCAGCAGCAGACGAGCGCGCTCGGCGTCCGAGCCCGACGCAACCATAGCCAGATTGACAAAAATACGCGGCAGATAAAAAAGACCGGCGAACCAGCTGGCCACGAAAACGATATGAAAGGATTTAACGAGAAGGTATGCCATGGAACAAGTTTAGGCCAAAAAAAACCCCAGCACGAGGGCTGGGGTGGTAAGCCTATTTGCTGTCACACATCAAGGCCCCGCTCAGGGAGGAAAAGCGGGAGGTAGCAAGCTACCCAACGCAAATTTAACAAAAAACTACAACACTTGCAAGAGATTTTACAAAATAACCTTTATATATTTCGGGTTTATGGCCCTTTGGCGCTGCGGGTAATGACAAGGGCGATCCAGTTTCAGGCACAATTTTCCCCATGAGTCCTTACGCCCCCTACCCCCTTGGCCGCCCGCGTCGCCTGCGCCGTGATGTTTTTACCCGCAACCTGGTGCGCGAAAACACGCTCACTCCGCACGACCTGATCTACCCCGTTTTTGTGGTGGATGGGCAAAACCAGCGGGTGCCGATTGCCTCCATGCCCGGCGTGGAGCGCCTCAGCCTGGACCTGCTCCTGCCGGTGGCCGAAGAGTGCGTAAAGCTCGAAATTCCGGTGATGGCGCTGTTCCCGGTGATAGCGCAGTCGCTTAAAGACTACGAGGGCTCTGAGGCACTGAACCCCGACGGCCTCATTCCCCGCGTGGTGCGGGCGCTGAAAAAAGAGTTTCCCCAACTCGGCGTCATGACCGATGTGGCACTGGACCCCTTCACCAGCCACGGCCAGGACGGCCTGCCCGACAAACGCCCCGAAGCCGAGGGCTACATCCTGAATGACGAAACCGTGGCCATGCTGGTGCAACAAGCCATGACCCAGGCCGACGCCGGCGTGGACATCGTCGCACCCAGCGACATGATGGACGGCCGCATTGGCGCGATCCGCGCCGCGCTGGAGGCCAAAGGCCATATCCATACCCGCATCATGGCCTACAGCGCCAAGTACGCCAGCGCCTTTTACGGCCCGTTCCGCGACGCGGTGGGCTCGGCCAGCAACCTGGGCAAGAGCAACAAGAAGGTCTACCAGATGGACCCCGCCAACACCGACGAGGCCCTGCGCGAAGTCGCCATGGACATCGCCGAGGGTGCCGACATGGTCATGGTCAAGCCCGGAATGCCGTATCTGGATGTGGTGCGTCGCGTGAAAGACGAGTTCAAGATCCCGACCTTTGCCTACCAGGTGAGCGGCGAATATGCCATGCTCAAAGCCGCTGCCCAGAACGGCTGGCTCGAACACGACGCCGTGATGATGGAGAGCCTGCTGGCCTTCAAACGCGCCGGGGCCGATGGCGTGCTGACCTACTTTGCGCTTGACGCCGCCAGATTGCTATCAAAGTAGTAGCTGGCCACGCAATGCGTTCGGGGGCTAGAGCCCTATTTCTCATATAGCCCTTACCGTCTGGCCCCATGCGCATCTTTCACATCCAGAGTACCAGTGTTACGGAAAGCAGTGACCTGCAGGCGCTCACCGCGGCGGGAGCGCCCGCGCAGGGCCTGGTTTGGGTGGCTTGCGCGCGGCGCGAGTTTGAAGTGCTGCAAGGCGAGGTACAAACCATGTTGCAGGCTCTGTGCGGCCAGCAATTGGTCGATTTGCACATCTCGGACCTGATCAACAACCAGCTACCGTCACACTACGATTACACCTCGCAATACGACGTGCTGGTGTTCCGCCGCCTGGCGGCGGGCAACCGCCCGAGCGACCTGGACAATCCCGGCCAGCCCTTGACGCAGGTGCCGCAGCGCGGCGGCCCGCCCATCTTGCGGCGCATCGACACCAGTCCGGTCGGTTTCGCTGTATTCGACCGCGTGCTGCTGACCGTACACCCCACCGACTGCACCGTGCGCGATGCGTACGCCGCCAAGCTGTTGCAAGCTGCCAGCCTGGAATCCCGCACCGCTGGCGCGCGCCTGCCCACCAGTCCGGCAGACCTGATGCTGCGCATCATCAACCAGATGGTGGACGGTTTTCTGGAACTGCGCCGGGAGTTGACCCACCAGTTGGACCACTGGCAGTCCGAACTGCTCAACCCCAAGACACGTTTCAACAATTGGGGCTCCCTGCTGGATGCGCGCCTCTCCTTGCACACCCTGGACGAAATCTGCGAAGACCAGCGTGCCGCCTTGCAGGACTGGATTGAGGCGCTCAAAACCTGGCCTGACGCCGATACCCCAGCCGCCCACCGCGAGCGCGACTTGCTGCACGTACGCAGCCGCGATGTGCTGGAGCACATCGAGCGGGTGGTGCACCACGTACGCCGCCTGGAGCAGAGCGCCGAGACCGCAGTGCAGATGCATTTCAGCGTGCAGGGCAGCCGCACCAACGACATCATGCGCACGCTGACCGTGCTGACCGCCATCTTCTTGCCGCTGAACCTGGTCACCGGCTTTTTCGGTATGAACTTTGACGCACTACCACTCATTCACAAAGAAAGCGGCATCTGGATGGCCGTCGGCTTCATGGTGGTGATTGCTCTCGGACTGGTAGCGCTGTTCTGGAACAAGCGCTACCTGGCCCGCACGGGGCGGTAGATGCGCCGCCGTATCAGACGCCTTTGTAGCAAATGCGTTGGTACTGCACGGTTCCATCCGGTTGCAGCACTGCAGCGGTGTAGCACTTGACGCCCTGCCCGACCGATTGCGCGCCTTCACGCGCGGCGGCAGACAAGGGCGACAGTGCTGCTGCCAGTACAACAGCGATCAGCTTGACGGAGATGGGGGCTTTGCGCATGGCGGATTTCCTTTAAGCAATGGTTGAGATCAAATCATCCTCAGTTTGAAGATGACACCCAGGCATATGCGTAAAGCGTGCCAATCT
>CAIYDK010000531.1 GCA_903924955.1 uncultured beta proteobacterium | reverse complement strand
TGAACCTGAGCGGCCTTTACCTTTTGCGGATCGGCCACAAACTGCTCGCTCATCAGCAGCCACAGGTCGCGCTTTCGCGCCACCGTGGCACCGGCGTACCAGGCCGCAATGGCCTGCGCACGGCGACCGCCCTCGACTTCGCTGACCCGTGGATCAATGATGCCTTGCAACTCCTGCAAGGTGCGACGCAAAACGCCGGGTGACAGCGCCTCATCTTTCTGCCGCAAAGTGGCCTTCAGACGCTCATGGGTGGAGCGGGCGCGACCACCATCAACCCCCGTCGGCGTCGAGGATGCTCCTGATTTAATAGCTGCCTGCGCTGTATTTTCGGGGGCTGGAGGCATATTTTGCTCCGAGCTTGGAGCGGGAAGCAACCGGGCGACGCTGCGACTGATCCAGGTGGATGGGTTCATGCCAGCAACCTGCTTTTCTGCTCACGCGCCAAAGCCCGTAGTGCCTCGCGCTGGCGCGTCAAATGCATCCGCATGGCGGCATCCGCCCCCTCGCTGTCGCGTGCGCGCAGCGCGGCGTAGATCGCCAGGTGTTCGCTCAGGCTTTGCTCCAAACGGCCAGGCGCATGCAGTTGCTGCTGGCGCGCCAGTTTCAATATCTTGCGTAAATCAGCAATCGCTTGCGCCAGCCAGCGATTGTTGGCCAGGGTAATGATGGCCTCGTGGATGATGAAGTTGGTGGCGTAGTAGTCATTGATGCGTTTGGCTTGAGCGTGCTGCTCCAACCGCGTGTGCAAAGCATCGAGCGCGGCCAGATCAGCATCGCTGGCATTGCGAGCGGCCTCAAACGCACAGCGCCCTTCCAATAAAGCAATCACGGGAAAGATGTCATCCAGATCCTGCTCGGTAACCTGGTTCACGAAGCAACCCCGGCGGGGCTCATGGCGCACCAAGCCTTCTGCTGCCAGCACTTTGAGGGCTTCGCGCAAAGGCGTACGCGATATTTTCAGACTTTCGCACAACGCGGCCTCATCCAGGAAACTACCCTGCGCCAGTTGTCCTTCAAATATCTGGCTTCGCAACAGGGCGGCAACCTCGTCGTGCAAGGAGTTTTGTACCAATCGCATGGCAGATGGCGGACTTGTTGACATTCGTTATTTTCAATAATTATGCGTAATTATTAAACTTTACCCAGCGAGCAGCAAGACCTCATCACCCCGGATAAACCCTGGGGTGCAGGCCAACGATCTAACGAATTTATGCCCGTTGCGTGGGCCGGATCTTCGACCACCACCACAAACCCGCGCCGCCCAGAATCATGGGGATGCACAACCACTGCCCCATGCTCATGCCGAGGGATAACAGGCCCAGATGCGCATCGGGTTCGCGGAAAAATTCAGCGGCAAATCGCATCACACCGTAACCGAATAAAAATGCAGCCGCGACTTGCCCCCGCTTGGGTGCCGTGCGGGCATACCACCACAACAGGACAAACAACAATAACCCTTCCAGCAGGAACTGGTACACCTGCGATGGGTGACGGGGCAATTCGCCAGCCCCCCGAAACACCATGCCCCAAGGCAAATCAGGGTCCGACAGACGACCCCACAATTCACCATTGATAAAGTTGCCAACCCGACCGGCCGCGAGCCCGGTGGGGACACACGGCGCTACAAAGTCCGCCACTTGCAGGAAGGACTTCTTGCGCGATAGGCCAAACCACACCATGGCCACGATGACGCCCAGCATGCCGCCATGAAAACTCATGCCACCCTGCCAGACGTAAAAAACTTCGATGGGGTGCGCCAGGTAATAGGCAGGCTTGTAAAACAGGCAATAACCAATTCGTCCGCCCAGCACCACGCCCATGACCCCCATAAACAAAATGTCTTCAACGTCACGGTACGCCCAGGCAGTCGAGCCTTTCAATGCCGCAAACGGAGCATGGCGCAATCGCCTGCTGCCCAGAAACATAAATAAAGCAAAAGCAGCCAGGTAGGTCAGGCCATACCAGTGCACTGCGATGGGGCCCAATTGCAGGGCGACGGGATCAATTTGGGGGTGCATCAACATGATGCTATTGTGCCTTTGGCTAGGCAGCACCTGCCGGCCAAGCGCTTAGCGCCGCTTCTTCCGGTTGCTGAGCATTCCCATTGCATCGCGATTGCGCTCGATACGAGCTTTGCGCTTGGCATCTTCGGACTCCATTGCCTTGCGCTTGGTATAGCCGGTGCTATCGGCCCAGGCCCACCATGCAATGGCCAAGGCAAAGGGAGCCAGGATGACCCACCAGTCCCATACTGCGACGGGGCCGATTTCCATAAATTTCAAGATCAAAAAGACCAATCCCAAGCCCACTAAATACATGACGATCTCCTGTAATCCAATTCCACTGTAACCCAAGCCAACGCCGTCGCAACGGACCGGGACACAGCGAGGCGAAAAAAAGCCCGCTGCTGCGGGCTTTTCTATTAGCGAACGTGCACCAAATCAATAGGCTTGACCCAGTTGGTCCAGGATGGCCGGATTTTCCAAAGTCGATGTATCTTGGGTGATGGCCTCGCCCTTGGCGATGGAACGCAGCAAGCGGCGCATGATCTTGCCGGAACGGGTCTTGGGCAAGTTATCGCCAAAGCGGATGTCCTTGGGCTTGGCAATCGGGCCGATTTCCTTGCCCACGTGGTCACGCAACTGCTTGGCAATCGCCTTGGCTTCGTCGCCCACGGGCAGCGGACGCTTGAGCACCACAAAGGCGCAGACAGCTTCACCGGTGGTGTCATCAGGACGACCCACCACGGCGGCTTCAGCCACCAACTCGGTGCAGCTCACCAGAGCCGATTCGATTTCCATGGTGCCCATGCGGTGACCCGACACATTCAGCACGTCGTCGATACGGCCGGTAATGGTGAAATAACCGGTCTTCTCGTCGCGAATGGCGCCGTCGCCAGCCAGGTAGTACTTGCCCTTGAAGTCATCGGGGTAGTAGCTCTTCTTGAAGCGCTCGGGGTCACCCCAGATGTTGCGGATCATGGAGGGCCATGGACGCTTCACGACCAGAATGCCGCCTTGACCATTGGGCACGTCCTTGCCGGTTTCGTCCACGATGGCAGCCTGGATGCCGGGGAACGCCAGCGTGCAGGAACCTGGGACCATGGGTGTCGCACCAGGCAGCGGCGTGATCATGTGCCCACCGGTTTCGGTTTGCCAGAAAGTGTCCACAATGGGGCACTTGCTGCCACCAACGTGCTTGTAGTACCACTCCCAGGCGGCGGGGTTGATGGGCTCGCCCACCGAGCCGAGCAAGCGCAGGCTGGACAGGTCGTAGCTCTTGGGGTGTACAGCATCTTTGGCTTCAGCGGCCTTGATCAATGAGCGGATAGCGGTCGGTGCGGTGTAGAACACGGTGCACTTGTGGTCCTGGATCATCTTCCAGAAGCGGCCGGCGTCCGGGTAAGTGGGCACGCCTTCAAACACGATCTCGGTTCCACCTAGAGCCAATGGGCCGTAGGTAATGTAGGTGTGACCGGTCACCCAGCCAATGTCGGCGGTGCACCAGAATACGTCATCGGCCTTCAGGTCAAATGTCCACTTGGTGGTCAGCGCTGCATGCAACAGGTAGCCGCCGGTGGAGTGCTGTACGCCCTTGGGCTTGCCGGTAGAACCGGATGTGTAAAGCAGGAATAGGGGGTGCTCGGCTTCGACCCACTCAGGCTCGCAGGTGGTGGACTGGCCAGCCACCAGATCGTTCATCCACTGGTCACGGCCCGCAGTCATGGCGATTTCGGAACCGCTACGCTTGACAACCAGCACGTTTTTGATGGAATCGCAGCCACCCAACGTCAGAGCTTCATCGACAATGGATTTCAGGGGCAATTGCTTGCCACCGCGCACCTGGTGGTCGGCCGTGATAACAGCTACGGCGCCGGTATCTTCAATACGGTCACGCAGGGACTGGGCCGAGAAGCCGCCAAACACGACCGAGTGGGTCGCACCAATGCGGGCGCAAGCCTGCATGGCGGCGACGCCGTCAATGGACATCGAGATGTAGATGACCACACGGTCACCCTTTTTGATGCCCAGAGACTTCAGGCCGTTGGCGATCTGGCTGGTCTTGGCCAGCAGGTCTTGGTAATTGATCTTGGTCACTTCGCCGCCGTCAGCTTCGAAAATGATGGCGGTCTTTTCGCCCAGGCCTTTTTCGACGTTGCGGTCCAGGCAGTTGTAGGACGCATTCAGCTTGCCATCAGCAAACCACTTGAAAAATGGCGCTTCGCTCTCGTCAAGCACTTTGGTAAAGGGAACTTTCCAGCTCAAAAATTCCTTGGCCAAACGGCCCCAGTAACCTTCGTAATCGGTTTCGGCTTCTTTGCACAGCGCGTTATAAGCGTCCATGCTGGGAATAGCGGCGTTCTTGACAAACTCTGCGCTGGGCAAATAAGTAGGCAATACGCTTGCGGTTTCGGTCGTTGTGCTCATCGGGAATGTCTCCTCTGTTAAATCAAAACTGGGCGAATATTGGTGCTAAGCACTTACAAGTCACTGACTTGACTCAACAAAAGCCGCAAGGCCTCAATACGAAACCGCTCAACGGAGGTAGGTCCTCCCACAGGCTTTTACAATGTCCAACTGTGCCACGAAAACCCACTCGCCCTATGAGCCAAGCGCCAACGCCCAAATCACGACCCAAGCCCATGACGCTGCTCGCCAAAGTGATTTTTTCGAGTCGCTGGCTGCAGCTGCCCTTGTACCTCGGGCTGATTGCTGCCCAGGCCGTCTACGTGTACCACTTCTGGGTTGAACTGGTGCACTTGATGGAGGCCGCCTTTGGCAACCAACATGCACTGGAACTGCTGGTCAAGAGCATTGGTTACAAAGACACGGTGCAGGTCACCGGCCTGAATGAGACCATCATCATGCTGGTGGTGCTCGCCCTGATTGACGTGGTGATGATCTCCAATCTGCTCATCATGGTGATTGTGGGCGGCTACGAGACCTTTGTCTCGCGCATGAACCTGGACGACCACCCCGACCAGCCAGAATGGCTAGACCATGTGAACGCGTCCGTGCTCAAGGTCAAACTGGCGACCGCCATCATCGGTATCAGCTCCATCCACCTGCTCAAAACCTTTATCAATGCGGCTAATTACGAAGAGAAGGTTTTGCTCTGGCAAACCGTTATCCACATCACGTTTTTACTGTCAGCAATGGCCATTGCTTTTACCGACAAGCTGATGTCCCATCCGCAAAAATAGCAACACCAATCAACCCTATCCCAACCTTGGAAAGACCTATATGACCACCATTCGACAGGCCGACCTGATTGAATCTGTTGCAGCTGCACTTCAATTCATCAGCTATTACCACCCGGCCGACTACATTGCCCACCTGGCACGCGCCTACGAGCGCGAACAAAGCCCGGCCGCCAAGGACGCCATTGCGCAAATCCTGACCAACAGCAAGATGAGCGCCACCGGTCACCGCCCGATTTGCCAGGACACCGGCATCGTCAACGTGTTCCTCAAAGTCGGTATGGACGTGCGCTGGGGCGACTTCACCGGCAGCCTCGATGACGCCATCAACGAAGGCGTGCGCCAGGGCTACAACCACCCCGACAACACCCTGCGCGCCAGCGTGGTGGCCGACCCCGAGTTTCTGCGCAAGAACACCAAGGACAACACGCCTGCTGTCATCTTCACCGAAATCGTTCCCGGCAACACGGTAGAAGTCACCGTTGCGGCCAAGGGCGGCGGCAGCGAGAACAAGAGCAAGATGGTCATGCTCAACCCCGGCGACTCGGTGGTCGACTGGGTGCTCAAGACCGTGCCCACCATGGGTGCGGGCTGGTGCCCACCCGGCATGCTGGGCATCGGCATTGGCGGCACGGCGGAAAAAGCTGTGTTGATGGCCAAGGAGAGCCTGATGGACGACCTGGATATGTACGAACTGCAGGCCAAGGCAGCCAGTGGCGCCGAACTCAGCAAGGTCGAGGCGCTGCGCCTGGAACTGTTCGAAAAAGTCAATGCGCTGGGCATTGGCGCGCAGGGTCTGGGTGGCCTGACCACCGTGCTGGACGTCAAGATCAAGATGTACCCCACCCACGCCGCCAGCAAACCGATTGCCATGATCCCGAACTGCGCCGCCACCCGCCACGCCCACTTTGTGCTGGACGGCAGCGGCCCGGTCTACCTGACGCCGCCCTCGCTGGACACCTGGCCCGACGTGGCCTGG
>CAIYDK010000530.1 GCA_903924955.1 uncultured beta proteobacterium | reverse complement strand
GGCGGAAATTCCAGCCTGTGGGGCAACATGGCGGTGGCGGGCGTGGTCAACATCGTCTCCAAGCGCTCAGCTGACAACGCAGGCGAGGTGTCGATTTCAGCGGGGTCCAGCGGCACCATGAGCGGCGCGTTCAGCAAGAACTTTGCGGCGTCCGATGCGTTGAGTTTCAATCTCACAGTCGACCGGTTGAACTCCCGTGGCTACACCACGGTACTGGCAGACCAGCTGTGGCGCTACCCGGCACGCGACCCGGTCAACGCGCAGGACAGCAATGCACAACTGACGGCCTACTTCCGTCCATCGCCGGACCTGCAAGGCTATGTGCGCCTGGGCTACCATGTGCAGGATCAGGACATCAGCTACCAGTTTGGCAACAACCTGCAAACCAACCCCGACATTTCCGCCAGCGTGGTCCAGAAGCTCGACGACAAGGCCACGCTGACCGCATCCGCCTGGGCCCAGTATGTGGAGTTTGAAAAGTACAACGGCGCCACCTGCTACTGGCAGGCCAGTGCTGCTGCCAGTGCGCGCTGCCCTGCTACCAATAACGTGACACCGGCTCAGGTCAACAACCAGACCGTGCAGTACTACACCCAATATGGCTCGCAGCGCTACCGCGAACAGGGCGCCTCTGCCATTTATTCCAAAGACTGGAGTGGCGTCTTGCGCAGCCTGCAGGTGGGCGCTGACCACCGGCATTTGTCGGCCTCGGATCTGGAGTTCTTCTATGCTGCCCCCCAGACGCTGGCCACGTTGCAAAACCTCAGCAGCAGCACCTACGGCAAAGCCGAGCAAACCTTCAGCGGCATTTTTGCCCAGTCACGCATCGTGCCCACGGAGCCGCTGGAGCTGACCCTGAGTGCGCGTTTTGACAGCTGGGACAACACCGACCGTTTGAACACCCGCACCACGGCAGCCGGCGTGCTGTCAGGCGGCCCACAGGCGTCCACCACCACCACCGGGTTTAACCCCAGCCTGGCGGCACGCTACTCTGTGACCGATGAGCTTGCCTTGCGCGCGGCGGCCTACAAGTCCTTCCGAGTCCCCGGCTTTAACAACACCACGCGCACCTTTGGCGCCAGCAGCCCCACCGTTGCCAATCCCGACCTGGCCCCAGAAAACCTGGTGGGTCGGGAAATTGGCGCAGATTACAACAGCGCTGTCTGGTCGGTCGGTGCAACCTGGTACCAGTACGACATCCAGAACATGATCGCCACCTTCAAGGTCAACAGCTACGCCAGCGCGCCCGAGTTGGTGCGCACCATCTGCGCGGCAGGCGGCGCCAACCTGACCAACTGTGGCGGCTCGGCCAGTTTTTACACCAATGATCAGGACGGGCAGTCCTACGGGCTGGAGCTCAATGCCCGCTGGAAAGCCAGCAAGCACATGAGCTTCAACGCCGCCTACACCCGCACTACCACCCAGCTCACGCGCAAGGGCAGTGTGGTGACCGACCCGATTGGCGTGCAGCTCGCCGGCGTGCCGCAAGATGTGGCCATTGTCGGTGTCACCTGGAAACCCGCCGCCGGACTGCAGACCTATTTGCAGGCCCGCTATATTGGTGCCATGAATATTGACACCACCAGCACGGCAGGGGTGGAATACCGACAATCGGCAGTCGCCGTGTGGGATGCCAGCCTGCTCTACCCATTGCGCAAGGGGCTGGACCTGAGCGTCAGTGTGGTCAACCTGTTCAATGTTGAATACTCCGAGAATGCCTACACCTTCAACCAGCCCTGGAGTCGCACGCTGTCCATGCCGCGCACCATCAGTCTGGGTCTGAAGGCGCGGTTTTAAGGTGTCGTCCGTTGTGGGAGTCAATATGCGAAATGTTCTCTGGGGTTGGCTGCTGGCGCTGTGTGCGGGGGCTGCACTTGCGCACGCCCCGAGCGCACAACTGGCCAGTGGGGTTGCCTTTGCGCCCGATGGAAGTCTATGGCTGGCAGGCTTGAACGCACAGGGTGAGCTGTTTTTGCAAACAGCGCCCGCGAATAACCTGAAGCAGTGGGGCACCCCGCGTATTTTGGCCACGCAGGGTGAGGCCATTTCTGCCGATGGAGAGAATCACCCCAAGCTGGCGTTTGGGCCACAGGGCTGGGTCGTCATGACCTACACCCAGCCGCTGGCCAAGCCTTACACCGGCGCGATCCGTATGCTGCGCTCGGCCGATGGCGGAAAGACGTTTTCGCTGCCCTTTACCGTGCATGCCGACCGGCAGGAGATTACCCACCGGTTCGAGTCGGTCGCTTTTGATGCAAAGGGCGTATTGAATACGCTGTGGGTGGATAAACGCGATATGGAACTGGCCCCCAAGATCGGTAAAAAATCCAGCTACCAGGGCGCAGCCATTTACCGCAATACCTCCATTGACGGTGGCGCCACCTTTGGCCCCGACATCAAACTCGCTGACCACTCCTGCGAGTGCTGCCGCATTGCGCTGGCCCATGGCCCGGACGGCAACCTGCGCGCGATGTGGCGCCATGTGTTCGAGTCCAACGTGCGGGACCACGGCTTTGCAGCGCTTGGAAATGAACCGCCCGCGCAGGTGGTGCGTGCCAGTTTTGACGACTGGCATATCGACGCATGCCCGCACCATGGTCCGGGCATGGCCGCCGCGCAGGACGGCGGCTACCACGCTGTGTGGTTTGGCATCCGCAAAAAGGGCAATGAAGACATCGCAGCCGTGCGCTACGCCCGCCTGCACGCCGACGGCAGTCCGGTGACTGAATCCGTCAGGGCCTTGCCAGACCCGCGCGCCGAACACGCCGATGTACTGGCGGCTGGCAACCGGGTTGCTGTGGTCTGGCGCAGTGTGAATGGAGCGCACAGCACGCTACAGGCTTGGCTGTCGAGGGACGGCGGAAAGTCTTTCCACCTGCAGACGCTGGGTAAAGTACAGGGCGACAATGACCACCCGCGGCTGGCGCAGAGCGGTGAGCGCATGGTGGCGGTGTGGCGCAACGCAAAAGAGGTGCAAGTGCATGAACTCAATTTTTGATTTTGTGCGGAGAGCGCTGCTGGCACTGGCGCTGCTTTGTCCAGGAATCTATATGCCAAATGGGGCGCTAGCCCTTGCAGAACCTGCGCAAGCAGCTATCAAAACGGTAGCGAAATTCGATGCCACCATCTGGCGAAACCTCCTGCGCAGCGGGCAGCGGCCGGTTGCCTACGTGTTCACCAACAGCTTTTGCGCTACCTGTCCGGAGACTTTTGATGTTTTGCAGGAGGCTGTTGCCGAAACGGGCAAGCCGGTGGAGCTATCTGCCATCCTGATGGATGTGCAGGGTGAGCGGGCGCTGGCCCATGCCCACCACTACGCGGGCGTCACCAAAATCTATGCATTTGACGGGTTTGAGCCCGCCATTCGCCAGGCGGTGGACCCCAAATGGCACAACATCACGCCCTATGTTGTGCTGGTCGGGCGCAACGGCAAATTGCAGCGCGTTACCGGGCAACCCAATGCCAGCCAGCTCAAAGCCTGGTTGGGATGATCACTTTTTTACCAAGGAAGAACCATGAAACTCAAGACCCTAGCCACCATCCTCACCCTTTCCAGCGGCGCCCTGTTCGCCCAAACCGTTGACGTCAAGGACGCATGGGCGCGCGCCACGGTACCAGGCCAGAAAGCCACCGGCGCCTTCATGAAACTCACGGCCAAAGAGGGCACGAAACTGGTGGCCATATCCAGCCCGGTTGCCGGCGTGGGTGAAGTGCACGAGATGAAGATGGAAGGCGATGTCATGAAGATGCGCGCCGTGACCGGTGGCCTGGACCTTCCGGCGGGCAAGGCGGTGGAGCTTAAGCCGGGTGGCTACCATGTCATGTTGATGGACCTGAAGAGCACCTTGCAAAAGGACACCACGATTGCCCTGACGCTGGTCTTCAAGGACGCAAAAGGCGTGGAAACCAAAACTGAGATTCAGGTTCCAGTGTCGATGGCGGCACCCGGTGCCAAAGCGGCTGACATGCCCGCCATGGACCATAGCAAGCACAAAATGTAAGAACAGGCATTGTTTCAATGTCATTGACACTGCGTCGCACCGCACTACGCCGCCCCTGGGCGGTGTGGCTGGCTGTGCTCATCGCGGTGTTGGGCGCGCTGGCGCCAACGGTGTCTCATGCCCTGATGCTTGTCAAAGGGCAGGCAACGCAGCGCGTTGAAATCTGCACCACCGAAGGCCCACGTTGGGTGACCGCCGATGTTGCCGCTTCGGCAGACGACTCCACTCCCCTGCCCGGGTCGGCAGCACAGCCCGCGCATTGCCAGTTTTGCCTGCAAACCACAGACCGCGTCGCTTCACCGAACGACCCATTGCCTTACACCTTCCTAGTTCAGGATGGGCAGCGGGAGGCCCCAGTCTGGCAGGCTTTTTTCTATTCCGCAGCACACACCTTTGTGCCACCACCGCGTGGCCCCCCGGGTTTCTTTTGAGCTATTGAATTCATAGCGTCTTGCGCCCGTTCTACGGGGGCTGGAGGCGCTTTTTATAGTAAAGAAGAGGTCCCGAACATGTCGCATTTCAAAATCAAAGCACTTCCCCTGGCCATTACGGTGGCTATTCCCGCCTTATGCCTGCTGTGCAACAGCGCCTTGGCTGCCGATGTCAAAGCCATCACGTTACCGGCGGTGACCGTCAGTGACTCCAAACTGGACAACACCGCACCAGGCGCCACCAAGCTGGACAAAGCCAGCCTGGCGCCACGCCTGTCCGCCACCAGCGACACCGCCAGTCTGCTGTCTGACATCCCCGGTGTGAGCCTGTATGGCGCCGGTGGCGTGTCCAGCCTGCCCGCCATCCATGGCCTGGCAGACGACCGCCTGCGCATCAAGGTCGATGGCATGGACCTGATTGCGTCCTGCCCCAACCACATGAACCCGGCGCTCTCGTACCTTGACCCGACCAACGTCGGCGTACTCAAGGTCTTTGCCGGCATTACGCCCGTCAGTGCGGGGGGTGACAGCATTGGTGGCACCATCATTGCCGAATCACGCGTGCCGGAGTTTGCAGCAGCCGGGCAAAGCTTGACCAAGGGCGAACTGGGGGCGTTTTACCGGAGCAACAACAAGGCGCGCGGTGCCAATGTGTCGGCCACACATGCCACCGATGCCTTCAACATCAGCTACAACGCATCCACCAGCAAGGCCGACAACTACACGGCCGGTGCAGATTTCAAGACCTACGATTTCAGCGGCCGCGCCGGGCACAACCTGCCACGCAACGAGGTGGGCTCTACCGCGTATGAAACGCGCAACCAGACCGTGGGCGTGGCGTTCAAGAACGACAACCACCTGTTCCAGGCCAAGCTGGGCTTTCAGGACATGCCCTTTCAGCTCTATCCGAACCAGCGCATGGACATGCTGGACAACACCCAGAGCAGCGTGAACCTGCGCTATGCGGGCCAGTTTGACTGGGGCGCACTGGAGGTGCGCGCCTACCAGGAAAAGGTGGACCACTTCATGGACTTTGGTGCC
>CAIYDK010000529.1 GCA_903924955.1 uncultured beta proteobacterium | reverse complement strand
GTGGGTTGCGTATCGACATCATCGCTACCTGCCACCTGCGGCGTATTGTCCTTGATGAAATTCGACAGCGACTTGCGCAAATCGTCGATATTGGCCGAGCAGGCACGCAGCACCTCTGCGGCACTGGGGTTGTCCAGCAACGCAAGCAACAGGTGCTCCACGGTAATGAACTCGTGGCGCTGCTGGCGAGCCTCTACAAACGCCATGTGCAAGCTGACTTCCAATTCTTGGGCAATCATGTGATTTCCTTTTACCTTGCGTTGATGATTGACTGTAAACCGTTTCTGGATTTACGTTTTTGTCGGGTCGGATATCACTCTACATTTCTACGGGTTCGCAAACACATTTCAACGGATGCCCCGCCTTGTGCGCGGCCTCAAGAACCTGATCCACCTTCGTCACTGCCACATCGCGTGAGTAAACCCCGCACACTGCTTTTCCATCGAGATGAATCTTCAGCATGATGCGCGTTGCCGCTTCCAGGTCTTTCCCAAAAAACTCCTGGATCACCACCACCACAAACTCCATCGGCGTGTAGTCATCATTGAGCATGACCACCTGGTACATCTGGGGCGGCTTCACACGCTGGGTGCGACGCTCCAGTACCACAGCGCCGCTGTCATCGCGGTCAGGCTGCTTGATGGGAGTCTCTGGTGGTTTGAACGGGTTATTTGTAGCCATGAAATCAATTCTATCGGTCAGCACCAGGGATTGCACCGTTCCATTGAATTGGAGCCGAAGCGGGCCGATTCAAGCGGTCGTCCAAAATAAATCGCCGGGACCCCAAATCATGCTCTCTTTGTAATGACACTCTTCAAACTACCTGGCGCCAAGGCGCCCTGACCCACCATCCAGTGCGTCACAGGGATAGGGTCATGTAAGGTACGCAGTGCGCAATAGGCTACCTCGGCCTGCGGGTAGCGTCGACGCAAAAAATTGAGCCACTGCTTCAGGCGCCCGGCCTGCTGGCGCAGTTCCAGCCGCTCCACCACCAAAACCCAGAAGGCACCAATCAGCGGCAACAACTCTTCCCAGGTCAATTCAGTCTGGCCATTGGGTTCATCCGTACGGCGAATGGCCAGCGCCAAGCCGGGGTCAGTTACCATGCCGCGCCCCAGCATCAGGCTGCTACAGCCCGAGACCTGCCGGCAACGCAGTGCATCATCAAGTGACCAAATTTCACCGTTGGCGATTACGGGAATGGAAACGCCCAAGCGGATATCGTTGACACGTTCCCAGTAAGCGGGGGGGCGGTATGCGTCGGCTCTGGTGCGGGCATGCACCACCAGTTCGTCAGCTCCGCCCAACGCCAGCGCCTGTGCACACTCCACTGCGCGAGAGTCGTCGTTGAAGCCCAGGCGCATCTTGGCAGAGACCGGCATATGGGCCGGAACGGCACGGCGCACGGCCGACACGATGCGGGTCAGCAACTCAGGGTCTTCCAGCAAGGCCGCCCCGCCGCCGTGGCGATTAACCACCTTGGCCGGGCAGCCAAAATTCAAATCAATTCCATGCGGTCCCATTTCGGCAAGACGGGCCGCATTTTCTGCCATACACACCGGGTCCGAGCCCAACAGCTGCGCGCGCACCGGGACGCCGGACGGCGTGCAGCCACCATGCGCCAGTTCGGGAATGACGCGCAGGAACACATGCTCCGGCAACAGGGTGTGGGTCACCCGGATGAACTCGGACACGCAG
Organism: uncultured beta proteobacterium; assembly: GCA_903924955.1. GTDB lineage: Bacteria > Pseudomonadota > Gammaproteobacteria > Burkholderiales > Burkholderiaceae_C > Allorhodoferax. The sequence goes on along the minus strand of CAIYDK010000529.1, from coordinate 9,372 downwards.
CGATCCACTCCGCCAACCCGTGTCAGGATGTCTCGCAATACAAAGTCCAGCAGCCCCTCCATGGGGGCGAGGTAGATCTGCATTCAGTGGCGGATCAAATAGTCAAAGGCGCTGAGTGCCGCCTTGGCACCATCACCTGCTGCAATCACGATTTGCTTGAAGGGCACGGTGGTGCAATCGCCAGCCGCAAACACGCCAGGCAGGTTGGTATGGCCCCGGGCATCGACCACGATTTCGCCAAACTTGCTCAGTTCGATCGTACCCTTGAGCCACTCGGTGTTGGGCACCAGGCCAATCTGCACGAACACGCCCTCCAGCGCCACGGTGTGCTCTTCGTTGGTGGCACGGTCTTTGTAGCGCAATGCATTGACTCTTCCCTGCGCACCGGTGATTTCCATAGTTTGCGCATTGGTGTGCACCGTGACGTTGGGGAGGCTGTGCAGCTTTTTGACCAGCACGGCATCGGCCTTTAACTCCGGCATGAACTCGACCACAGTAACGTGCCGCACGACACCGGCCAAATCAATCGCAGCCTCGATGCCAGAATTGCCGCCACCAATCACGGCAACGTCTTTACCCTTGAACAGGGGGCCGTCGCAATGTGGGCAATAGGCAACGCCCTTATTCTTGTACTCTGCCTCGCCGGGAACATTCACGTTGCGCCAGCGCGCACCAGTCGACAGGATGACAGTCTTGGTCTTGAGTGTCGCGCCATTCGCCAGCTGGACTTCAATCAGCCCCCCCGCATCGACGGCTGGAATCAGGGCTTGGGCCTGCTGCAGGTTCATGATGTCAACCTCGTAGAAGCGGGTGTGCGCTTCCAGTGCGGCGGCAAACTTGGGGCCGTCCGTCTCCAGCACCGAAGGATAGTTCTCGATACCGAGTGTGTCGTTGGTCTGTCCACCAAAGCGCTCGGCAAGGATGCCGGTGCGAATGCCCTTGCGCGCTGCATAGACACCTGCAGCCGCCCCAGCGGGGCCACCGCCAACGATGAGTACGTCAAACGCTTCTTTTTCAGACAGCCTGGCCGCATCCTTGGCAGCGGCACCGGTGTCAATTTTGGCCAAAATTTCTTCCACCAGCATGCGGCCGGAGCCAAACATGGTGCCGTTCAGAAAGACCATGGGCACGGCCATGATCTCGCGATCGGTCACTTCGTTCTGAAATGCGCCGCCCTCAATCACTGTGGTCCTGATTTTGGGATTAAAAATGGCCATGAGCGCGAGTGCCTGCACCACATCCGGGCAGTTGTGGCAGGTCAGGCTCATGTAGACCTCAAAATTAAAATCACCGTCCAGACTCTTGATCTGCTCAATGATGTCGGCATCCACCTTGGGTGGGTGCCCGCCCGTCCACAACAGGGCCAACACCAGAGAGGTAAATTCGTGTCCCAGCGGCAATCCGGCAAAACGCAAACTGGTGGCAGCGCCGGTGCGTTGCAAAGTAAAGGATGGCTTTCGGACGTCAGTACCATCGACGCGCAACGTGATCTTGTCGCTACGCAGACTTTGAATGGTTTGCAACAGGTCCAGCATTTCGCGGCCGGTTTCGCTGTCGTCCAGCGAGGCCACCATCTCGAACGGCAGGGACACGCGCTCCAGGTAGGCGGCGAGTTGCGTTTTAATTTCTTGGTCGAGCATGGCGGGTTCCTAAATTGCTACTATTTTTATAGCTGCCTACGCATATTCTACGAGGGCTAGCGGCATATTTCGCGAGTAAAAAAGCCGGACGGCAAGGCGCTCAGGCGCTTTGACGCTGTCCGGCTTGTTGCCAGGTCGATTGTTGGAATCGACCCGCGATATTGGGGTCTGAGCCGTCTACGCTTCGCTGCGCGGATCCGACCCAAAAATCGCTGATCAGATTTTGCCGACGAGGTCGAGCGATGGCGTAATGGTCTTGGCGCCTTCATTCCACTTGGCAGGGCAAACCTGACCGGGGTGCGCGGCGGTGTACTGGGCCGCCTTCAGCTTGCGCAGGGTTTCCTTGACGTCGCGGGCGATTTCATTGGAGTGGACTTCCATGGTCTTGATCACGCCATCGGGGTTGATGACGAAGGTGCCGCGCAGTGCCAGGCCATCTTCGTCAATGTGCACGTCAAACGCTCGGGTCAGCTTGTGTGTGGGGTCGCCCATCAGGGGAAACTTGGCCTTGCCCACGGCGGGCGACGTCTCGTGCCACACCTTGTGCGCGAAATGGGTGTCGGTCGTCACAATGTAGACCTCTGCGCCAGCCTTCTGGAATTCGGCGTAGTTGTCGGCAGCGTCCTCCACTTCGGTGGGGCAGTTGAAGGTAAATGCGGCGGGCATGAAGATGAACACGCTCCACTTGCCCTTGAGGGTCTCGTTGGTCACCGTCACGAACTTGCCATTATGGAAAGCTTCGTTCTTGAAGGGCTGGATTTGGGTGTTGATCAATGACATGTTGGGGTTCCTCTTGGTTGCGTTCTACAGTGAACAGGGTGAATCTTAGGGCTTCTATGGGTCTCTGTGGTTTGATTGATCCAATCAATCAGATTGGTAAAACCTATGGAGACCCATCAATGCTTGAAAACCCGCTGGTGCATACGCCGCAGCGACCACCAGACACCGCCCACCACCACGGGTATGGCAATGGCCGCGGTAATTTCAGCGCTCAGCGGCCAGCCCCAATACTGGGCCCCCTTGGCCAGATAGCTCACCAACCCAACGATGTAATAACTGATCGCCGCAACCGACAACCCCTCCACAGTAGACTGCAGCTTGATCTGGATGTCCTGGCGGCTGTTCATGGTGGCCAATAGGGCCTGGCTGCTTTGCTGCTGTTCGATCTCTACCCGGGTGCGTAACAGGTTGCTGATGCGCGACACCCGTTGCGAGAGCGCATCTTGGCGCCGAACTGACCAGGCGCAAGTGCTGCGTGCGGGCGTCAGACGCCGGTTCATAAACTCGCCAATGGTCTGCATACCGCCCAGGCGGCTTTCATCAATCTCGTCAATGCGCTTGTCCAGTAATTCAAAATACGCGGCGCTGGCAGAAAAACGGGAATGGGTTGCGGCGTGCTGGCTCTCCACCTCGCCCGCCAGACGGGTCAGGCGGTCCAGCAACATCGGCTCATCCTCAGGCGTGGCCGATCGGATGGACTGGGCCAGTTCGGCCAGTTCACGCTCAGCCGAGGCCAGCACCGCTGACGCCTCGCGTGCCGCTGGCAAACCCAGCAGTGCCGCCATGCGGTAGGTCTCGATTTCCAGCATGCGCTGCACCAACCGCCCCAGGCGGCGCGGCGCCATGTCACCTGCGAGCAGCACCATGCGCGAAAAACCGTCTCCATGTACCGCGAAGTCGGTGTAGACCTCGGCAAAACCGCCGGCCACGGAGGACGCCACCAGTGTGTCTTCGTACAGCACGTGCTTGACCAGCGAGCCCGCCGCAAACGCATTGCTTGGCAAGACCCAAAGGTGCAAGTTAGCCAGGCACTGCCCCGGTAACTGCGCAAACCAGCGCTGGGGCACGACCAGCAACGCGGGCTCGGGCTCCTGCTCGCCAAAATGGTCGACGTTGCCCTTGCGCATAAAGGTCCAGGTCACAAACTCGGTGTGCAACTCCCAACGCACGCGGTAGGGACCCAGGTCGAGCCGCGCATGGGTAGAGGCCGCATCGGGCGGCGGCAAGTGATGGTCGCGCGCCAGTTCGGCCATGTGCGCCCAACTCGCAGCGCGTTGCTCGGCGTCACAAACCATGACCACGTGCGAAAGGCTAACGGGCGCTTCGATGGCCTCTGGCGGGCGGGCGTGAATCTCGTTATGCAGCGCCATGCGCTGCGGGTGCTGCATCACCACATCAATCCTCTACAAATGCCTCTTCACGCTTGGACTTGACCGACGGCATCAGCACCACCACCAACAGCAGAACCGCCGCCGCCAACAAACCAGCCGACAAAGGACGCGTCAAAAACACGCTCCAGTCGCCGCGCGACAACAGCAGCGCCCGGCGCAAGTACTCTTCCATCATGGGGCCCAGAATAAAGCCCAACAACAGGGGTGCGGGCTCGGTGCCCAACTTGATAAACAGATAGCCTATAAAACCAAAAATACCCACCAGCCAGATATCAAACGTAGTGTTGTTGGTGGAATACACGCCGATCGCACAAAACAGCACGATGGACGGGAACAACCAGCGATACGGCACGCTGAGCAGTTTGATCCAGATCCCGATCAGGGGCAGGTTCAGGATGATGAGCATCAGATTGCCAATCCACATGGAGGCAATCAGACCCCAAAACAACTCGGGGTTGCTGGTCATAACCTGTGGGCCAGGCTGGATATTGTGAATGGTCATGGCACCTACCATCAGTGCCATCACCGCGTTCGGTGGAATACCCAGCGTCAGCAGCGGAATAAACGAGGTCTGCGCACCCGCGTTGTTGGCCGACTCGGGCGCCGCCACACCGCGGATATTGCCTTTGCCAAACGGCACTTCTCCGGGCCGCAACTTGGTTTTCTTCTCCAGCGTGTAAGCGGCAAAGGCTGCCATGACCGCGCCGCCACCGGGCAAAATGCCCAGCAAAGAGCCCAGAGCCGTGCCTCGCAATACCGCCGGAATCATATTGCGAAAGTCTTCCTTGGTGGGCCACAAACCGGTCACATTCGCTGTGAAGACCTGTCGCTCACTTTCGTGTTTGCCCAGGTTGCTGATGATCTCGCCGTAACCAAAAACGCCCATGGCAATCACGATGAAGCCAATGCCGTCGGTCAGTTCAGGAATGTCAAAGCTGTAGCGGGCCACGCCCGAGTTCACATCGGTTCCGACCATGCCCAGCAGCAAGCCCAGAACAATCATGGCAATGGCTTTAATCAGGGAACCGGACGCCAACACCACGGCGCCAATCAAGCCCAAAATCATCAGTGAAAAATACTCAGCGGGGCCGAACTTGAAAGCCAGCTCGGTCAGCGGCGCAGCAAACGCAGCCAAAATCAAGGTGCCCACGCAACCTGCAAAAAAAGAACCTAAACCGGCTGCAGCAAGTGCCGGGCCAGCACGTCCGTTGCGTGCCATCTGGTAGCCGTCAATCACGGTCACCACGGATGAAGATTCACCCGGCAAATTGACCAGAATGGCCGTGGTGGAACCACCGTATTGCGCGCCGTAGTAGATACCGGCCAACATAATCAATGCCGCCACGGGTGGCAACGCGTAGGTTGCGGGAAGCAACATGGCAATCGTCGCCAGCGGGCCAATACCTGGCAGCACGCCAATCACCGTACCCAAAAAACAGCCAATAAACGCATACATCAGGTTCTGCAGGGTGAATGCCACGCCAAAACCAAGCGCCAGATTGTTGAATAAATCCATGAGGTTTTCCTAATCAGACGCCAGCAAAAACGGGCCAGACGGGGAACTGCAAATTGAGCAGTTTGATGAACGCAAAATAACTCATGATGGCCAGAATGGTGCCAAGCACGACGGCTTCCTTCAAAATGAACTTGTCACCCGCCAGGCAGGCAATGAATGTCAGGGCGTAAATCCCGGCGATCAGCCCCATGGGTGGCAAATGGATACTGGGCAAGCCGCCAATCATGGCGCCAAACACCAGGTTCGCCAAAATGATGAAAATCAAAGGCTTCCATGCGAATGTGCCGATCCTGTCACCATCCACGGTTTCAACCACGAGTGCTTTGAAAGTAATCACACTACCCAAAATCGCCAGCAATACGCCCAATGCCAAAGGGAAATACCCTGGCCCCATGCGTGCGCCATTGCCAATGGTGTAGTTGCTGGCGCCCCACGCAAAGGCCACGCCAACACCCATGAACATGAGGCCGGAAAAGAAATCTTTTTGACTCTTAATATTCACTCAGCTGTCTCCTGTCAACATATACCGACTCAGCGCCGCAGTGTGCCACAAGCCCTACCTCCCTCAAATGAATTGACGCATTCAGCGCCGGCCGTTGCTCCGCTCTTCGCGCTCACGATCCATTTCTTTGAACCGGATGCACTCGGGCGTAAGCCGATAGCGGTCGGTGAGGCACTGCTCGGCAATACAGGTAATCTTAAAAATGAATACCCGGTCTTCGCACACCTGCCCCGGCATGGAGGGGCCCTGCCCACGGCCTTGCATTGGCGTGCTCGCAGCGGTTAACGCTTCACGCTGTGCCCCCTGCGCCGGCACCGGCTGCACGGATGGTGGCTGTGCCTGGGCGGGTGCCGTTGCCACCGTACTGGCCTTGGGCTTGTTGATGGGTTTGGACGCGGCCGACAGAACAGCCGAAGCTGGCCTGTAAACGGGCGCTGCCACCGAGGCGGAGGCCTGCGTCGTCGGCAGAGTTACAGCTGGCAGACTAGCCTGACGGACAATGGGTTCTGGCGGCAAGGTAGCTGCTGCAGACACATCGGCTTGAGGTGCGGCAACAGTTTTCACACCCTGCGGAACCGTTGCGCCCGGTTTAAAAATAAGAAACAGCGCAATCACGCCGAGCAACACCCCCCCGCCTACTAACAGCGGCCCATACTTTCGCGCCTTGCCCGCCATGTCAGGCATTCCCGTGGCCAAGCTAGCCACTACAGGCTGAATAGCTGAAATGGTCTTTTCTGGTGTTTGCTGGGGTCGTGTGGGAGCGTAACTTCCTACCGTTGATTCAAATCCCGAGTCACTTGCCAGCGAGCGGTATTGCGGCTCGGTCTTGGCACCCTGCAAAGCGTCCCCGGCACCTAGTTGGTACACCTTTGTCTGAGCACGGCGAGCATAAATACCCGCGGGGAAAAGCGCCAAAAACCCCAGAAAATCCTTTGGATCGGTTGAATTCCTGATCGCATTCCAGGCGCCTAACTCTGCCTCATGGTTGACCGTCGTATTCACCGCCAAATCAAGGGTGGAACCAAATATGCCGGTGCTGGAGCCTTCACACAAAGCTGCTGGCGTCGCCACAGGGCGATTGGCCAGAAACTGACCGAGCTCGGCTGCAACGTCAGCCCCCTTGGTTCCCGTGGTGACGTTCATTTGCTGCGCTACGTCACGCAACGCCATTGCAAACTCCCGTGCGGTTGCGTACCGTGCATCGGGGTCTTTGGCCATGGCACGCGCCAAAACTTTATCCATTGCAGCAGGCACATCGGGATTGACACTGCTAGGTGGTTTTGCCTCATGGCCTACGATCTGGTGAATAACGACGAACTGGTTTTCTCCGGTAAAAGGCATCGTACCGGTCAACAATTCATACAGCACTACTGCAGCCGAGAATACATCCGATCGTGAGTCTCCGCGCAATCCCCTGGCCTGCTCGGGTGACATATATTTGGGTGTTCCAACCGAGCTACCTACCTGGGTCAGGTTGGTCTCATCAGGCTCTTCAATGCGGGCCACGCCAAAGTCAGTCAGCTTGATTCGGCCCGTCACCTCCATCAACATATTGGCAGGTTTTATATCCCGGTGCACCACGTTTTGCCGATGCGCGTGGTCCAGCGCCATCAGCAGTTCATGCACCATCACCATAGAAGATCGCACCGAAAACCGTGCACCACACTCCAGGTGCTGTTTAAGATCTTCCCCCTGAATGAACTCCATGACCAGATAGGCAATGCCGTCGTCCTGGCCGGAATCAAAAACGCTGACGATGTTGGGGTGGTGCAGTCGCGCGGCCGATCGGGCCTCGGTCCGAAAGCGCCCCTCGTATTCAAGGGCGGCCTCGGGTGTCAAACTCTGGACCCGAATGGTCTTGATGGCCACCACGCGATCCAGGTTAGGGTCGCGCCCCTCATAGACAACACCCATCGCGCCTTTGCCCAGCACGCGAATGATGTCGTATCTGCCTAATTTTTCAATATCGCCCATGTCCCGTCCGGAACTCACACAACTGATGAAACACCCACTCATCGAACATGCTAGCAGACGCACGCACTGGCGTTGGCGCTTAAATGCACTTTATCAACCGATTCGAAGCTGACAAAGCACCCCCGGTCATCTTCGAAGTCAGCTAAGCAGTTTGATTAGAGAGTCTGGGTGAATGCCCCAACCAATCAAACCAGACAAACCCATCAACACGCCGAACCCCGAAGGTACCAGCGACAGAACAAAGAGCCATGGTAGTTGCGTCAGCGAGGCAACCGCCAGCAAAGAAATGGCAATGGCAATCAGTGCGTCCGAAAGGTCAAACTGATCATCCTTGAAATTCAGGGCGTCATAAGTTGACTGGTCTTTTTCGGCTTGTGCTTTTAGTTCCTCTTTTTTCTGATGCTGCTCTTTGGCCAGGGTTTCATACACGGCTATTTGCTCCTGATACGCGGATACCAGTTTGGCTGGCGCGGCAGCTGCCTGCAAGCGCAGCTGCACCAATGTGGACTTGGCCACTTCTTCCCGGATATTGCGTGCCTGATAAAACTGCCAATGATCCAGCTTGTCCGCCTGGGCCTGTTGCATGGCCTGGACGATGTTGTCGTCCTTGACTTTGCAAATACCCATAAAGGTGGCCAACAGCGCCACCGTAATTGCCACGGCAGGGTTGAGCCAATGGTTCTTTTGCGGCTTTTCATCGGCCTTGGCTGATTCAACTGCGTTCAGGGGATCAATGTCCACGGTCACTCCTTCCATTCAACTTTTCCGCTCGCATACACGCTCGGTTCGAAGCGCGACACTGGCGTCGATGAGGCGCAGGGTCTTTGCATCGTCGTACACAATTTCGGAAGGTGGCATGAAACCCAGTTGGGCCACCGCATTGGGCAAACCCTCCCAAGAAATTTTTCCATTCAGAAAATCACCGTACAGAGTCACGGTGCTGGTACGCAGTTGGACAACGTCCATGCCATGGCGAAAGACCATGTTAAATGGCGTAGGAAATCCCTTGCACACAAATGAATCCAAGTCCGTAGGACGCGGCATCAGCCCCCCGTTTTGGACCGCCCGGGTCACAATCAACCCAATCGTCCCGATGACGCAAATCGCAATGATGGGCAACACGATAGTCGGCAAAATGGCGCCGCTTTTGATGAGCGCCATGAGGGACTGTCTCTGACCTGCTGGTTGGTTTAGCCCTGGTGTAATCGATGTTTTTGATTTCATGCTGCAGCGATCAGTTTCAAGTCAGTGGTGGCGTGGAAGTCAAAACCTCTTCAATCACCGTTTGCCCTTCTGCCACGCGCAAGGCACCCGCCAAACGCAAGGGGCGCATACCGTCGGTTATGGCCTGGCGGCGCAGAGCGTCGATGCTGGGGTCGCCCGTGACTTTCACCTTAAAGGCATCCGTCACCGTCAGTAATTCATACAAACCCATGCGCCCCATAAAACCGGTCATGCGGCAGTCCACGCAACCGTCGGGCTTGTAGGGTTTATAGCCGCCGTTGATCTGCCAGGGTTTTATCAACTCAGCCAGTTGATCGCGGGTCGAGTCTTCGTCCCGCACCTTGC
>CAIYDK010000528.1 GCA_903924955.1 uncultured beta proteobacterium | reverse complement strand
TGGTTCCGCAATGTGGCGGCTAATCCTAGTGCGGAAATTGACATCCTCATGGCTAGCATTCACGGAGCTTTGACTGAGTGCTCCTAGATGGTGCCCGGTGTCCGCAAACGCAGCTCCAAAGACGTTCGTGCCAGCAAGGCCAATGGCCGCAGAGGGCACGCTGCACTCAGTGGCGCCTTTAAGTTTGAGGCCGAATTGCCGCCGTTGAGTTCTGGTGCCAGGTAGCTGCCGGTGGTCACCGGGTGCAGCCGGCCAGGTCCCGACACTGGAGAATCGAAAATCGACTTGTTTTCAGCGTCCGGTGTCCGCTTCCTTGCGGACGCTGGTCTGTGTTCCGGGTCGCCCCGCCTTGCGTGAGCATCCTAGTCGTGTAGCTTTGTCCGGAAATTCCGAATCGCGGAACAAGCCGCGCGAAGTGCTTCGTCCCTATTGGCGTAGGCGATACGAATGTATGGCCCCAATCCGAAGGCACTGCCGTGGACGACGGCGACATTCGCCTCATCCAATAACGCAAGTGCAACGTCCTCATCTGTGTTCAGCTTGGTGCCAGAACTGGTCGTTCGTCCGATCCAGTCTCGGCAAGAGGCGAATACATAGAACGCACCGCCGGGCATTGTGCAGTGAAGTCCAAGGATATCGTTTACGCTATTGACCACCATATTCCGCCTGCGCTCAAATACCGCGCACGTTTCGCCGACGAACTGTTGTGGGCCGTTCAACGCGGCAAGCGCAGCGTGCTGTGAAATCGAGCACGCACCGGAGGTTTGCTGTCCCTGTAGTTTTTCCATGGCATCCAACAGCCATGCGGGGCCGGTGCCGAATCCGATGCGCCATCCCGTCATGGCGTAGGCTTTAGAGACGCCGTTCATCGTCAAAGTGCGTTCGGCCAGTCTGGGCTCGACCTGCGCTATCGTGTAGAACGTAGCGCAATCGAAGATCAAGTGCTCGTAGATGTCGTCGGACAGGATGAGGATGTCAGGGTGCGCTACTAGCGCCGCAGCCAGCGACCGAAGTTCTTCATGCGAGTACACGGCTCCGGTCGGATTGGACGGTGAGTTCAGTATCAGCCAGCGGGTACGCGGCGTGATGGCGCTTACCAGAGCTTCCGCCGTCAACTTGAAGCCGGTGTTCTCGGTGCAGGGGACAGCGACGGAAGTAGCCCCGCAAAGCTGGACGATTTCCGGATAACTGACCCAATAGGGTGCCGGAATGATCACTTCGTCACCCGCGTTCAGGGTGGCTGCGAGGGCGTTGAAGATTACCTGTTTGCCGCCGCTGCAAACGATCGTGTCTCGCCAGGAGACGTCCAGCCCATTCTCTCGTTTGAACTTGTTTGCCACCGCTTCGCGCAGCGCTCGAAGCCCGGCAACTTGCGTGTAGCGTGTGTGCCCGGCATGGATGGCTTCGATGGCTGCGTGGCGTACATGGGGTGGCGTGTCGAAATCCGGTTCGCCGGCACTCAGCGAAATGACCGTGTGCCCTGCCGCCCTGCGCTCAGCCACACGATCAATCATGCGGTAGGTTGCGGAAGGTTGCGCCGCAGCCAGGTTTACATTGAGATGCGAAAGATTTCCCATCACGAACGCTCTCGCCATTGCGACAGTCCAAGCAGATCAAGCGTCTTGGCTCCCAATCCCAGCTTCATCATCATGGCGGCCTCCTTGGCGCAGCGCTCGTTTCCTGAAGCTAGGGCCTGATCGATTGCTGCCGTCGGTAGCACGATGACTCCATCGTCATCCGCGACGACGACATCGCCGGTGCAGACCGGTACGCCGGTTATCGATATTTCCTTGCCTACGGACGGCGCACTTGCCTTGATGGTTCCACGCACTGAGATGCCCCGTGCAAAGACGGGGAATTGTCGGCGGGCAAGCGCGGCGATATCGCGCACGCCGCCATCAATCACCAGACCGACAATTCCGGCCGCCTCTGCCGCCACCGTCATGACTTCGCCCCAATAGCCGGCGACGAAGTTGTCCGTCGTCACCACCAGAACACTGCCGCGCGGCGCGCGCTCCAGGGCGAGATGGATCGCCAGGTTGTCTCCTGGCGCACACTTTACCGGATAAGCCGGTCCGGCAATCGAAGCGCCCTGCCAAACGGGGCGAATTGCCGGATCGAGTGCACACGCAAGTCCTGAGGCTTCGTACAAAGTCGCCGATCCCAGTTCAAGTGCACGTTGAGTGATCTCCGCATTCATCGCACTAGGCTCCTTTGCGTTGCAGATTGTGATACCCGAGCGCGGCACGTGCCTCGCCAAGCGTCTTTCCGGAGGCAATTTGTTCGCGAATTCTCGCCTCGGTCGCCTCGATCCCGTGGGCGGTTTCTGCGACTTCGGCAGCGCGAGCCCGGGGAACAACGACGACGCCATTAGCATCGGCAACAACGATGTCACGAGCACATACGCGCGCAGCCCCGATGGACACGGGCGTATTGACGGCCGCCACCTCGACCCGGTCTTTACCTGTGCGCATATATCGACCTTTGGTGAAGATCGGATAGTTGTCGGCGAGTGCCTTCGAGACATCGCGACATACTCCGTCGATCACAGTGGCGGCAATCTTCCTGATACCAGCGTACTGAGTCATGATGTCGCCCCAGACAGTGCAATCCAAGCGTCCGTCGTTGTCGATCACGACAACATCGCCTTCGGCCACGTCGTCGATGAAATCGCCGACCGTTCCCGGCGGATTGCCGCAGGACACGTACTTGACGGTGAAGGCTGGGCCAACGACCGCGAATGGGTAATTGGCCAAAGGCGCTATACCCAGACACTGGCCCGGTATGCCCAGCCTGTCCATGGCATCGGACACACCCGGCGTATCCAGTCCGGCGAAAGAGGCGACCAGTTTGACGTCTTCAGAGTTCATGGCTGGACCTCCACCTTGATCGCCTCGAACTCCTTGTCATGCATGACGTCCTCGACGGATCGCCCGTTCCGCACAGCCTCAACCATTCCATCCTCGCGTCGGGTGATGCGTTCCGCAAGGGCAATGACCTCCTCGATCCGTTCTGCCGGTATGAATACCGATCCGCATCGATCGGCGAGGACGTAGTCGTTTTCTCGCACTGTCACACCGGCCATCTGCACTGGCGTTGCCGAGGCAATCTGCACGACACGGTTGCGTGCGCTGACCATGGTGATGCCGCGGCCGTACACCGAATAGCCGATCGATTCGCTCCCGTCAATGTCGCGGCTCATGCCATCGATCACCGTGCCGCGCACACCTTTTACTTTTGAGGCATTCGCGAGGATGTCGCCCCAGCACGAGATGCCATCGACACCGCCGGCGACGACCAGAACGCGATCGGTCGTTTGGATGGCGGCAATGACCGGAGAGATCAGGTGTGCCGTTGGTGCCTCATCAGTCTTGCGACCGAGTTGAACCGTACTGGCTCTTCCGACAATCTTCGGGCAGTTCCACAAGGGACGCAGTCCGACAGTGGCCCCTGGCAGTTTGAGAAAGTCCAAGGCGTCGCTGACCGACGTGGTTTCGAGGCTGGCTAGTCGGTCCAGCAAGGACGGTTTTGACATAAATGGCTCCAAAAACGATTGCAATACCGCCACTATCGTTGCTGGATGATTTTCTGTAAATTCCTAATTGACTAACAGTTCCATACGATTAACCTATCAATCGACCATGATCAATTTCAGACTCATTCGGCATTTATGGTTGTTTCTGGCAGTTGCTGAGGAGCAGAACTTTGGCCGTGCCGCCAAGCGGCTAGGTATGTCGCAACCACCGCTGACAGAGCAAATCCAAACCCTTGAGCAATCACTCAAGGTCAAGCTGTTTGAACGATCGCGGCGAGGTACCAAGCTGACACCCGAAGGTGCCGCCATCCTTCCTGCCGTAAAGAAGTTTGCCGAGCAGTTGGGCCGTTTGGAACTTGCCGTCCGTGAAGCTGCTTCAGGTCAGCGTAGTGTGCTGACGGTCGGTGCAATTACCTCCGCCATGGTGGAGGTTCTACCGTCGTTAATCGAGAAAATGAAAGCAACGTACCCTGACGTCACGATCTCTATGCGGGAGATTGATAGTGTGGAAGCAGTTCCGCTCCTTCAGTCAGGAGACATTGATTTGGCTTTCGCTCGGCTCGAAGGCGATCTAGGCGCTGGGATCACATCGATTCCGTTACGAGAAGATCGATTGGCTGTCGCCCTTCCTCAGTTCCACCCGTATGCTAAAAGGTCACGTATTCGACTGGCTTCGCTTGCAGGAGAGGACTTTGTGATGTTCTATCGCCGCGTCAGTCCGGGCTATTTCGATAGCTTGTTGACGGCTTGCCGTAGTGCGGGTTTCTCGCCACGCATCGTCCATGAGGTCAGTTCGCTGGCATCGCAGATCGCCTTCGTGGGGTGCGGACAAGGACTGGCCCTCATTCCTTATGCAATGAAGAAGTTCGCTCCAGATACGGTTGTCGTTCGGCATCTAACCGAGAAGATTAGTGTGGTAACGACGGCTGTCGCATGGAAAACAGCGCGGGAGAACCCGCTCCTCAAAGCGGCGGTAGCCACTTTGCAAACTGCCTGAGTTAGTTGGCTGATCGCTTTGCGCCCTCTTGGTCAATCGCCTGTCGTAGAACGTCTATCGACGATCAACTATCACCAGCGCTTCTCCCTCAAGCGCTGATGCTCCAGCCACGGCACAGTTAGCGTCAAGAGTGACGCGCCGCAGCTCCTGTGCGACGCTTAGCAGCCATTGAAATCAGGGAAGGGGCGATGGCCGCTCAGGGTCGCTATGTAAAGCTTTACATAGCGACCCCTATGTATAGTTCGCAACTATGTATAGGTAGCACCGTTAGAAGTTCGGCAATCGGCTCTCAGCAAAGTTTCCCGAAACGTGGTGCCGTTGAAACCTTTACATAGTTTCGTGGCACAGGGCCAGGTTGGCGGCGCGCCAAGTTCATGGGATTCTAGTCCGATGGTGTCGGTTCGTTTCCTCAATGTCGGCTGGCTCGTCAATCACACTGCTGGTTCTGGTGTTGATGGCCACAATTGGGATTTGATCGGTGGTTGCCAATTCTCATCACCGGGCTCGGTGATGCTGAGACTTAGCAACGGCAAAACTATGTAAAGTTGAACTGACGGCAACCGTTACCAGCACTGCGAATCGCGGGACAACTACGCATAGTTGCGAACTATACATAGGGGTCGAGGGCGGTCCTAGGGGTTTTGGGAGAGCGGCCCTTCAAGTTCCAGGTTACGAGATGTTCGACAGCGATTCGTCAATGGCCGCTGCTCTTCGGGTTGCCGACGGATGTGACAATCTGCGCGGGGGCCGGTTTTTGCTGGCTGCTGCCAGCAAGTATGCATATATCATCAGTCGGCTATGTGCGTGCTCCCGCCATTCGCATTTGCTCATTTACTGAGCAATGTTCTTCAACTCATACC
>CAIYDK010000527.1 GCA_903924955.1 uncultured beta proteobacterium | reverse complement strand
TGTCGGCACTGGCTTCGCCGCTGGCGTAGCCAGGCAGCAGGCCAGCGCCGCCGAAGCTGAGTTTTTCTGATGAGTCGAGGTTTTTGTTGCTGGTCTGCGCTGTGAGCTGGAGTTGCAGGCTGACGCTGCGGGTAAGCGTTTGCTGGCGTGAAGCGGTCAGTGTGACTTTGCTGAACTGGCCTGCTGCTTGTGCCCCATTCGGTGGGGCATCTTGGGCGGCGGCACTGGCGCCCAGGTCAAGCTGACCGCTGCGAATGACCAGGTCAACCCGGCTTGAGCCGCCACCGGCGAGTTCATCAATCCAATCGGCACTGGTGCTGAGGCTTAAAGCGCTGGATTGCTTGTCCAGATCAAGGTGGGAGGCACGAAACTGATCCAGCAACTTGCTTTGGTCGGCTTCAAGCAGCAGCCTGACGTTGCTGCTCATGCTGCGAACCAGTGGGTAAGACGCCCCAATGCGCAAGGAGTCGGCCGTGCCAGAGGCATCCAGACTGGCAAAGGTGCCGCCCAGGCTGTAGCTGGCGCGCGAGGCCCCGGCTGTGAGCCGCCAGCCATCGCCCCCGATGGGCAACTCCCCACGCAAGCCGTAGGTCACAAGCCCCTGGCTGTCGCTGGAGAGGCCGTTGACACTGATGCGTTCACCTTGGTTGAACAGGCTGTTGGCATTGAGGGAGAGCCCCAAGCGGTTGACGCCCGTGGATGGAAGTCCGTGGTTGTTGGCATCCAGGCGGCTGCTAAAACGTGGCTCGGCTTGCTGAACCAATACGACATCGGTGCTGCCGGGTTGGCTGCCCGCTTGCAAGTCCAGGTTGGCCTGGCCTCCGGCCAATTCGTTGATGAGCAGTACCTGGCGCTCCAACGTGGAAAGCTTCAGGACTTCGTTACCCGGCAGGCGGTCCAGGTAGCGATAGACGACATCGGATGCGACGCGGCTCTCACCCTCCAAGCGGGTTTCACCCAGTCGTCCTTCGCTGATGCCGATCTCAATGCTGCCGTCCTTGATGTTTTGTGGCGGCAGGTTGGCTCTGGCTAAAAAGTAGCCTGCTTGCTTGTAGCGCGCTTCCACGGCTTCGACGGCCTGGAGCAGTTCGCCAAAGTTTAACGATCGCCCTGCCCAGGCGGCAACGGCTGCACGCAAGGTTTCGCTGGAGAGGACGCTGTTGCCGCTGAAGTCGAACTGGGTGGCTTGTACGCGTGTTTCGCCATTTTGAGCGGGGGCACTGGGTTTGGAACTGCCGGGTGCCTGAATGGGTGGCAGTGCCTGAGCCGCAGAACGCGGTGGCGCCGGGCGGGTTTCTTGCAGGATGCGTCCGGCATCGGGCGGGGCCTGGGTGAATGCTGCGCTGCAACTAAATGCCAGCACTATTGCCAAGGGGGGCGTCTTTTTTTGGGTCATTCTGTGTGCCGAAAAAAAGGCGAAATGAAGGCAACTAACGGCAATCCTTACCGTATTCGACTGAGCATAACGACAAAGGGGGATGTTGACCACCCCATGAATTAGGGGGGTACAAACCTTTCCGCTGTCGATTTGTATAACGCTTGATGTTTAACGCAACGCGGTAGATAATTGCGCATGATTCAAAGTTTCAAATGCACAGATACGCAAGCCCTGTTTGCCGGCGTATCGGCTGCCAGATTTGTCAACTTTCGATCGGTTGCCGAGCGCAAACTGCAAATGCTGCACCGTGCGATACGGCTGGATGATTTGCGGGTACCGCCCAACAACAAACTTGAAGCTTTGAAGCGTGATCGCAAGGGACAGCACAGCATTCGCATCAATGACCAGTGGCGCTTGTGCTTTGTGTGGACGGGTAGCGACGCTATGGATGTTGAAATTGTTGATTACCACTGAAAGAGGATGACCATGGGACATATCGTCAACGGGATGCGCCCGATCCACCCCGGAGAGGTTTTGCGCGAAGAGTTTTTACAACCGCTTGGCATGACCGGACACGCTCTGGCAATGGCGATTCAGGTGCCCGCTCCGCGCATTAACGACGTAGTACGCGAGCGCCGTGCGGTAACGGTCGATACTGCGCTGCGCCTGTCCAAATACTTTGGCACAAGCGCAGAGTTTTGGATGGGGTTGCAAACCGACTTTGATATGGCAACTGCACGCATGGCTATGGCCGATGTGTTGTCGCGCATTGTCAGTCGAGAATCGTCATCTGCGTAATTTATGGCTTAGCGTTGAGGCGTGTTCAACAGATTCACAGCTACTGAATTTGGGTCATTCTATGTGCCGAAAAAAGGCAAAACTAAGGCGAAAGGAAGGCAACTCACAGCGGTGCTTGCCGTATGTGACTGAGCTTACAGACAATAAGGTGCATCCGCCACACCGTATTTATGGAAGGGCGCAGGCAACGCGCCGTCGCGCGACCGCTAGGTAAAGCGGGAAAAACTACTCAATGAGCTGTTGGCCCACTCGGTAGAGTTTTCTGTGGTCTCGTCCGCCATCAATGCCGATGCCGTTCGCACACGCTGAGAAAGTTCGCGTGCAATGTTGCGTGTAATCATCAAAGCGGCATTTGGCTGTCGCTCAATGAGGGCAGCAACGGCGACTTCGTCTAACAAGAAAGCACGAACAGGCGTGTCGGCCCGTGCCGTAGCGGACCGCGTTTTACCGTCGATGTAACCCATTTCTCCCACAAACTGACCGGGACCGAATGTAGCAAGTCTGGAAAATGACGATTCATAGTCACCAGTAAGTATGCTGACGGCCCCATCTACCAGCAACCAGACTCCATCGGCAGGCATATCCCGACGAAAAAGAGCATCTCCCTTGGGGACCTCGCGGTGCTCACCCAAGAGCAGCACGGCGGTCACATCACTTTCATCCAAGCCTTGTAGGAGACAATTTTTCTCCAGTGGAACCGATTGAAGGGAAAGCGCCATGACTGTCGAGTTTTGCAAAACCAATTCCTCGCACATCTCAAGACCATGGTCTAGATCGATTCGCTGTTCTACACCGATCATGCTGCCCAGAGACTGTCGCAGTTCGGGAGAGTCGGTGCGTCTGAGGCCCGTCACAACGACGGTAAGTCGACGGTCGACCAAAGTGCGCACCACCCAAATCAATGCATTCAAGCCACTTGGGTCTACGTCGTGAACCTGGCTCACATCAATCACCACGGCAACGGATTCTTCGCGCAATTCGTCAACCATCTGAGTGAGCCGGGTGCTGTTGCCAAAAAACAAATGCCCTGTCAGGCGCAATACTCCTACGCGGTGCGCCAATCGTGCAAGGTTATTGCTCTCACCTGCGCTGCGTACACGGCGTGAACGGTAGTGATTGAGGTAGGCCCATTGGGCTGTGAGGTTTTTGGAAACGCGGCGCAGCACGGCCAAGGCAGACAGGCCAATCCCCATGAAGCAAGCCCAGACCAGACCACCCAGAAACCCCACCAGAGAAATGATCATGGTGATCCAGAACCCCAAGTCACCTGCACCTTCACGGTGCAATCGCCGGGTGCGCACCATTTCTGCCATTCGTTTGGTAAAGGCAGGGTCAGTCATCAGTTTCGCCTGCAACAAGAACAATCCCGCCACTACACCGCCCGGCAACACCAGAAGCCAGGAACCAAGTACCACGATGAGCACGCCAGTCAGCACCAAGCTGACCAGTGCTGCTTGTGCACCACGTCCGCCCGCACTCCAACTGGCCACGCATCGGATGGGGCTACCGGTGCACGGCACTCCGCCCAGCACCGCGCTCACAACGTTAGCCCCACCCAGGGCGACAAGTTGCCTGTTGGCGTCAATGCGCAGACCAAAGCGTGTTTCCATGACGTTGTTGGCGGTGAAGGACTCCAAAACCATCACCACGGCAAGCGTGATTGCGCCTGGTAAGCCCACCACCAATAGGTGGCCAAGTGGTTGGTCAAGCAAGGTAGGCCACATCCGGATGGTGATCCAAGTCAAGTCATATAAGACAGGTGCCGCGTGTGCCTGTGCGGCAGGCTCGACGTTGAAACCCATGGCCAAGCCAAACAAAAATGCCACCATGACGGCGGGCATGTGCTGCAGTGCCTTCACCCGTGTCTGCACCTTTGGCCACAGCCAATAGCACAACAACAACATGCACATAGCGGTTAACGATACGGCCAAGGTGCCGTGAGTCATCTGTTTCAATGCCATCCACACCAGGAGCAGGGCCGTACCGTTGCTGATGCCTGCGGTCACTGTGCTGGGAATCATCTTGAAAGCGTTCCCCAACTTAAGCAATCCGAGCACCAAGATCAGTCCACTGGCCGCGGCGTACATCAAACTGCCTCCCGCAAGACCCACAAGTAATTGCTGCGGGGAAAGCACGGCCCCTGTTGCCGACGACTCGCCACTGGCTAAGCCAACTTGCAGAACTAGACCAATGTAGGCTGTAAGGGACGCGGCCCGGGTTCCCGGCAAAATGGCGGCATGCCCATTCAGCAGTAGCCATATCGCAGGAATAACAGTGGCTGTCAGCAGCGTCGCCCATAAGGCAGGTGCAAGTGACTGTGCTCCCAAAATTCCTACAAAAAGAAGAATGGGCCCAATGGATGTGGCGAATCCGAGTAAGGTCGATTCGATGCCGCCTTGCACTTCAGTGCGAATATTTGATTTATTGTTCAAGCTTCGACTCCCTATTTCAAATTCTTATGGTCATGGAGTATGCGGCAATCTAGTGGCCCATCGGACACCGAAGTGTGAACGGTCCGGCTGGCACTTACATACTTAAATATTTACGAAAAATTTTCGGCAAAATTGGCCTGCAACCCCCGTTGGATATGCGCAAGAAGCTATCAAACTCATAGCAAACAGAACGAATCGGAATCCATTGTCAGCCAGTCTGACGCCACCGGCCAGACTCCGGGCATACGCTAGCCCGTGCGCCGTTGAGCCTGACTTGCTCTTCATCGAGTCGTAACGAGGTCGCGTGGTCTATGTCGAAAGCCACCCCAAGTGCGTGCACCACATCAGGATTTTCGATGGGCAGTTCCCAGGTCAGAAACACTTGAATGTGGTCCTGATCGGTGGAAAAACTGGTCACATCAAAGCCACTGCTGCCGCGCTGAATGACGGCGTGGGGCTGGCACGTATCAAACACCACAGCAGTCCCCATGGCCAGGGGGATTCGATGACCTGTGGACGGAAAATGCAGGTCCAGACCCCGGTCCTCGCTCAGGAAGATATTGCAAAAGGCCATACCGCCATACTGCGCGCCGTCATGGTGGTATTTCGCGCCGCGGCAGGTCATCAAGGCCACGTCACTGGAAGCCAGCAAGTCATGCAGGCCCAATGCGTGCGTCCAACTGGACACCGCCTGCACGCAGTGCTTGTAGTCAGGCCAGCGGACTCGCGCCCGCGCCAGCGGCAATTCATCCACATCTCCGGCCTCCAGGCCCAAGCGCAACGAAGTTTCCCTTTGCCAGTCTGCTACCAGTCTTTCAGGCGGCGCAGGGATGTCGAGCGTGCCTGATAGCACAACACCACTCACGCTCCGACTACGGATGGCATCGCCACTCCAGTAATAGGAAACCAATTGGTCGCGCATGCAAAGCGGCACACAGGGTTACCCACCCTTCAAGCTACGAGCCCATCAAAGCGGGTCTTGACGTCTGCCATGGCGGCGTGCGAAAGACGGTTGCCGTACTGACTGACCACGGTTCCTGCCGCCAGATTGGCCAGTTGTGCGGCTTGAAAGTGACTGTGCCCGTGGGTCACGGCATACAAAAAGGCGCCGGCAAACATGTCACCCGCACCATTGGTATCCAGAGCCTTGACGGGTTGTGCGGTGACTTCGGTGCGGTGGCCTCCTTCGAGCACCAGACAGCCTTTGGCGCTGCGGGTCAGGCACACCACACGGGCAATCTGACCCAGTTGGCTACAGATGGCCTCCAGATCCTTGGAACCACACCATACCTGGGCTTCTTCCTCGTTGCAAAAAAGATAGTCCAGGCCATCACCGACCATGGCATCGAGCCCCGCCCGACAGAAATTGATCATGCTCATGTCGCTCAACGTCACCGCCAGCGCGACTCCCGCTTCCTTGGCGATGGCGCGCCCCCGCAGCGCTGCATCAAGCCCGGTGGGTGAAGCTGCCAGATAGCCTTCCATGTAATAGACCTTGGCACGCGCAATGTCGTGGGGATGCAGGGATGTGTGATCGATCTCTGCTGTGGCACCCAGAAACGTGCTCATGCTGCGTTCGGCGTCCGGCGTCACCATCACCATGCAGCTGCCTGTCTGCCCCTCGGGAGCCCTGGTGTGCGTGAGGTTGGTCGCCACGCCATTGGCCGTGAGATCTTCTCGGTAAAAAGCGCCCAGCTCGTCGTCGGCAACACGGCATGAATAAAACGCCCGCCCACCCAACTGGGCCATTGCCACCACGGTATTTCCGGCAGACCCGCCGCCAGTGCGCCGGGCATGTAACCCGTGCACATGGGCCAATAGTTCAGCCCGCCGAGGTGCGTCAATCAGCGTCATGTGGCGCTTCTCTACACCCATGGTTTGAAGTTGTTGGTCGCTGACTTCGTATTCCGAGTCCACCAACGCATTTCCAATGGCATATATGTCGTAATGTGTCATCAATGTGGCCTATTGCTCAACAAACGCCCGCTCGACAACATAGTCGCCCGGTGTTGTGGTACTTCCCTCGACAAAGCCACGCGCGTCCAGCAATTCGCGCATATCCTTGTTCAGTGCCGGGCTGCCGCAGATCATGATGCGGTCGCGGACCGGGTCCAGCTTGGGCAGGCCCAGATCGGCTTCCAGCTTGCCACTGGCAAACAGGTCCGTGGCACGCCCACGGTTCTTGAAAGGTTCGCGTGTGACGCTGGGGTAATACAGCAGCTGCGCCTTGACGAATTCACCCAGAAACTCGTCGTTGGGCAGGTCCACGTTGATAAAGTCGGCATAGGCCAGCTCATCCACCTCGCGCACTCCGTGGAAGAGCACCACCTTTTCATACTTTTCATAGGTGGCCGGGTCCCGGATAAGGCACAGAAAGGGCGCTAGGCCGGTGCCCGTTCCAACGAGATAAAGGGTCTTTCCGGGCAGCAGGTAGTCAATCAGCAGGGTGCCCGTTGGCTTGCGCCCCACCACAATCTTGTCGCCCACCTTGATGTGTTGCAGCCGCGAGGTCAGCGGGCCGTCCTGCACCTTGATGCTGAAGAATTCCAGGTGATCTTCATAATTGGCGCTGACGATGCTGTACGCACGCAGCAGTGGCTTGCCCGTTTCCAGGCGCAAACCGATCATGGTGAAGTGACCGTTAGAGAAGCGTAGCGACTGGTCGCGTGTGGTTTTGAAGCTGAACAGCCGATCGGTCCAATGATGGACGCTCAATACGGTTTCTTCCTGAAATGCACTCATGGGGGCCCTTGCGATGATTCAAAACGAACTTGGGGAAAGCCCTTGAGTGTAAATCGTTCAGAAAATGCGGCCTGTGACCTAAGTCACCGAAGAGCCACCCGCACGCACACCATCACTCGCGCATGCCGCGCTACGCAAACAACGAAGCATTAGCCACCGCGAGCGCCGTCATGTTGACCACGCGTCGCACCGTCGCCGACGGCGTCAGAATGTGTGCCGAGGCCGCTGCACCGAGCAAAACCGGACCGACCGTTACGCCATGGCCGGCCGTCATCTTGAGCACATTGAACAGAATGTTCGCAGAGTCCAGATTCGGGCAAATCAGCAGGTTGGCCTCGCCATGCAAGTTGGTGTCGGCCAAGGCAGCGTGGCGCACCGTCTCGGACAAGGCTGAGTCGCCTTGCATCTCGCCATCGCACTCGATGTCCGGTGCCATCTTCGCAAACAATTCGCGTGCCAGGCGCATCTTGCGCGCCGATGGCCGATCGGATGACCCGAAATTGGAGTGCGACAAGAATGCGACCTTGGGTGGCAGACCGAAGCGGCTCACCTCTTGCGCCGCCATCAGTGCGATGCTGGCCAATTGCTCGGCCGTCGGGTCTTCGTTCACATAGGTATCAGCAATAAACAACGCGTGCTTTTCCAGCATCAGGGCATTCATCGCCGCCAACCCGGTCGCGCCCACTTTGAGGCCTATGATGTCCCGCACGTGCTGCAAGTGCACGTCAAAGCGACCCAACATGCCACACAACATGGCGTCCGCATGTCCCAACCTGACGGCCAGCGCAGCGATCGTGGTGCTGGAGCGGCGCACCGCAGCCTTGGCCGCTTCGGGTGTCACGCCGTGGCGCCCCATCAGCTTGTGATACAGCTCCCAGTACTGGCGAAAGCGCGGATCGTCTTCAGGGTTGACGCAATCCACATCACGCCCGAGCTGAATGCGCAAACCGGCCTTGGCCAGGCGGGCCTCGATCACAGCCGGGCGACCAATCAAAATTGGATGTGCCAGGCCGTCATCGACGGCCACTTGGGCGGCGCGCAGCACGCGCTCGTCTTCGCCTTCGGCATAGGCCACGCGCTTGCCCTTGGCAGGCACTGCCTTGGCGGCGGTAAACACGGGGCGCATGAACATGCCGGTTTGGTAAACAAAGCGTGACAGTTGCTGTCGGTACGCTTCCATGTCCTTGATGGGCCGCGCAGCAACGCCGGAGTCAAAAGCCGCCTGCGCCACCGCCGGGGCAATGCGCAAAATCAGGCGCGAGTCGAAGGGGGTGGGGATCAGGTAGTCCGAACCAAAAACCAGTTCCTTGCCAGCGTAGGCGTTGGCCACCTCTTCGCTGATATCGGCCTTTGCCAGGTCGGCAATCTGGCGCACACAGGCCAGCTTCATGGCCTCGGTAATCTTGGTGGCGCCACAGTCCAGTGCACCCCGGAAGATATAGGGGAAGCACAAAACGTTGTTCACCTGGTTGGGGTAATCCGAGCGACCGGTGGCGATAATGCAATCAGGCCGCACGGCCTTGGCCAGTTCGGGGCGAATTTCGGGTTCGGGATTGGCCAAGGCCAGAATAATGGGCTTCACGGCCATGGTCTTGACCATGTCCTGCGTCAAAACACCTGCGGTAGAACAACCCAAAAACACATCGGCATCCTGAACAATGTCTGCCAGGGTGCGGGCGGTCGTGTTCTGCGCAAAGCGCGCCTTCGATTCATCGTATCCACCAGGGCGGCCTTCATAAATCACGCCTTTGGAGTCACAGGCAAAAACGTTTTCAACGCGCACGCCCAAGCCCACCATCACGCCCAGGCAAGCCAGCGCCGCCGCGCCGGCCCCGGACACGGCGACCTTGACATCTTCGATGCGCTTACCAACCAGCTCCAGCCCGTTGATCAGTGCCGCGCTGGAGATGATGGCGGTGCCGTGCTGGTCATCATGAAACACCGGGATGCCCATGCGCTCGCTGAGCTTCTTCTCGATATAGAAGCACTCGGGCGCCTTGATATCTTCCAGGTTAATGCCGCCCAGCGTGGGCTCCATGGCGGCAATAATTTCCACCAACTTGTCTGGATCGTTCTCGGCCAGTTCAATGTCGAACACGTCGATGCCGGCAAACTTTTTGAACAGGCAGCCCTTGCCCTCCATGACCGGTTTTCCCGCCAGCGGGCCGATGTTGCCCAGGCCCAGCACTGCCGTGCCATTGGTGATCACACCCACCAGGTTGCCGCGCGAGGTGTACTCGGCCGCCAGCGACGGGTCGGCCTGAATGTCCAGACACGGATAAGCCACGCCAGGCGAATACGCCAGCGACAAATCACGTTGGTTCGACAACGGCTTGGTGGGAGTGACAGAAATTTTGCCGCGTGTCGGCGTGCGGTGGTACTCGCGGGCTGCTTCTCGCAGGGCTTGCTCGGCCGGTGAAAGTTCATTCATGATTCAAGTTCTCCTGTTAATTCGTTGTCATGCCAGCCGAAAGATTTCAATCTCCCAGGCAAATCCCTAAATCCCGCGCAGTCTGCAGGGTGTCGCTATCCATGGGCACGGCCTTCATGCGCCCGGCCACTTCTTCGAGGGCGATGTAGTTCACGTTGGGGAAGGCCAACGCAACCATGACGCCCGACAAACCCTCATCGAGCGCACGCACCGCTGCCGCGCCAAAACGCATTGCCGCCAGACGGTCAAACGCTGTCGGGCTACCGCCACGCAATAGATGGCCCAGCACCACCACGCGGGTGTCCTTGCCCGTACGCTCCTGCAGTGCCTTGGCAACCCGCTCACCCATGCCACCCAGTCGCTCAGCGTGTCCGATTTCGGCGGGTGCTTGCAGCTCGGTGTGCCCGTCCCGAGGGGCAGCACCCTCGGCCACGACGACGACGGAGTACAACTGACCAGCGGAATCGCGTGCATGAATCCGACTAACCACCTTGTCCAGATCAAACGCAATCTCGGGCATCAGAATGGCATGGGCGTTGCCGGCGATACCCGAGTGCAGGGCAATCCAGCCGGCATATCGGCCCATCACCTCCACCACCATCACGCGCTGGTGGCTCTCTGCCGTGCTGTGCAAACGGTCCAGACACTCGGTGGCAAAAGCCACCGCCGTGTCAAAGCCGAAGGTGGTCATCGTCTTATCCAGGTCGTTGTCAATGGTCTTGGGCACACCCACGACCCGCAGTCCCTTCTTGTGCAGGGCATCGGCAATGGTCAATGACCCGTCGCCGCCAATGGAAACCAGCGCATCGAGTTCCTTCTTGCCAAAGTACTCCAGAATTTCGCCCGACCGAT
The DNA here is from genome assembly GCA_903924955.1 of uncultured beta proteobacterium. GTDB lineage: Bacteria > Pseudomonadota > Gammaproteobacteria > Burkholderiales > Burkholderiaceae_C > Allorhodoferax. The sequence continues at coordinate 16,102 of CAIYDK010000527.1, read as the reverse complement.
CAACCTCGTGGGTTGTGCCATCCGGCATGCGGGTCGGGAAGTGCAGCGGGTTGCCCTTGTTGGTGGAGCCCAGCATGGTGCCGCCCAAATGTCCGATATCACGCACCTTGTCCAAGGTCAGGCGGAATACGCCACCCTCAAGGTAGCGCTCAGGAAACAAAATGCCATTGAAGCCATCGCGGATACCGTAGCACTCCCAGCCCCGGTTGATAGCGGCTATGACCACCGACCGGATAACGGCATTCAACCCGGGCGCGTCACCGCCCCCGGTACATATGGCGATACGGCGGATGGATGATGGGGGCATGCGAACTCCTGCAAAAAGTATCAATTATCGGTACGCAGTGCCCCTCAAATATCCTCTGGCACCATTTTTATGGAGCCACTGGGACATTCGGCCACGCAAATGCCACAACCCTTGCAGTAGTCGTAGTTGAAATCGAACCCTTTGCCCGGGCCGTGCTTGATGACCGCATTGTCCGGGCACACCCCGTAGCAGTTATCGCACTCAAAGCAGTTACCGCACGACAGGCAGCGTCGCGCCTCGAAAAGCGCGTTGCCCTCATCGAGTCCGCCCTGCACTTCCTCGAAGGTGGACTTGCGGCGAATAATGTCCAACATGGGACGCATGGTCTTTGGCGCATCGCTGTAGTACCAGGTGTTGAGTTTGTCAAAGCTGGCCAGTTCGTGCTTTGCGGCAGGCACATAGGCTGCGCCTTTGAGCCAGGCGTCGATGTTGCGCGCCGCCTTTTTGCCGTGGCCAACCGCCACGGTCACATTGCGCTCGGCTGGCACCATATCACCGCCGGCAAAAATGCCGGCATGCCCCGTCATCATGTTCGCGTCGACCTTGACCACGCCCTCTTCAACGACGAGCCCCGGAACGCCCTCAATCAGCGACAAATCGACATCCTGGCCCAGTGCCAAAACGACGGAGTCGGCCTCCAGCGTCTCGAACTCGCCGGTGGGCTGCGGAAAGCCCTTTTCATCCAGCGCCATCTTCTCCACGGTGATCGACGACTCGCCCGCCTGCTTGATGGTGGACAGCCACTTGATCAGCACGCCTTCTTGCAGCGCCTCTTCCACTTCGAAGTCATGGGCCGGCATCTTCTCGCGGTTGCGCCGGTAGACAATGATGGCTTCGGTCGCGCCCAGGCGCTTGGCGGTGCGCGCCACGTCAATGGCCGTGTTACCACCACCATAAACCACCACCTTGCGACCCAGCATGGGCTTGTCTTCACCCTCCATGGAGCGCAGCACAGCTACCGCATCCAGCACCTTGGCCGAGTCGCCCGCCGGAATATAGGCTCGCTTGGCAATGTGTGCCCCGACCGCCAGAAACACGGCGTCAAAGCCACCCTGCTTTTGGGCATCCAACACATTGGAGACCTTCACGTTGTACTCAATACGCACACCCAGATCGACGATACGCTGCACCTCGGCGTCCAGCACCTGGCGCGGAAGGCGGTACTGCGGGATGCCAAAGCGCATCATGCCGCCTGGTAAAGGCCCAGCCTCCTGCACCGTCACTTGATGGCCCAAGCGGGCCAGGTGATAAGCCGCCGATAAACCAGATGGCCCGGCTCCGACGACCAGCACCTTTTTTCCGGATGGGGCTGCTGCGGGCGCGAATTTCCAGCCCTGTGCAATGGCCTGATCACCCAAAAAGTGCTCAACCGAGTTAATCCCAACCGGTGCATCCAGCTTGCCCCGGTTGCACGCACTTTCGCAGGTGTGGTAACAGACGCGGCCCATGATGGCGGGGAACGGATTTTCTTCAATCAGCTTGCGCCAAGCCTGCTCATATTCACCGGACTCGGCATGGAATAGCCAGGCCTGAATATTTTCGCCGGCCGGGCACTGGTTGTTGCAAGGTGGCAGACGGTCCAGGTAGACCGGACGCGAATTGCGCCACGATCCGGTGTGATTGGCCAATGAGGAACCGACGTCAAGCGTGATGGCAAAAGGTTTTTGCATGATTTCTTCTCCTTGCCGGCTATGCCGTTGTTTCCAGCAGGCCAAAGCGGCGAATATTGCGGTCAGCAATCGCCTGCAATCGCGCGATCGTCTGCGTATCAGGGTTGGCGCCAAACAAATGTGCGAACCGCTTTTGCGGCTTGAGGTAGTCCTCGATGGGTACCTGACGGCGGATTTTTGACACACCCGTCACCTCGCCCCGTTCCGCTTCAAACACCGGAAAGGCTCCACACTCATGGGCCAGGCGCGCCAGGCGGATGGTGTCGTGCGAAGCCGCTCCCCACCCCAGCGGACACGGCACAAAGATGTGGATGTAGCGTGCGCCACGGATAGACATGGCCTTGGTGACCTTGTATTCCAGGTCACGCAAATCCGCCACAGTCGCAGTGGCCACGTAGGGAATTTCATGTGCCATGGCAATTTGCGGCAGGTTCTTGCCCTGACCAAACACATTGCCAGGCTGCGGGCCCACCGGCATGGTGGTGGCGGTGCGGGCGGCCGGTGGCGTGGCGGAGGATCGCTGCACGCCGGTGTTCATGTAGGCCTCGTTGTCGTAGCAGATATAGAGCACATCGTCGTTGCGCTCAAACATCCCTGAGAGGCAGCCAAAACCGATGTCTGTAGTGCCACCATCCCCCCCTTGTGCGACTACACGTACATCACTGCGGCCCTTGACACGCATGGCAGCGGCAATGCCGGTTGCGACCGCGGCAGTGTTGCCAAACAGCGAGTGAATCCAGGGCATTTGCCAGGAGGTCTCCGGGTACGGCGTGGAAAACACTTCCAGGCAACCCGTGGCATTGGCGGCAATCAACTGGCCGTTGGTAGCCTGCATGGCGGCATCAATGGCATAGCGCGCACCGAGTGCTTCCCCGCAGCCCTGACAGGCGCGGTGGCCAGAGTTGAGCGAGTTATTGCGGTTGGTGTTGGCCTGCACACTGCGCTGGTTCGACTCCAACAGGCGATTGCCTACGGTGAAGGTGCCGGTCTGGTAAAACTTGACTACGGTTTGTTCCATGGTTTTCCCCTCACGAAATTTTTGAAGAAACCGTACCAATGTCACGCAGGATGCCCTCGGCAACCGGGCCCGAGCGTCGATGTTGCTTCTCACGCTCCAGGACGCGATTGACAATGCCCCAATCCAGGTCCAGGAAGGTCAGCAACTCCAGCTTGTCTGCAATGGCCTCAAGCAGCATCTTGTGCAACGATGCCTTGGTGATAGCCCGCCCGCCCAGCCCGGCCACGACGGCAAAAACCTGTTGCGGGCGACTCTGTACGGCGCTGCGCACATCGCGCGAAACAATACCGCCAATGCCAACTGCAAAACACTTTTCAATCACCACGATGCGCTTCGCATGAGCCGTCACTGCCCGAATGGCCTCAATCGGGAATGGGCGAAAGGACGTGATACCCAGTACACCAATCTTGACGCCCTGCTCGCGCATTTCATCGACCGTGTCCTTGATCGTGCCCAGCACAGAGCCCAGCGCAATCACAATGGTTTCGGCATCGTCCAGCCTGTAAGGTTTCACCAGTCCGCCTGAATCGCGCCCGAAAACTTCCCTGAACTCCTTGGCCAGGTCTGGCAACAGGTCCAGCGCCTGCAACTGCTTGGCATGCGCCAGGTAGCGGACCTCGGTAAAAGCTTCAGGCCCCACCATGGCTCCAATGGTCACCGGGTCGTTGGGGTCAAGCACCTGGCGCGGCTCGTAGGGCGGCAGATAGCGGTCTACCTGGGCTTGATCGGGAATGTCGATGCGCTCATAGGCATGCGTGAGGATGAACCCATCCATGCAAACCATCACCGGCAGCGAGAGTTGCTCTGCGATGCGGAAGGCCTGTATGTGCAAATCAAGCGCCTCCTGGTTGGTCTCGGCAAAAATCTGGATCCAGCCCGCGTCACGCATGGACATGCTGTCGGTGTGGTCGTTCCAGATGTTGATCGGTGCACCAATGGCACGGTTGGCCACCGTCATCACAATCGGCAGGCCCAGGCCTGATGCGTTGTAGACAGCCTCTGCCATGAACAACAGGCCCTGGCTGGCGGTGGCGGTGTAGGCGCGCGCTCCGGCGGCTGATGCGCCAATGGCAACGCTCAGGGCAGCAAATTCAGACTCAACGTTGATGAACTCACAACGCTCCAACTTCTGGGATTTGACCATCTCACCCAAGCCTTCGACGATATGGGTCTGTGGAGAAATGGGATAAGCACAAATCACTTCGGGGCGACTCAGCGCCACGGCACGCGCGACGGCGTGCGATCCTTCGCATTGCTCAAGCATGGTGGGCCTGCCTTTCCTGTTCCATCACAATTTCATACGCTTCACTGGCTGCCTGCATGTTTCCCTGTGCCACCGCGCCGCTGAATTTGCGCTGAATGGCCGCATGCACCGCGTCCAGCGTAATCAATCCGCCAAGCGCCGCAAAGGCCCCCAACATCGGGACATTGGGAACCGGACGACGAACATGTTTCATGGCCAGCTCTGAGGCAGGCACCGTTAGCAGGTGCTCGGGCCGGAACCATTTGACGAACTCACCCAGCCCTAACTGGTCAAACGTCTTCGTGGTATTGATCAGGATGTAGCCGTCTTTTTTAAGGCCACTGAATACGTCCACCTGATGCAGCAGCGTGGGATCCTGAATGATGAGTGCGTCGGGCTCCATGATGGGCTCGCGCAACCGGATCTCTTTATCATCCATACGGCAAAACGCCACCACCGGAGCGCCGGTTCGTTCGGAACCGAAACTGGGGAAAGCCTGCGCATGGCGCCCCCCCTGGAAGGCTGCTATGGAGAGCATTTCAGCGCCGGTTACAACGCCCTGCCCTCCACGCCCGTGAATGCGTACCTGGAACATGCAATTCCCCTCATTGGTCCGGGACTTCACTGCGGGTCTGAGTGAAATGCAATCCCAGAATCTGAAATGTGCCCCATTGGCCAATTGAGTTCTTGATCTAGGTCAGGTTATATCTTCTGCGATCATTGGAATATGTTGACACCCCTACCCTCCTCTGCGGCAGATTTGCTGATCGCCTGCCTGTGCGCCGAGTGGTGCGGCACCTGCCGCGACTACCAGGCCCCATTTGAGAAAATGCAGGCGCAGTTCCCTGGCGCGCGATTCCTGTGGGTTGATGTAGAAGACGAGTCCGAACTGGTCGACCCGATCACAGTGGAAAACTTTCCCACGCTGCTCATCTGCCGGCGTGACAAAGCCCTGTTTTTTGGCACCGTCACGCCCCACATGGAGACGCTACAGCGACTCGTTCGCACGCAACTCGCACCGGACGCACCTGCACTGCCACCCGAGGACGCCAGGGATGGTTTGGCAAAGCGGCTCTGGGAGCAGAATTCTTGGAAAATATAGGGCTAGAGCGTGACGGTAAATGTAGTGCCCTGACCGACTACGCTTTTCAGTTCAATGTTTCCGCCATGCAACGTGACAGATTGCTTGACTATCGCCAAACCCAGACCGGTGCCGGAAATCGCGCCTACATTGCTGGCTCGGTGAAACGACTCGAACAGATGTCCGATTTCATCCGCCGGAATACCGATTCCCTGGTCTGATACCTCAAACTCGGTTTCGGTGCCGCGCCGGGTGACCTTCAAACTCACCTCGCCACCGCTAGGCGAGTACTTGATCGCGTTGGACAGTAGATTGCCGAAAATGTGGCGCAGCAACTTTTCATCGTACTGCCCTACAAGGGCTTCAGACGAAGTCTCCAAAACCACCCGGCACTGGCTAGCGGGCTGCTGGCTTTGCGCCTCGACAACCAAGTTCTGGCAGAGTAAGTTCAGATCCAGTTCTTGCGGGTTAAAGTCGAGCATTTGCGCCTCGGCCTTGCCCAAAAGCAAGACGCGGTCCAGCATCCGGGTCATCCGGTGAACGCTGGTTTCAATGGTGTTGAGTATCTTTTGCCGTTCAGCAATCGGCAGACGCTCACTGTAATGCTTGAGCAAATCCTGTGAAGAAAGAATGCTGGCAAGTGGGGTACGAAATTCATGGCTGGTCATGGCGACAAAGCGCGCACGCAACTCATTGAGTTCGGCTTGCTTAAGCAAGGCTCGGTGGGTATCCTCTTCTGCTCTTTTGCGCTCCGTGATGTCCAGGAAGGTCCAGATGACGCCCGAGTCGGGGTCATGACTGCGCACACAACTTCCAGCCATGACCACCCAGAACATTTCTCCATTGCGCCGACGCAACTGGCGCTCATTCACACAGGCACCGGTAGCGATCAGCTCCGCCCTGGCGTCGATCCCGAACTGTTCATAGGTGTGATCGTCGGCGTACAGGTATCGGGAACTTTGACCAATCAGTTCCGCGGGAGCAAAGCCCATTAGTGAGGCGAATTTTTCATTGACCCACTCATGGCGACGCGCCACCGACAGCACGATGCCAACCAGTGCGTTGTTCAGGATGGCCTCGCGCTCCGACGCAGTGCGAAGCAACTCCTGCTCAGCCTTCTTGCGCTCCGTGATGTCCGAGAAAAAGGAAAGTGTGGCCTGCCCCCCATCCCATGGCACCACGGTCACGCTGATATCCAGCCAGCGAACGCTGTCATCTGGCAGCAACAGCCGCGTTTCATAGCGACTCGACACGTCCTGTCCGCTCATGCGGCGACGGTAGCGCGCGCTGAATTCACTTCGATCATCGGGGTGGATGCGGTGCAGGAATCCCTCACGAAGCACATCTTCGTTGCTTAATTGAACCATTTCGGCGGCTCGTGCATTGGCAAAAACGACCTTGCCGGCCTGAACGACCAACATGCCTTCGCCCGAATGTTCAATGACAGCGCGGTAGCGTTCTTCGGAACGGTGCAGCGCCTGCGTGATTTGACGGCGCTCGTTAACGTCAGAAAAGAAGGTGATGGTGGCCGGCTTTCCTTCCCACGGGACGATGGATACGCCTAATTCAATCCAGCAAATGCTGCCGTCTTCGAAAAGAAGACGGACTTCATAACGGTTCGGAACATTTTCTCCTGCCAGACGTCGGCGACTACGTTCCAGAATCAGCTCCAGGTCCTGCGGGTGCAAGCGACGCCAAAATCCGGTGCTCAGCAACTCCTCGGGCGACATGCGTGTAATTTCTGCTGCGCGGCGGTTGGCGTAGACCAGTCGATCATCCTGCAGCACCACCATGCCGGAGTCCACATGCTCAATGACAGCACGGTAGCGCTCCTCTGAGCGTTGCAGGGCGATCGCCATTTCCTTGTGCTCGGTGATCTCGGAGAACAGCGTCAGCGTTGCCTGCCCGCCCTGCCACGCCATCGGTGTTGGCCTAACCTTCAACCAGCGCTCAACGCCGTCACGGCCAATATGGCGCAACTCGTAGCTGGCCTGAATTTCGCGTTTTTCACGCAGCCTGGAACGCAACTCCAGCAAGCTGGCACGGTCCTGCGGATGTATCCATTCAATCGGGTCGGCACCCAGCATCTCTTCGCGTGGAACGCGCATGATTTCGCTGGCCAGGCGGTTTGAGAACACGATGCAGTTGTTTTGCACGACAAACATTCCCTCGCCCAGATGCTCCACCACCAGGCGATAGCGCTCCTCCGACTGGCGCAGCGACTCCAGCACGCTCGCAGCCGGGTCAGCACCATCCGGCGGGAGTGGCAGGCTCATAACGGAGCAACTCTGCCCTGATACCCACTGAAGCATTTCACCGCTTCAAAAGCAGGCACCGGGCGGCTGAATAAATAGCCCTGAAATTCCTCGCAACCCAGGGTGCGCAAGAACTCGAGCTGCTCGGTTGTCTCCACCCCTTCAGCAATCACGGACATGCCAAAGCTGTGGGCCATGGCCACGATAGCTTGGGTAATGGCGGCGTCTCCTGCATCCTGGGTAATATTGCGCACAAACGACTGATCGATCTTGAGTGCGTTCAGCGGATAGCGTTTGAGGTAGGACAGGCTGGAATAGCCGGTACCGAAGTCATCCATGGCAAGCTTCACACCCAATGACTTGCATTCGTGCAGTGTTCCAAGCGTGGAGGCCACGCTTTGCAGCGCCAGGCTTTCAGTGACTTCGAGTTCCAGTACCTGTGCGGGAAGACCCGTGTCATGCAGCACCTTACGCACCAGATTGGGCAGATTGTTGCCAGCGAACTGACGCACCGAGAGGTTGACCGCCATGCGAAACCCCGAATGCCCCAGTGCCAGCCAGGCAACCGCCTGTGCAGCTGCCGTGCGCATCACCCATTCGCCAATCTTGATGATGATGCCGCTTTCTTCGGCGACCGGGATGAACTCGGCCGGCGAAATCCATCCCAGAGCCGGGTGCTGCCAGCGCAGCAGAGCCTCAAAGCCGACCAGATCACCGGTCTCAATGCGCACCTGGGGCTGGTAAAAAACCTGCAACTCATCGCGTTCCAGTGCCACGTGCAGTGCGTTATGAAGCTGTAGCCTGCGAGCCACCTGCCGATTCATGGCTGCATCAAAGAGCCAGTAGGAACCGGGAGCACAGGACTTGGCATGGTGCAACGCAGACTCGGCATTGAGAAGCAGCGTGTGCGCTGTGTCGGTATGCAGGGGGTAGATGCTGGCACCGGCACAGGCCGTTAGAAACAGCGTGTTTCCATCCACCAGATAGGGCGCGGCCAGCAAGCTCAACAGTTCAGTGGCAGCGCACTCCAGCGCCGCTTGATCATGGACGCCAGTCAAACAGGCAACGAACGTGTCACCGCCCAATCGTGCAACCACATTGAGCGAGGCGTCAAACTGATCCAGGTGTTCAAACAGGCGTTTCGCCGCCTCCCGCAGCACCCCGTCACCCACAATCTTTCCCAATGAGTCGTTGATCTTTGAAAACCCATCTAGTCCCAAACATACGACCGACACCACATTGCGGGTCCCGCTACAGCCCGCTAAAGCGGTGGCAAGCCGTTTGTCAAACTGCTCCTTACCGGGCAAGGTGGTCAGCGCATCGTATTGCTGATCCTGGCTGGCTTCCGTGCGCAAGCGCAGGGCGGCCTCATCCAGACTTGCCTTACGTGCCAACCGGGAACTGATTGCAGCCAGCAACTCTTCCCGGCGGTAGGGTTTGGTGATGTAGTCGTCAGCACCCAGATTCATGCCAGCCCGAATATCGCCCCGGTCTGCCTTGGCTGACAACATGATGATGGGCGTGGTGGCGGTGCTCTCCCGTTCACGCAGCGCCTTAACCAGTCCATAGCCGTCCAGGTGGGGCATCATCACATCCGTGATAACCAAATCGGGTGCGCTATCGCAGGCCCGCTCGAAGGCATCGCGCCCATCGCAGGCCGCCAGCACCGTGTAGCCCTCCATTTCAAGCATCCATTGCAGGTTTTCGCGAAGGGAAGGCTCGTCTTCGGCAATCAAAATTTTCATCAGGACACGCTCCGATTTGCAATGCTCGAAATTGGAAGTGTCACGGTGAAGCGACTCCCCCGCCCAACCTCGCTGTGGACCTCAATGCTGCCCTTGTGGCAGCTTACCGCATCTTTCACAATCGACAGTCCCAACCCCGTGCCGGCAATGGCTCCGACGTTGCTGGCACGATGAAAACTCTCAAACATATGGGGTTGGTCGGCTGGTGGAATGCCTATGCCCTGATCTGACACGATGAACAGCAGTTGACTGTCGAGTTCACGGACAGTGAAGCGCACTTCGCCGCGCTCCGGTGAATACTTGAGCGCGTTGGACAGCAAGTTGCCGACGATATTGCGCACCAGGATGTCATCGAGCAGGAACTGTTGATCTGACGGCGGCAACTCGAGTGCCAGATGAATGTGACTGAATTGGCTCGTCATGGAACTGCGCAACTCGTCCACCAGGCCCAGGCAAAACGGCGTGATGGCAAGTGGAGTGGGTTTGAACTCAAGTTGACCCGAATCACTGCGACCAATCAGCAACACGTTTTCCAGCATGTGCGTCATGCGCTGTACCGCTGCGTCGATCTTCTGCAGCGTCACTTGCTTCTTGTCGGCCGAAAGACGTTCACCATAGTGTTGGAGTAATTCCACCGACCCATGAATGGTGGCCAGCGGGGTGCGGAACTCGTGAGAAGCCATCGAAATGAAACGCGACTTCATGCTATTGAGCTCCGATTGCCGTTGCAAAGTGAGCAACTGAGCCTTTTCATCCTCCAGACGTGCTGTTGCGTCGACTACAAACATCAGCGTTGCATCACGCTTGTCCCACTCTATTTTTACCGCCGAAAGCTCCAGTGAACGAACCTCGCCTGCTTGTGTAACGCACCGGAAACCATAAAACTGTTCGACTGCCTCACCCCGAAGGCGGCGCCGGTGTCGCTCCACCACGATTGGTACGTCATCCGGGTGAATGGTGGCAGTAAACGGTTGCGACAGGAGGAAGTCCAATGGGTGGCCAACGATGCGAACCAGTGAAGGGTTGGCAAACACCATGCGACCCTCCTGCACGACAACTACACCCACACCCACTTTTTCGATTACTGTGCGATAGCGCTCCTCGGACTTGCGAAGTTCATCCAGCGCCTGGTAACGTTCGATCGCACTGCTGACGTGGTTGGCGACGAACGACAGAATGTCGGCATCGGAGGCTGCATAGGCAATGCCGGGTTCATAGCCCTGTACTGCCAGAATGCCCCCGATCGCACCGCGAATCTGCATGGGTACGCCCAGCCAGGAACTAAAGGTCATGTCCCCGCTACCCTCGGTGACCTCGCCTGCAATTTCAAGCTCCTTAAGGCGCTTGGAATCGATGATTTGGGCTTGCTGCGTGCGCAAAACATATTCAGTCAGGCCACGACAGTACGGCACGTTGTTGAGTTGCAAGGTGTCACCATCGCGCTCATCGACGTAGTAGGGGAAATGATTCAAACCCTTGCTTGCATCGTACAGGCAGACGTAACAGTTTTTGGCATAGAGCAATTCGCCCAGCAAACCATGCACCGACTGCAGGAAGTCATAGAAGGACAGGCCCGCCGCAGCCCGTTCGGCAATTCGATAGAAGACGCGTTGCAAGGCTTCGGCCTTTTGTTGCTCGCGTGCCTCCGCCTGCAATTCACTCGTACGTTGTTGCAGCCATCGGTGCTTGGAGCTGGCCTGTCGCTGCTGCTCTTCCACCAACGCCTGGTAGTCGGCCTGAAGGGCGAGATGCTGCTGCTGCAATTGCCGGAACTGTCTGTTCAAGTCAGTGTCTGCGCCCATGGTGGTTCCTGAGTCAGTTGCTTTACGCCGAAGGCCTGGCGCGCGGGGCTTCAGGCAGACTCTGGCACGCTGGGCAATCCCTCCAAAGCCATGGCCAGCTCACGCTCGTCGTAGCTTTCATCCGACAACTCGCCAGCAAAATACTTCTGGTAGGAGGCCATGTCAAAGTGGCCGTGGCCTGACAAGCAGAACAGGATGTTCTCTGACTTGCCCTCGCGCTTGCAGCGAAGGGCTTCGTCTATGGCGCCCTTGACGGCGTGGTTGGACTCGGGCGCGGGCACGATGCCCTCGTTGCGGGCAAACAGCACGCCCGCTTCGAAGCACTCCACCTGGTTGTAGGCCACAGCCTCCAGCAGGCCCAGTTCCTTGCAATGGGATACCAGCGGTGCCATGCCGTGGTACCGCTGGCCGCCCGCATGAAAGCCGGGCGGCGTGAATTGGCTGCCCAGTGTGTGCATCTTGCTCAGGGGTGTCATGCCTGCGGTATCGCCAAAGTCATAGGCATATTTGCCACGCGTGAGTGACGGGCAGGCCGCGGGCTCTACCGCCACGATGCGGGATTTTTCACCGCCGCGCAGGCCATGGCCGATAAAGGGGAAGGCAATGCCCGCAAAGTTGGAGCCGCCACCGGCGCAACCAATCACCACATCGGGCCAGGCGTCGGCCATCTTCATTTGTTCCATGGCCTCCTGGCCGATGATGGTCTGGTGCAGCAGAACATGGTTTAACACCGAGCCCAGCGCGTACTTGGTGTCCTCGCGCTGCACGGCCAGTTCCACTGCTTCGGAGATGGCAATGCCCAGACTACCAGGATGATTGGGGTTCTTGGCCAGAACCGATCGCCCATACGCCGTTTCATTGGAGGGTGACGCTACGCAGCGCGCGCCATAAGTCTCCATCACAGCGCGACGGTAGGGTTTTTGGTCATAGGAGACGCGCACCTGGTAGACCTCAACCTGCAATCCGAACAACGAGCCGGCAAATGCCAGGGAGGTTCCCCACTGGCCAGCACCCGTTTCGGTCACCAGTCGCTTGACGCCGGCTTCTTTGTTATAGAAGGCTTGGGGCACCGCAGTGTTGGGCTTATGGCTACCGGCGGGGCTTACGCCTTCATACTTGTAATAAATGTGGGCCGGCGTACCCAACGCTTTTTCGAGGCGATGGGCGCGGAACAGCGGGGCTGGTCGCCACAGGCGAAACACATCACGCACCGGTTCTGGAATCTCGATTTCACGCTCCTGGCTCACCTCCTGCAGGATCAGTGCCATGGGAAACAGCGGTGCCAGATCGTCTGGACCCACAGGCTGCAAGGTAGCCGGGTGCAGCACAGCCGGGGCAGGCTTCGGCAAGTCGGCCTGGATGTTGTACCAGAAGCGAGGCATCTGGCTTTCGTCCAAAAGATACTTGGTGGGTTGGTTCACGGTTGCTCCTTGTTAAAAAAATAAGAAAGAGGCCGATAGCCCCCATCGGATGTGCGTATCGTGCTACATATTAAGTAGCAAGCTATAGAAGTTGCTTACAGTTTGGCTGCAACCCAGCCCTGCACGCTGGCCAAGGCGGCGGCCAGTTTGCCCGGTTCAGTACCACCCGCCATCGCCATGTCTGCCTTGCCGCCGCCCTTGCCGCCCACTTGCGCTGCGATGAAGTTGACCAACTCGCCTGCCTTGACCTTGCCCGTAGTGTCGGGAGTCACACCCACGGCGAGCTGTACTTTTTCGCCATCCACGACGCCCAACACAATGACAGCGGTCTTGAGCTTGTCCTTGAGCTTGTCCATGGTGTCGCGCAGGGTTTTGGCATCCGCTCCATCCAGTTTGGCCACCAGCAGCTTGACACCGCCCAGGTCAATGGCCTGGCTAAGCATTTCGTCGCCCTGCGCAGAGGCCAGCTTGCCCTTTAGCGCTGCCACTTCTCTTTCCAGCGCTTTAACGTGGTCCAACACATGGCCCAGCTTGTCAGTCAGCTCGGGCACGGGGGTTTTGAGCGTGCTGGCTGCTGCGCTAACGGTGTCCTCCAGGTTCTGCAAATAAGCAAGCGCATTCTGCCCAGTGACCGCCTCAATACGGCGCACGCCAGCGGCGACGCCGCTCTCTCCCACCACCTTGAAGATGCCGATGTCGCCAGTGCGCTGCACGTGGATACCGCCGCACAACTCGCGGCTGGTACCAATGTCGAGCACACGCACGGTTTCACCGTATTTCTCGCCAAACAACATCATCGCCCCAGTCTTTTGGGCAGATTCGATATCCATCACCCGGGCCTGGGTGGCCGAATTCTTCAGTATTTCAGCATTCACACGAAACTCAATTTCATGGATCTGCTCATCTGTAACCGGAGCGTTGTGCGCAAAGTCAAAGCGGGTGCGCTCTGGCGTAACCAGGCTGCCCTTCTGCTGCACATGATCGCCCAGCACTTCGCGCAAGGCCTTATGCATCAGGTGGGTAGCCGAATGGTTACGGGTGGTGGAGGCCCGAAGGGGTGCATCCACATGGGCGTTCACCAGGTCACCCATTTTAAGGCTGCCTGTGGTGACCGACCCATGGTGGCCGTAGACATCGGACCTGATTTTTTGAACATCACCAACCATGAATAGAGCGTGGTCGCAAAAAACCGCACCCACATCACCCACCTGGCCGCCACTTTCGGAATAAAAGGGCGTCGAGTCGAGCACTACAACGCCAGACTGGCCCTCGGTCAATTCCTCAACGGCCACACCATCAGCGTAAAGCGCCACGATATTGGTGCCATAGGTCAAGTGGTCGTAACCCACGAAGGCGTTCGAATGTCCGCTGTAGTCCAGCGCGCGGTCCTGCTTGAACTTGCCAGCAGCGCGGCCTTGGGCCTTTTGCTTTTCCATGGCGACATTGAAACCTTCGGCGTCCACTTCGACGCCGTTTTCACGGCACACATCGGCTGAGAGGTCCAAGGGAAAGCCATAGGTATCGTGCAGCTTGAACGCCACTTCGCCCGGCAGTTGCTTGGCGCCACCGGCTAGGGCTGCGTCCAAAATTTCCATACCGGTCGCCAGTGTTTCAAAGAACCGCTCCTCTTCAATGCGCAATACTTCGGCAATGCGTTGCTGCTGCGCGGCCAGTCGTGGATAGGCTTCACCCATCACGGCGACCAGATCGCCCACCAATTTGTAGAAAAACGGGGCCTTCTGGCCCAGCTTATAACCGTGGCGAATCGCGCGACGAATGATGCGGCGCTGCACATAGCCACGGCCCTCATTACCGGGCAGCACACCGTCGCTCACCAAAAACGCCGTAGCGCGAATGTGGTCGGCAATCACGCGCAGGCTCTTGTTCGACAGATCGGCGCATCCCGTCTCGCGCGACGCTGCGCTGATCAGCTTGTCAAACAAGTCGATCTCGTAATTGCTGTGCACATGCTGCAGGATGGCGGCCAAGCGCTCCAGTCCCATCCCGGTGTCCACACAAGGTGCGGGCAGCGGTTTGACCGAACCATCCGTTTGCATGTCGAACTGCATGAACACGTTGTTCCAGATCTCAATGTAGCGGTCACCATCCTGGTCAGGGCTGCCGGGGGGGCCTCCAGGAATTTCGGGGCCGTGGTCATAGAAGATTTCGGAGCAGGGCCCACAGGGGCCGGTGTCGGCCATCATCCAGAAGTTGTCGGAAGCATACTTGGCGCCTTTATTGTCACCAATACGCACCACGCGCTCGGGTGGCAGGCCGATGTCCTGGGTCCAGATGGCGTAGGCCTCATCATCGTCAATGTAGACGGTCGCCCAAAGTTTGTCTGCCGGCAGTTTGTATACCTCCGTCAACAGTTCCCATGCCCACATGAGGGATTCACGCTTGAAGTAGTCGCCAAAGCTCCAGTTGCCCAGCATTTCAAAGAAAGTATGGTGTCGCGCGGTGTAGCCCACGTTTTCCAGGTCGTTGTGCTTGCCCCCGGCTCGCAGACATGCCTGAACCGACGCTGCGCGCACATAGGAGCGCTTGTCAGCACCCAAGAACACGTCCTTGAACTGCACCATGCCCGAATTGGTGAACATCAGCGTGGGGTCGTTGCCCGGCACAAGGGGGCTGCTTTCGACCACAGTGTGGCCCTTGGATTCAAAGAAATCGAGAAATGTTTTGCGAATGTCGGCGACATTCATGGTGGATTGGGTCATGGCAGAGCACTCAAAAGGCAAAAATAACGACAAAGACACACTTGGCCAAACTGCACAAAGCGTTCCGGCCAACGAACTATTATCGCCCGGCACAAGCGCTCAGAAAGTCCGGTCATACTGACGCCGAGGTGATTACAGTTGCCGTTGAATTTCGCTACAGTCCGATCTAACCCATTCCGCAAGAGTCCCATCATGCAAAACCTGCCTAACCCACTTGCCCTGCTCAAAGACCCTTCCCTGCTCAAGACCGATGGACTCATCAACGGGCAGTGGGTCGGCGGAGCCAGCCGTTTTGACGTACTGGACCCCGCCACCGGCGCCAAACTGGCAGAAGTAGCCAACCTGGACGCGTCGGATGCCCAGGCTGCCATCACTGCAGCCAACGCGGCGTGGGGTCCATGGCGCACTAAAACCGCCAAGGAACGCTCCATCATCCTGCGCAAATGGTTTGACCTGCTGATGGCCAACCAGGATGACTTGGGACGTCTGATGACCGCGGAACAAGGTAAGCCCTTTGCCGAGGCCAGGGGCGAGGTCGCCTACGGTGCCAGTTTCGTCGAGTGGTTTGCAGAAGAAGCCAAACGCATCAATGGCGAGACCCTGCCCCAGTTTGACAACAACCGCCGCCTGATGGTGCTCAAGCAACCCATTGGTGTCTGCGCGGCCATCACGCCATGGAACTTCCCGTTAGCCATGATCACCCGCAAGGTAGCGCCTGCCTTGGCGGCCGGCTGCACAGTGATTATCAAACCGGCCGAATTGACACCCTTGACCGCGCTGGCTGCAGCAGAACTGGCGATCCGCGCCGGCATTCCGGCCGGCGTGCTCAATATGCTTAGC
>CAIYDK010000526.1 GCA_903924955.1 uncultured beta proteobacterium | reverse complement strand
GACGCAGAGATGATGTCCAAGGAAGTGATGTTTTCTCAGAGGAAGATGTCCAGCCGACTGAACGCCAGGGTCGATGTAATGTATTCAATGGATGAGACTCATGCGGCGATGCCGTCCTACCTGCGCAAGAAAGCGGAAGAGGGCAAGGGCCGGCGGGGCGGGAGCAAACCAACTACTTGAGCGCGCACCCGGACCGAACAAGCTGTCACAGCGCGTTGAGGGAGGGGATGCCCCCAGGGTAATTACTGAGACGCGTGCAAGGGTCCAACCCTGGGGGCAGCATCCCATCGCATATGATCAACTGAAAATGACCAAGAAAGTGCGGGGAAGGCATGAGCGAGGTTGTCAGGCTGTATCAGTACAAGAGCTTGTTGAGCGGCAGAAGAGCCGTCTCTGCGAGCTCCCTGATGGCTGCACTCGAAATCTCACCGGCCACTTTCAAGCGCGATATCGCCAAACTGCGTGACCAGTTGCATGTGCCCATCAAGTTTGACCGCGAACTTGGTGGCTACACCCTGGAGCAGGGCCATACTGACACTGAGTTGCCGGGACTCTGGTTCAGCCAGGAAGAAATCCTAGCCCTAGTCACTATTCAGCAACTGCTGGAACAACTGGAGCCGGGCCTGCTGGGCTCCAAGCTCAAACCCCTGAAAGACCGGCTGAGCCAATTAATGGACAAGCATGGTTTGACCAGTCAGGACATTGCCAAGCGTATCCGCATCGTGCATGCCGGCAAGCGCATTGTTGTCGTCAAATCATTTGAAGCGGTAGCCGCCGCCACTTTGGCTCGTAAACGGCTCAAGATCTTGCACTTCAGCCGACAAAACGGCAAGACGACCGAGCGTGAAGTGTCACCGCAGCGCTTGGTTCATTACCGCGACAATTGGTATCTGGATGCCTGGTGCCATCTGCGCGACGACATTCGCAACTTCAGCATTGATGCGATCACGCGGCTGGATGTGTTGGAGACCGCAGCCAAAGAGGTCGCAACCAAACGCATCGATGAAGCTGTCGCTGCTGGTTACGGCATTTTCGGTGGATCGCCCAAAGCCTGGGCTACCCTCAAGTTCACGCCCGAGAGGGCGCGTTGGGTGGCGGGTGAACAGTGGCATCCGTTGCAGGAAAGCAAAACCGAGTCTGACGGCAGTTATGTGTTGTCGTTTCCCTACTCAGATGATCGCGAACTCGCGGGCGACATCATGCGCTTTGGGTCGGATGTGGAAGTTCTGGCGCCAGCGGATTTGAGGTCAAAGGTGCAAAGAGGATTTTTGGAGGCTGCCGCAAAGTATGTGTGATCGGTCATCAGCATGACCCGCTACAACGCAGAGATTTCTGCGGGTTCATTGATGCCAGCAGAAAGCAGACGCATCGCCGCACTCCTTCTGTCACATCCAGATGAAGCTGCTTGGCAACATGCCGTTGAGGTAGAAAACCTCCTTCAAAAAAGAACACCTGCCACTGCCCGCCGGCAAGCCCGCTTGATACAAAGGCGCCTTGCCACACTAGATGACCAAGCCTGGAAAATGATTGCACAGCGTGAGGTCGAAGTGGTCGTGCAGTTGTTGTTGGCTGCGGCCGTCAAGCACAGTGCGCTGTTGGGCGACTTCATGCGCCATGTCTACGCCGATCGTCAGCGTCGTCTGGAGAATGCTCTTTCCCCTTTGGACTGGCAGGATTTCTTGACGAACTGTTCGCATCAGGATGAAGCGGTTCTGGGGTGGAGTGACAGCACCAAGGCCAAACTCTTTCAGGTCATCATTCGCATTCTGACTGAGGCCAAATACCTGGAAAGCGCCCGCACAATGCGATTGACGCCGCGGTCCCTGCACCCGGTTGTCCGCAAATACCTGAAAGATCGTAAGGAATCCTATGTCCTTGAATGTCTGGAGCGCATCAGATGACCCTCAATCTTGACGAGCGACTGAACCAGATCCTGCCCCGTGTTTGTTCAAGAGACTTTCTTGACAGCAAAGGTCTGGGCAACGAAATAGGCTTTTGGATATTTGACTATCCACCGGAGCGCGAACTCGATGTTCGCGATTTCTTGACCGGCACCGTGTTGCCAGCCTTGGGTAAGCAAGACCCACCCATCACTGCCGCCACTGTTGACTTGCTCAAGCTCGTAACCGACCTGCTGGAAGAGCGCAAGTTGTTGGATAAAGCTATCGAAATGCAGCAAGTCAAAGGTGACGATGGTGCATTGGCGGCGCTTCGCTCTGTTCTCAAAGAAGACAAACTGGCGCAAAAGATCGCCAGCCAGTTTGATATGCCAAGTCTCGACCTTTTGATCTTGACCGGAGTGGGCGCTGTTTACCCCATGCTGCGCACCCACACTTTGCTCTCAGCGCTACACCCAATCATGGGTACAACCCCCTTGCTGATGTTCTTTCCGGGCCGTTACGACGGGCATTCGCTGCGTTTGTTTAACACCCTGGCTGAAGACCACTACTACCGTGCCTTCCGCCTGGTGCCGGATGCGACCTGATCGCCCGGCGCAAACTGACTCTATTCGTGAACCAGAGACAAACCACATGAAGATCCGCGAACTGTTCGTCAAACCCATCGACCGCCCGATCAACGGCGTCGTCAAGGCCGACCAGATGGATGCCGCCAGCGTCTGGCAAGAGCTGGAGGAATACGTCGTCACCAAGCAGATCAGTGAGTACCTCCGCAAATTCTTCGACGCTTACCTGGCAGCCATTGATCGCCCCAATGATCCAGCCATAACCGATCGCATGGGAGTTTGGGTTTCAGGTTTCTTTGGCTCAGGCAAGTCGCATTTCATCAAAATCCTCTCCTATTTACTGGAGAACATCCAAGCCAGCAACCCGGAAAATGGCGAAAGACGCTTCGCCGCCCAGTTCTTTGACCACCAGAAGATCAAGGACGCCATGCTGCTGGCTGACATCCAGCGTGCGGTGCACGGCACGGCCGATGTGATTTTGTTCAATATCGACGCCAAGGCCAACAAGGCTGATCCGGATCCCATTCTGCAGGTCTGTTTGCGCCTGTTCAACGAGAAAGTGGGTTACTCGGGCGATGCGCCGCATATTGCCGACATGGAGCGCCATCTGGTTGCCAAAGGGACCTACGACACCTTCAAGGCGGCCTTTGCAGCATCCAACGGCAGCACCTGGGAGGAGCAACGCGACGCAGTCGACTTTCTGCGCGATGACGTGATAGCAGCGCTCGTCCCCGCCTTGAAGATGACACCTGAGTCTGCGGGTCTCTGGTTCGACAGCGCCCGCGAAGACTACCGCGTCACCATTGAAGGCTTCGCCAAGGTGGTGAAAGACTACCTGGCCACCCGTCCCGCCAGTCACAAAGTAATTTTCTTAGTGGACGAAGCAGGCCAGTTCAT
>CAIYDK010000525.1 GCA_903924955.1 uncultured beta proteobacterium | reverse complement strand
GCGCTTTGTTTTTTGAGATGCGCACGAACGACCGGCTTCGATGGTAAGCCTCCTCCAAGTTCACCAGCAGGACCTGCAGGCACACCTTTTTGTCTGCCGCCTTGGTGATCCGCTTCTTGTCTTTTTCCAGTTCGGCCAGCAATGCGCTGACGGATGCAACGGTGAGCAGATTGCCGCGCCAGTGCCCTTTGAACTGGAATGAACGACCCAAGAGCGCAGCCTTGTCGTATTTCTCGAACGCCGAGGCGTCTGCCTTAATCTTCCGCCACACGGCGGCCTTCAACTGTGCCGCAGCCGCGGCATCGGTCGCCCGATCTGCCTCGGCCCTCCGCCTCACGGTGGCCACCAACTGGGCCTGCGCATCCGCGAGGTTGAAGCGCAACGGCTGTTTTTTTCCTGTGGCTTTCATGGCGCCCTGTGACTGCGTGGCTAGCCTAGCCGAATGTCCGCCGGCCGTTAAGCGCAATCGACGCCTGCGGCTCAAGTATGTGGCAGAGATGACGCCTCATTCGTATTGCTGAGTAGAAATGAAACCTGAACCTCAAGCCAGAACTCGCGACGCCGCATCGCCCCGACACTCACCCGCACGATATTTCACCCCTAATAAGCTTGCTTTTGCGGTATGCTACGTAAAGATATGTATGTGATTTTTCAGCCTCAACATGTGGTCGAAAAGCGGCGCGCCTCTGGTGGCCACGCCCAAGAATTTTCTTATCTGGTGAAACTATTCTTCAGCGGCGCGTAAATGTGGAGGGTATATGCCAGACATATCGTTCTTTTGCACGTACTGTGGCGGACGACTGTCAGTTGACTCGCGTGGTGCGGGTCTATCGGTACCATGCCCCCTGTGTACGCAGATGATCACAGCCCCAAAATCAGACCCAACAAAGATCATTGCGCCAGTAGCCACGCCCGCAAACAGGCCAGTTGCAAAGAAATATGAGTTTACCGGGCAGAGCGAAACAAGAATGGATGTTGTCGTGCGTCGAATTGTTAGGCTCCATGACGGTCTGATTGGGGGCTGGATTGAGAAGGAAAGCAATCTATCCCATGAATGCGGTTGTTGGGTTTATGATGATGCGACCGTTTTCGGTAATGCGGTGGTAGCTGAAGAAGCCCAAATTACTTGGGGTGCCATGGTCTATGGTGATGCAAAAGTCTTTGGACGTGCCCGTGTCACTGGAACAGCCTTTGTTTTTGGGAATGCCCAGATATGCGATAATGCGTTGGTTGCTGAAAAATGTTTTATTTCTGGTAATGCCGTTATATCGGGGGATGCCGTAGTCAGGGGGTACTTAACTTCGGTTAGTGGTGATACAGTGATTACCGGCACCGAGAAGATATCTGGCAATTCAGCCCTAAATCCATTTAAGCAGAAGTCAGCAGGAGATGCCATTAAGATGGCTGGGCTGAAGGCTATGGGGATATTGACATTCTCTTCCGTGCGATGGCTTGATCAAAAGTACGGTGAGAGAAGGCGATAGGATGTGAAGTGCGCGAATTTAATTGAAGCGAATATTGATCAACTATCATCTTAACCATGCCGGCCATGCGACCCGTGTCGTCCGTGACGTGGCGGGAAATGATTACGGCGCGCGGCTCGGCAGCCTCAATGATTTTTACTCAGTAAACTCATTTGACGATTGCGGCTTTGGTCTGGACTCACCAGACTGGCCACCCGAGGCGGAAGACGTGCTTTGGCTCCTGCCGAGCACTCCCGGCGTCACCACGGCCATCCTGGACGCGCCAGAAACGATTCTGGCCGTAGCTCGCAATGCCGGCTCTATCACGCAGCATAGCCTCACTATAGCGGCTTGTCCGAACGCGACGTTAGTCGGGCGATGAGCGCTTGATCAGGAGGATTCTCTGCCCATCGACGATGGATGCTCAACCAGTCTTTAGTATGGCGCCCTAGGCCATCAGCCTGCCGTGGGTGGACAAGCGGCAGCAGCCAAATTGCGCGGTCGGCCACCTTTAATTCATGCAGCCGACCATAGTGCTCTGGATCACGGCCATATTCCGACAGCGATGAATGTGCTCCGAAATGTGACGCGAACCACTTGAGTGGTTGGTCGCCCAACGTGATGACGATGTCAGCCTTAGACTCTAAAAGCTCCGACTCGATCTCGTCGCGGCGTTGCGGGGTGGCAAGCGAAGGCGGAAGCTCGGGCCAGTCGTATGCCGGCAGCCTCAACTCCTCAATCTTTTTGTCATACTCCCGCGCGAGCGCCAGTTTCTGTGACTTATTCTTGCAGCTATGCGGGATCAGGTCGCACAACCAGGCATCCTCGCGCCCAAGACTGAGCGGTGCCAAGAACAACTCGTCCAACGCCTGGCCAGAAGGACCGTTGAATTGGGCATTGGCAGG
>CAIYDK010000524.1 GCA_903924955.1 uncultured beta proteobacterium | reverse complement strand
TGTGGCAGGCTTTTACGGCGGACAAACAGGTGGCTCTGCTGATTGACGAGATTGACAAGGCGGACATTGAGTTCCCCAACGACTTGCTGCGCGAGATAGACCGCATGGAGTTTTACTGCTACGAGACGCGCCAGCTGATCAAGGCCAAGCACCGGCCGCTCGTGTTCATTACCTCCAACAACGAAAAGGAGCTGCCGGACGCCTTCTTGCGCCGCTGCTTCTTTCACTACATCAAGTTCCCTGATGCCGCCACCATGCAGAGCATTGTGGACGTGCACTTCCCCGGCCTGAAGAAGGAGTTGATCAATGCCGCCATGAAGACCTTCTTTGACGTGCGCAATCTGCCCGGCCTGAAGAAGAAACCCTCCACCAGCGAACTGCTGGACTGGCTCAAGCTGCTGCTAGCCGAAGATATTCCCGCAGAAGCGCTGCACACCAAGGATGACAAAATGGCCGTGCCGCCACTTGTGGGTGCCTTGCTGAAGAATGAACAAGACGTCACGCTATTTGAAAAGCTGATGTTCATGCAACGCCACAACCGTTGAACCCCTCGCCATGAAAAACAGTCTTTGGCTTGAAGGCGTGTCGGATGCCGTAGGCTTTGTCGGCGGGGCACTCCTGGGCTTTTGGGCCGGGCGCCTCTTCGGTCTGGACATTTTTGCCCCCGGCTATGGCAATGCCAGCATCGGCGCGATTGTGCTGGTGGGCTTAGGCGGCGGCCTGGGTTTGCAGGTGGCACGCCGCTGGCGAGTCCGACAATCCGCCCTGAACAAGAGCGCCAAGGATTGAGCATGGCATTTGTAGAACCCGTTACCCTGTCAGCACGCGGCGTCGATCTGGTTCCGCTGGGTCTGGAGCATGAAGAAGGCCTGCGCGCTGCCGCCGCGGACGGTGCATTGTGGAACATTCGCGTCACCTCTGTTCCCGAGCCACAGCAGACCCGCAGCTACATCGAAAATGCCCTGTCCATGCGCGATGCAGGTCATCGATTCGCTTTTGCCGTGACAGAACAAGCCAGCGGAAAAGTTCTGGGCTGTACCAGCTACCACGACATCGTACCAACCCTCCGGCGGGTGGAAATCGGCTGGACCTGGTACGGAAAAAGCAGCCAGCGCAGCCACGTCAACACCACTTGTAAATTGCTATTGCTGACACACGCGTTTGAGACGCTGGATTGCCATGTGGTCGGTTGGCGCACCGACAATTTCAACTTCGCCTCACAAGCCGCCATTGAGCGCCTGGGCGCCCAAAAGGACGGGGTCCTGCGGGGCCACGCGCTGCGCCGCGACGGCACCATTCGCGATACGGTGATGTACAGCATGCGCAGTGGGGAGTGGCCCGAAGTGAAGGCCCAACTGCTGTATTTGCTGGACAAACCCCGCTAATAGCAGGAGAGATTCCCCATGCTGCTTGATTTTTTTTACACATTGCGCTCTGCCAAGTTGCCGGTATCGGTCAAGGAATACCTGACCCTGCTCGAGGCCCTCAAGAAAGGCGTAGTCGGCCCCAACACTCCAGCGCCCGACGATGACGCGCAGAGTTCGGGCTACAAGATTGACGACTTCTACTACCTGAGCCGCACCGCGCTTGTCAAAGACGAAAAGCACTACGACAAGTTCGACCGCGCCTTTGCAGCCTACTTCAAGGGTGTGGAGATGGTGGCCGACTTCACCAAGGACATCCCCGCCGAGTGGCTGCGCAAAAACCTGGAGGGCATGTTGAGCCCCGAAGAGTTGGCCAAGCTGCAAAAAATGGGCTGGGACGAATTGATGGAGACACTCAAGAAGCGCCTGGAAGAGCAAAAGGAGCGCCACGAAGGCGGCTCAAAATGGATTGGCACGGGTGGCACATCCCCGTTTGGTGCCTACGGCAATAACCCGCAAGGTATTCGCATCGGCCAGGACAAGAGTCGCAACAAGAGCGCCGTCAAAGTGTGGGACCAGCGCGCTTACAAAGACTATGACGACACGCAGGAACTGGGCACACGAAACATCAAGGTCGCGCTACGCCGTCTGCGCAAGTTTGCGCGCGAGGGTCATGAAGACGAGCTGGATCTGGACGAGACCATCAGCAGGACGGCGGCCAATGCAGGGTACCTCGACATCAAGATGCGACCCGAACGCCACAACAACGTCAAGGTGCTGCTGCTGATGGACGTGGGCGGAACCATGGACGAACACATAGCCCGCGTGGAAGAACTGTTCAGCGCCACCAAGACCGAATTCAAGCACCTGGAGTTCTATTACTTCCACAACTGCGTGTATGACTTCATGTGGAGGAACAACCGCCGCCGCTTTGCAGAAAAGTTTGAGACCTGGGACATCATCCGAAAGTACAACAAGGATTACAAACTGATCTTTGTGGGTGACGCCACCATGAGTCCCTATGAAATTTTGCAGCCCGGCGGCAGTGTGGAATACAACAATGAAGAAGCCGGCGCCGAGTGGCTGCAGCGTCTGATACACGCCTTCCCGAAATTTGCCTGGATCAACCCGGAGCCGCAGGGCGTTTGGCAGTACCGACAGAGTATCAGCGTGGTACAACAAATCGTGCACAACCGCATGTACCCATTGACCCTCAAGGGTCTCGAAGAGGCCATGCGTCACCTGACAAAGTGAGCGTTACAGCGGGCCTTACAATCCCCTGCCCCCTCGCCATAGTTCAATGGATAGAACGAGTGCCTCCTAAGCGATAAGGATGGGT
>CAIYDK010000523.1 GCA_903924955.1 uncultured beta proteobacterium | reverse complement strand
GTGCTCAAGATCAACCAGCCGGCAGCGCGGTTGCAACTGTGCAGAGGACCTTGCCACGATGCGGGGTCGGGCGTCAATCACCTCACGTTCTTCGGCCGACAGCAGTTGGCTCATAAAGTGGCTCTCCAGCGGAAAGGCGACGGACTCAAACCCCGGCTTGCAGAACGCCGCTCGTCCAGGTTCGCGAAAATGGCGCAGATTGGTATCAAAAACGCGCATATTGGGTGACTCGCACTCACCTTCGCGGTGACGCCGAATGCGCCCGGCCAACTGAATCAAAGAACGCATGGACGAGGGCTCCACCACCGCCCAGTCGTAGTCGTGATCGCGCCCCACCTCGGTAACCGGGGAGCCTAGAACGATGAAGATTTGGTCCGTCTCATCGAACAGATCAAGGCGTCCACGAACGTCAGGCAACTCGAAGACGGGCTCAGGCTGCCGACTGTCAGGCCAACGACGGTTCAGCGCCTGATCCAGTTGGTGCTCGATTGCAGAGCGGATTAGAAGTGGAAACTGTGAGTGGTAGGTGCAGAGGTGAATGCGTGTGCCATCCGGCGCTCCCTGTCGGTACAACGCCAGTGCCACATCAACAAGCGGCTCGATATTGGCCATGCGCAGGAGGCCAAAACTGACGCGCTTGGTGCTGTGGGGATCAATGCTGTGGTGTTGCGCGTGCAGCGCCAGAGCGGCATTTAGAGCCAGTTCAGCGAACTGGCAGGGCTGCAGATCGCGCTCGGGGCCCAGGCTCAGGGGCAATAACGCGCAACGCCGTCGCACCGGTGCACTTCCCAGACGGTCGTGGCGCTTGGCAGTAAAAGCCTCGTGAGCAGCGATGAATCCTTGTATATCGGCACAACTGGTCTGCACTTGGTTGAACTCATCGAACCAGGCGCAGCACACTTCTTGCGGTTGGTTGGCCGCGCCTGATCGTTCACCACGATTACGTTCAAAATGCTGACGGCCGCTGCAATAGGACTCGAACAGGCCCTGCACCAGAGCGGGCGGTAAGGTGGCCGACGATAGCAGAACCCGCGTACCCAGTAACCCCGCCCAATGCACCAATCGAGTTAACGCCGGCAGGTCATCGATATCAAAATCGTCAGGTTCATCAAGCACCAGATCACCAGACATCAAGCGCAACATGGGTGCAATCTGACGGCCACCCCGTTCGCTTTCGGTGGCAGGCGTAAGGTGATCAATCGTGCAAACCAGCAGCGGCGCGGCCAGCAGAGAGCGCACTTGGCGATCGTCCATGATCCGCCGCAATAGTGGATGGGCGTCGAAGTTGCCCTCAAAGTGGACATAGGAATCTTCATCGAGAAGTGCCTGACGAGAGGTTGAACCCGTGGCTTCAGCCTGTTGCTCGTAGTGCTCGAACAAGGCGCGACTGGCTGAGCCACCAACTCGAATCGCCAGATCGTCATCATCCAGGCCCAACAAGTCCCGAAAGGCACGGCCCGTCTGCAAGGTTAGGGTGCGCAGGCCCATTGCAAAGGCGCAGCGCATACCGCGTTCCGGGTCAGCCAGTGCGTACATGATGCGCGCATTGGCCAGTGTCTTTCCACAGCCGGTGGAAGCCATGTTGATGATGAAGGCGCCGTGGCGGGTAGACCGCTCACGCATCGCGCCCGCGGTGTCAGCAGCCTTGTCCTGCCAATGAAAGCGCGCGTCCGCTGAGCGTTTTCGCAACCCTTTGTGGCGGGCCAGGCGAGGAAGGTGTTCATCGAGTCGTGGCAGCGCGTGGGTCACTTCGGCGCTGTGCTGGGCCACGCCGAGCAAGTGCTCGTCCAGTGTCTGGTTAAAGTTACGGACACTGCCTTTGGTATTGGCGTAGAGCGGGTAGCCCTTCGGCACTTTGACGCGACCCGGATCGTTATCGTCTTCCAGACTGGAATAGTGATGATCAGCCAGCATCAGGCACATCCTGGAGACGTGCATCACATAGGGGTTGGCCAGCCAGTCGCCCTTGCCGGGATGGCCGCTTAAGGACTGCAAACGCTGAGC
>CAIYDK010000522.1 GCA_903924955.1 uncultured beta proteobacterium | reverse complement strand
CGCGACGCTCGAACTCTCACCGGATCCACAAACGGCATCCGACGAGCTGGTCAACTTGCTGTCGCAAAATGAAGATCTGGAACAGCAACGGCGCAGCAATATGTTTCACATGCTTGGCTTTCATGACTGGCGCTACCGGATATTGACTCTGTGCAACATCTTCAATCTGGCGCTACCGCGGACACTGCAAGACGATGTCGCGCGCCTGCGTTCGCTTGGCGCTGCGTTTGCGCCAGGGAATTGAGGCGACCGAACCCAGGCCGCAGCCAGCGAGGCATCGCCATGGCGCGTGGCGCAGCGGTCGTTGGCAACATGGTGACGCTTTCAGAAGTCTTATCACGCCATAAGACCAGACCCGTTGTCAATCGCCTTCTCCAATCGAACTCCGCGCCGACAGGAGATCACTGCATTCACCTTCGCGGCAACCAGTTCATCAGGATAGAGTTTGCAGTCCGGACACAAACGATCCGAAGATCCCGACAAAATGACATCGGAAGTTCACCGAAAACAGAAATCGATCAACTTTTGCCAACTCTCAGCAGTTGAATCTTGGCAACCAACACTTGAATGGAGGCAGGACATGAACCGCCACGATGTCACTTTACCGGTTGAACTCAACGATGGACTTCGTCTTGATGCAAAAGAGTCGAGAGCGCTGGGATCTTTGCTGCATGATGACTATATCCAGGCAACACCGTTTCCATATATCATTTTCGATGGATTCTTTCCTGAAGAAATTTTGAAGTTGGCGTGTTCAAATTTTCCGGACGATGCTCTTAAGTCGGACCGGGTATTCGACATTAATTATGGGGGGCACCACAAGCGGCAAATCCTCCCCTACGACTGCAGTGCCCAAGCCCAAGCGCTATTTCATTTCATGAACTCGCAACCGCTACTCCAGTTCCTGGAAGGGTTATCCGGTATCGATGGCCTGATTCCGGATCCGTACTTCGAAGGTGCTGGATACCACGAGATTGCCCAAGGCGGCTTGCTTGGAATTCATGCCGATTTTCGCATTAACAACAAGTTGCATCTGCAGAGGCGGCTTAACTTGCTCGTCTATCTCAATCCTGATTGGGATGAAAGTTGGGGCGGCCAACTTGAACTCTGGGATCAATCGATGGCAAAGCGCGAGGCGTCCATTTACCCAATCCTTAATCGCTGTGTGATTTTCAATACCGACGCGCTAAGCTTTCACGGCCATCCTGATCCACTGCAAACGCCCGACGGCATAAAGCGCAGGTCGATGGCCATGTACTACTACACCGGGTCACGACAGATCTATTCAGAAATTCCCAATCGTGACACCATGTATTACGCAAGACCGCACGACAATGACCAGACCCAGCGCGCAGCCAAACAGTTCAGAGCAGACCAGCACATCAATGACTGGCTACCCCCGAAACTGGCACGGGTGTTCTTTCGCGCTCGTCAAATATTGCGAGCCAGGCTAGGCACCGGCCGTGCCTGAACAGAGGTCCACGGCAGGACGGGCCCAAATATAGACGGCTGGTCTCGAACCATCGCGCTCAGTTCACACTTCTGTCACCCTGTTATTTATGAGCCCACTAGCATCAGGCCTCATGAAATCCAAATCCATTTCCCATATCCTGGCGGGACTACAGTGGCTGTGCATCACGGTCTTGCTGGCCGGCTGCGCCAGCTACGGCGGCTTGCGCGCCAGTGCTGAGGCACCAGGACAGGGCCCCAATTTCAAGCCCATCGAAAAACCTGCCGCAGCGACGCTGCTGTCAAAAGAGGACCTGGCCTTGCTCGAGGAATCGGTCAACCCGGTCTACCGCATCGGCAGCGGCGATATTCTCAAGCTCACCGTCTTTGGACGCGCCGAGGTCAGCGGCACGCATGTGGTCGGACCCGATGGCAACATTACGGTTCCTCTTCTGGGCGACGTGTTCCTCAGCGACCTCACGCGCGAGGCGGCGCTGGCGGTGATCGACAAGGGCTTGCATCAATTCTTCTCCGAGCCCTTTGCCAACCTGGCCATCGATCAATACACATCCAACCAGGTTACGGTGCTGGGCCGGGTCGAGCGCGCCGGTATGCAGAAGTTTGCCCACCCGCCTACTCTGGCCGAAGTGCTGGCCAGCGCTGGCGCCATGCCGCTGATGGACAAGCAAGCTTCACTGACACGCTGCGCCATCATGCGTGGGCGTGAGAAGCTGATATGGGTTGACCTCAAGGCATTGCTCAACGGTGACCCAGCCTACAACATGCGCATGAAGAAAGGCGACATCGTCTTTATTCCAGATTCCTCCGACACCTCGGTCTATGTACTGGGTTCAGTCTCCAAACCCGGCTCGTATCGCCTGACACCGCGCATGACGCTGCTAGACGTTCTGGCGCAGGCGGGCGGCCCCAATGAAGACGCAGCGGTTGAGCAGATTGGTATTTACCGAGCCGGAGCGCAAAAGGTTGAAGTCATCGCCTTCAAGGACCTGGTTGATGTCTCGCGCAAGGTCAACTATTCGCTTGAAGACGGCGACGTGATTTTTGTGCCGAAGAGCAATGTGGCGGATTTCGGCTATTTCGTGCGTCAAATCTCACCCTTCATCTCGGTCTTGACTTTCGGCACGACCATCAATACCTTGATCAAGTAGATGTATCATCAGAACCACACTCGGATCGACGTCTCGGTCGTCGTGATCGGCCTCAACGAAGGCACGCGTCTGCAACGCTGCCTGCAGTCGGTGCAGCAAGCGCACTGGGGGCAGACGCAGCATGAAGTGATTTACGTAGATTCGCACTCCAGCGACAGCAGTGTAGCCAACGCTCAGGCACTGGGCGCGCAGGTCATCGTGCTCGACGACGCCAGCCCCTGCGCGGCCAAAGCGCGCAACCTGGGCTGGCAAGCGGCGCGTGGCGACTATGTGCTGTTTCTCGACGGCGACACCGAACTGCATCCCGAATTTGTTCAGCGCGCGCTTGACACCTTATCGGAACCCAAGCTGTGTGCCGCGTGGGGCCATCGGCGCGAGTTGCGTCCGCAACAGTCGATTTACACCAAGCTGCTCGATCTGGACTGGGTCTATCCCACTGGGCGCACGCTTTATTTCGGCGGCGATGTGCTGGTGCGCCGCGCCGCATTGACCCAGGTCGATGGTTTCGATCCGAGCCTGAAGGCCGGTGAGGAGCCCGAACTGTGTGCCCGTCTGCGCGCCGCGGGTTGGGAGATCGAACACATCGACGCACCCATGACGCGTCATGACCTGGCCGTTACGTCCCTGCGCGCCTATTGGTTGCGCGCCTACCGCTCGGGCATCGCCTACGCCGAGGTGGCGCAGCGTATGCGCCTGCGCGGCGATGGACTGTGGCAGCATGAAGCGCGGCGCGATTTTCGCCACGGCCTGCTGTTCATGGCGGCGCCCCTGCTGTTGCTCGGCGCCCTCTGGACCGAACCCGCGCTGGCGCTGGCAATACTGGCGCTGGCCTTTGTCTACCTGGCGCGCACCGCCTTGCGTTGCGCCTGGAAGGCACCCGGACAATGGATGCTGTGCGCGCAGTACGCCGTACACGTGCACTTGCAGAAAATTCCGGCGCTGTTCGGGCAACTCAAGTGGCGCCAGGCTGCGCGCCGGCACGCCGAAATCGCCTTGGTGAATTACAAAAAATGAAGTCGTCCACTCGCAGCACTGCAGGGGCTAAAGCCATGCTGGCAGCCGCACTGGCGCCCCTGGCCTGGTTTCAACGTGTGATCGTTGAGCGCTTGAGCCGGCTGTGGATCCTGGCACGCTTGCAGGAAGCCACCGGCCGTCCCGTTGATTCTTCCAACGTCATCATGGGTGCGATCGAGCTCCAGGGCACGTGCAACATCGCGTTAGGGCGTGGCGCATTGATCTACCCCGGTGTTTATCTTGAGACGCAGGGCGCAGGCAGCATCACTCTGGGCGACGGCGTAGTGCTGTCACGCGGTGTTAGATCG
>CAIYDK010000521.1 GCA_903924955.1 uncultured beta proteobacterium | reverse complement strand
GTCACTCAGTCCGGCGGCCATGTTGGTCATCAAAGAGAGGCCCAGCACGCGCAGTCCGGCATGGCGCGCCAAAATCGTTTCAGGCACGGTGCTCATGCCCACGGCGTCGGCGCCCCAGGCTGCAAACATGCGGATTTCGGCCGGGGTTTCAAACTGCGGCCCCAGCGCCCACAGGTAAGTGCCTTCACCCAGCACCACTTGCCTGGCCTGCGCCAAGCGGCGCGTGTGGGTCAGCAACTCGGGGTCATAGGCGGCGCTCATGTCAACAAAGCGCGCATTGCCGGGTTCGCCCACCAGGGGGGAGCGTTGGGTGGCGTTGATGTGGTCGGTGATCAACATCAGCGTGCCGGGTGGCATGCGGGGCTGCAGACTGCCGGCGGCGTTGGTTTGCAGCAGCAGTTTGACGCCCCAGCTCTTCAAGCTGCGCAGCGCACCGGCCATACCCGCGCAGTCACCGTTTTCATAGGTGTGCTTGCGCCCGCCCAACATGGCCACGCGCTGAGCACCCATGCGACCCACGGTGAGGGCGCTGACGTGGCCTTCAACCGTGGTGGCCTGGAACGCGGGCAACTCGGCGTAGTCGATACGCTGCGCGTCCAGCACCTGCTGTGCGGCGCCGGCCCATCCTGAGCCCAGCACCACCGCCACTTCGGGTGCGGTGCCAAAGCGCTCTTGCAGGGTCTTGGCGGTGCTGGCAATGTGGGATGCATTGGTCATGGCTTGCGGGTATTTTGGTCAGTGGTTTTCAAATGGTCCGGTCCAAAACTGGCGGGCAGCAGTTGCCCCAGTGTCCAGGTCTGCTTAATGCCTGAGGGGTCGGCCGCAATGACCAGCAGGTTGTCATCGCCAAATTCGCGCAGCTTCTGGCGGCAGCCGCCGCAGGGAGTAATGGTGTCGGGCCCCGGACCGCTGACCAGCACGGCTTTGGCACGTTTGCCTCCTGCCATCACCATGGCACCTATCGCGGTAGTTTCGGCACACCAGCCCTGCGGGTAGGCCGCATTTTCGATGTTGCAGCCAGAGTGCACGGTGCCGTGCTCGTCCAGCACGGCAGCGCCCACCGCATAGTGGGAGTAGGGTACATGCGCATGGCCGCGGGCTGCCAGCGAGGCAGTCAACAGGCGCTGGAGGTCTTCGGGAGCAAGTTCTTGCATGGGGTCCAATTCTCCGGATTTGCGCGTGTTGAAAGGGCGATGGCGACCAGGGTGCCGATAGTGTAGTGTTGCACCACCATGACGTCCAAGCTCCACACCTTTCTCTGGCACGACTACGAAACCTTTGGCGCGCAGCCCAGGCGCGACCGCCCAGCCCAGTTCGCAGCCATCCGCACCGATGCCGACTTGAATGAGCTCGGCGCGCCCATCATGCTGTATTGCCAGCCAGCGCCCGACTTTTTGCCCGACCCGAATTCATGTCTGATTACCGGCATCACGCCTCAGCAGTGCCTGGAGCGCGGCATGCCGGAGTACCAGTTTGCCGCCGCCATTGAGCAGGCATTCAGTCTGCCGGGCACCATCGGCGTGGGCTACAACACTATTCGCTTTGACGACGAGATCACGCGCTTCCTGTTCTGGCGCAATTTGATCGACCCCTATGCCCGCGAGTGGCAAAACGAATGCGGCCGCTGGGACCTGCTGGACGTGGTCCGCACCGCCTACGCCTTGCGGCCCGAGGGCATCCAGTGGCCGACCAAACCTGAGGGTGGCGCCAGTTTCAAGCTGACCGACCTGAGCGCCGCAAACGGATTAGTGCACGAATCCGCCCACGATGCGCTGAGCGACGTGCGCGCAACGATTGCCCTGGCCCGCCTGATTAAAGCCGCTCAGCCCCGTCTGTTTGATTTCTGCCTGGGGCTGCACAACAAGGACGGGGTGGCCCATGAACTGGGCTTGCCGGTGGCGCCGCGCCATGCGCGACCCTTTTGGCATGTGTCAGGAATGTTTTCCGCCGAGCGGGGTTGCCTGGCGCTGATGTGGCCGCTGGCCATGCATCCCAAAAACAAGAACGAGTTGATCGCGTGGGACCTGGCGTTTGACCCGCGTGAGCTCGACTCCCTCAAAGCGGCTGATGTACGCCTGCGCCTGTTCAGCAAGGCGGCCGATCTGCCCGAGGGCGTGCTGCGGTTGCCGGTCAAGTCCATCCACCTGAACAAGTCGCCCATGGTGATGGTGAATCTGAAAGTGTTGTCGCTCGAGATGGCGCAACGCTGGGGTGTGGATGTGCCGGCGCAACTGAAAAATGCCGAATATGCGCAGGCCTTGCCCGACCTGAGCGCCCTCTGGAGCGACGTGTTTGATCGCCCGGATGGGCCCCGACTCGACGTGGACGAATCCCTGTACGGCGGCTTTGTCAGCAACAGCGACCGGCGCCGTTTGACTGATCTGCGTGCCCTGGCACCCGAGCAACTCGCAAACGCCCACCCGGCATTTGAGGACGAGCGTTTGCCTGAACTGCTGTTTCGTTACCGGGCCCGCAATTTCCCCGAAGGATTGACCGACGAGGAAGTGGCGCGCTGGGAGGCGCACCGCGCCGAGCGCCTGTTTGACGGTGCAGGCGGCGCTCGGTCCGTTGGGCAGTTGTTTGACGAAATTGACGCGCTGTCGGCAGAGGTTGACGAGCGCGGCGAGGCCATTTTGGGCGCCCTGTACGATTACGCCGAGTCCATTGCGCCCAACAGAAGCTGATGTGCTGCGAGAATCTCACCCCATTGCCTTTGGCAAGCCCCGAATTGAATTGACTGGAAAACTTATGAAAATCGACAAAGACAGCGCCGTTACCCTGCGTTTCACCGTGGCGGATGCTAGCGGCAAGGTGATTGACAACGGTACTGAGCCCATGGTCTACCTGCACGGTGGCTACGACAACACCTTCCCCAAGATCGAAGAGGCTTTGCAAGGCCAGGAAGCGGGCTACCAGACCACATTAACGCTGTCACCCGAGGATTCCTTTGGCGAGCGTGACGAAGCGTTGGTGACCACCATTGACAAGAAGGATTTCCCCCCTGGCGTCAAGGTGGGCGGACAGTTGCAGGGCCGGGGCGACGAAGGGCAAGACATCGTTTTCAACGTTTTAAAGATCAAAGGCCCGGTGGTGCACCTGGATGGCAATCACCCACTGGCCGGCAAGACCCTGCGGTTTTCGGTCAAAGTGATTGATGTGCGCGCCGCAACGGCGGAGGAGATCGCCCATAAACATGTGCATGGTGAACACGGACACCACCATTGATATTTTCGGGAGAACTGACCTAGGTCATGGAATGTCGATTCCGTGCTTCCAGAATGACTTGCGTCAATTGCTAACAAAAATGAGAATTGTGCGAGGGTGAATCCAGAGCGATAAGCGCGCTGATGCCTTACAAGATTGCTAGGGGGGTGCCATGAGTGCGTTTGCCAGCCGCTGGTCCAACATAGGTTTGCAGTTAAAGCTGCAAATTCTGATTCAAGGTTTTTTGTTGGTCATTTTGGTGGGGACGCAGTTATGGCTCTCAGGCCAGATGAAGGACCACCTGCTGACCGCCGCCGAAGAGCGGACGATGGTCGTCGCCGACGGGGTGATCAATTCCCTCAATACGCTGATGGACGTCAACGTGGGTGGCAAAGATGTCATCAGTGACGAAAAGGCGCGCGCACTGTTCCTCAAGAAAATTGGTATTTCTGACGGACTGAAGGAACTTCGGGTGGTCCGGGGAAAGGGCGTCAATGACGAGTTTGGACCCGGTTTGCCGCAGGAGCAGGCGGTTGATGATCTGGACCGGTCCGTTCTGGCGAGTGGCAAGCCCATTTACCAACTGACTAACGACGCTAAAGATGGCGCGATTCTGCGCGCCGTCATCCCCTACATCGCGCTCAAGGAGTACCGCAGCAGCAAGTGTCTGGAATGCCACGCGGTCGACGCCGGTTCAACCATTGGCGTGGTCAGTATCAAGGCGGATGTGAATGCAGACGTAGAGGATATTCGGATCATGGGTGCCTGGATGTGGGCCGGGCAATTGGTGCTGCAAATTGGTTTGTTCTTCGTAATCGGAGCGATTGTTCGGCGCCAGCTTAGTGAACTCGGTGCCGAACCCAAGGAAGCGACGCGTCTGGCGCAAAACGTAGCGGCGGGTGACCTGAGAACGGCCATTCGCACCCGATCCGGTGACACGCAAAGTCTTATGGCGCAGCTTCTTTTCATGCAGACCAGCCTGGTCAAACTGGTGTCCAACGTGCGCCGGGGCTCAGAGGGCATTGCAACATCCAGCGCAGAAATTGCGGATGGCAACAACGATCTGTCTGCCCGTACGGAGCAACAGGCCAGCGCGCTGGAGCAAACTGCGGCATCCATGGAGGAATTAGGGTCCACCGTCAAACAAAACGCTGACTCTGCGAGCCAGGCCAATCAGTTGGCCATGAGCGCATCCACCGTGGCGGTGCGGGGTGGCGAGGTCGTGGGGCAGGTGGTTGAGACCATGAAAGGCATCAACCAGGCCTCGCACAAAATTTCGGAAATCATCAGTGTGATCGACGGCATTGCGTTTCAGACCAATATCCTCGCGCTAAACGCTGCCGTCGAGGCGGCCCGTGCCGGCGAGCAAGGCAGGGGCTTTGCAGTCGTGGCTACCGAAGTGCGATCGCTGGCCGGTCGCAGTGCGGATGCTGCCAAGGAGATCAAGAGCCTGATCAACGCCAGTGTGGAGCGGGTGGAGCATGGAACTACACTGGTTGACCAGGCGGGCATCACCATGGCCGAGGTGGTCAACTCTATCAAGCGCGTAACCGACATCATGGGCGAGATCAGCGCGGCCAGCAACGAGCAGGCCCTGGGTGTCGCCCAAGTGGGTGAAGCCATCGCCCAGATGGACCAGACTACGCAGCAAAACGCCGCCATGGTGGAAGAGATGGCCGCCTCAGCAGCGGGCCTGAGGTCTATGGCAGATGAGCTGGTGCAGTCGGTGTCGGTGTTTAAGCTGGACGGGCACCGCTAGCCCGGTTGAAAAGAAGCCATGCCTTGATGCGGGCGTGGCACTGCAAATGGGTTACCTTGGTCGAATGTAAGCAGGTAGAAGTACATTCGGAGCAAGAGAAGTTAGGGGGGGTAATAAAAATGCGTGCGATAGATGCATCCGCCGGCGAAGCAATTGACCATATTTCAATCGCTCGCCAGCCCATTGTTGACGAAGGCAGAAACATAATTGCCTACGAACTGTTCAATCGTTCTAAAGTTGGTGCCAATCACACGGTTGCCAGTGACATTTCACTGGTTTTAAATGCGATTGCAAACAACGGAGCGCCATTTTCGATAGCCCACTCAGACCTGTTCGTGCATGCATCGCATGCCGGTCTAGCGGCTCCGCACTGGGACTTTCTTGATCCCAAAAGTGTTGTTGCCTCAGTGCCTCTTGTTCAAGACCATGATCCGGTTCAAATCGCAAATGTGGCTGTCGCGCTGGGTAAATTGCGCGCAAGGGGCTTCAGACTTTCATTTAATCACGTTGTAGTCGCCCCCATTTACAAAGATTGGCAGCCACTTGCTGACTTTGTAAAGGTGGATCTGGCTTCTGTCGAAAGCAGCCAGTTGAAACCCCTGGTAACAGCGATTCAGGCGCGTACATCGGCAACCGCAATTGCCATGAAAGTCGAGTCGGGCGAGCAGTTCGCCCAACTTCAACCCCTCGGCGTAAAGCTGTTTCAAGGCTACTTGTTTTCGGTTCCTGAAATTGTGAAGCCTCGGGTACTCTCGCCCAGCCACGTGGGTGCGGTCAGGCTCTTCAATTTGGTTTCCCAATCCGCTGCAATTGAGGAAGTTGAGGACTGCCTCAAAAAAGATGAAGCGCTTGGTGTAAACCTGTTGAGAATTATCAATTCTGCGGGCGTTGGCCTGAGCAAGAAAGTGACGTCCCTTCGTCAGGCTGTGATGCTGATTGGCTATGAAAAGCTGACGAAGTGGTCCGCATTGGTTCTGGCAACTTCTTCATCCAAAACGAGGTCAACTTTATTGAGCTCTTCCGCAATTGTGCGGGGACGCATGATGGAGCTACTGGCTGAGGATGATCGCGCCAATCTTGATCCAGGGACAGCATTTCTCATCGGACTTCTGTCCCAGATAGAAAGTATGCTGGGGTGTCCACTGCAAAGTGCACTCGCACAGCTGTCATTGAACGACGATATCGTTGCAATTCTTTTAGGTGGGGAAGGCGTTTATGGCGACATGCTGGCGCTTACCAAAGCCTGCGAACTGGAGGACGATGTGGATTTTGCCCGCGCCTTCGGCAAACTCAACTTCACTCTCAGACAAATTAATATTGCTCAGATGGAAGCCCTGGCGTGGGCGGATGCAGCGCTTTCCTGATGAGGGCTTGTGGCCTATTTCATGAAGGAAGTCGTCAGCGGGCGGCCAGGCATATCCAGTGACGCAGTAGCGGCAGGCGTGTGTGCGATGCGTTTGCCGCGACGGTACACCTGCAGACGGGTGGCGCGCAGTCGGATTGCTTCCACCGGGTCACGCGCCTGCAGCAGCACAAAATCCGCGTAGCAACCCTTTTCAAGCCCGTAACCTGGCAGGTCCAGGATTTTTGCCGGGTTGGTGGTGATGGCGTCAAAACACTGGCGCATCGCGCTTTGACTGGTCATGTGGGCCACGTGCAGTCCCATGCTGGCCACTTCCAGCATGTCGGCGCTGCCCAGCGCGTACCAGGGGTCCATCATGTCATCCTGTCCAAACGCCACGGTAAGTCCCGCAGCCATCAACTCGGGCACTCGGGTGAGCCCCCTGCGCTTGGGATAGGTGTCAAAGCGGCCTTGCAGTGTGATATTCACGCAGGGGTTGCTGGCCACATGCACCTGCGCCTCTACCATCAGGCCCATCAGCTTGGAAACGTAGTAGTTGTCCATACTGTGCATGGACGTCAGGTGCGAGCCGGTCACGCGTCCGTGTAGACCCAGGCGCTGGGTCTGGCAGGCCAGGGACTCTATGTGACGCGACAGCGGGTCGTCCGACTCGTCACAGTGCATGTCCACCATCTTGCCGCGCTCTGCTGCAATCTCACATAGCAATTTGACGCTGGTGGCGCCATCGGCCATAGTCCGCTCGAAGTGGGGAATGCCGCCCACCACGTCTACGCCCATGTCCAGCGCACGCTTCAGGCTGTCCAGACCGCCTTGTGTTCTTATCACGCCGTCTTGCGGAAAGGCCACCAGTTGCAGGTCGATATACGGCGCCACGCGCTTCTTCACCTCCAGCAGGGCCTCGACAGCCAGCAGTCTGGGGTCGCTGGTGTCCACATGTGAGCGGATAGCCAGCAGGCCCCGGGCCACGGCCCAGTCGCAGTAGGACAGGGCGCGTTCGATGATCGCATCCACGGTGAGACTGGGTTTGAGTTCACCCCACAGCGCAATGCCCTCGAGCAGCGTGCCGCTGGCGTTCACACGTGGCATCCCGTAGGTTAGTGTGGCGTCCATGTGGAAGTGCACATCGACAAACGGGGGGCTCAATAGCAAGCCACCGGCATCCACGGTTTCAGTTGCGGGGGCTTGTAGCCCCGGCGCCACTTCAACAATGCGGCCGTCTTGTACGGCAACGGACATATTCTGGCGACCGTCGGGCAGGCAGGCGTTGTGTAACAGCAAATCCAGCATGGGTGGAGTCCGATTTACTGGGTGCCGAAGATGCGATCGCCCGCATCGCCCAGGCCCGGCAAAATGTAGCCGTGGTCATTGAGTTCTCGGTCAATAGCCGCTGTATAGATGGGCACATCCGGGTGCGCCTTGTACATGGCTTCAATGCCCTCGGGGGCGGTCAGCAGGCACAGGAACTTGATGGACTTGGGTTTGCATACTTTGAGCCGGGTCACGGCAGCAGCGGCGGAGTTGCCGGTGGCCAACATCGGGTCCACGACGATGATGTCGCGCTCTTCCATGTTCTTGGGCATCTTGAAGTAATACTCAACAGCCTGTAGCGTTGCAGGGTCGCGGTACAGGCCGATGTGGCCCACGCGCGCGCCCGGAACCACGGAGAGTACACCGTCCAGAATGCCGTTGCCCGCCCGCAGGATGCTGACAAACACCAGTTTCTTGCCGTCAATTGCCGTGCCGGTCATCGTCTCCAGCGGTGTTTCGATTTCGACGTCCTGCGTGGCCATATCGCGCGTCACTTCGTAGGCCATGAGACTGCTGAGTTCATTGAGCAGACGGCGAAAGCTGTTGGTGCTGGCGGTTTTGTTGCGCATCAGCGTCAGCTTGTGCTGCACCAGGGGGTGGTCAATCAAGTGGACGTTGGCACGGGCTTCGGGTGATAGGGGTGTCATGGTGCAAAGCAGTGAAAGTTGGAATGGAGTGAGTTTAGGCCTTTCAAACTCTAACGCAATTCGCTGCCGACGTGTGCCTGCGCATCGCTGCGCATCGCAGTATTACCTGACTTCGAGGAGTAAACTTCTGCGGCGTTCCGGCTTTTTTTTCAGCGGCAGACATCGAGACGCTAATTCAGCGAGTTCCCGGCCCCAAAACCAAGCTGTCAAGGCGACTGCTCAATCCATAGATCACTCTCTGTCTATCATGAATAAGCCGCCCAGCGAAGCCGCATCTACCGACATCCTGTTGCGCGATCTGCAAATGCGTCA
Source organism: uncultured beta proteobacterium (assembly GCA_903924955.1). Lineage (GTDB taxonomy): Bacteria > Pseudomonadota > Gammaproteobacteria > Burkholderiales > Burkholderiaceae_C > Allorhodoferax. Next base: position 2,264 of record CAIYDK010000521.1, on the reverse strand, counting down.
GATCGAACTGGAACTGCAAAATGAAACCTGCGCCAAACCAAAGCTGCACTCGCAGCCAGCGAGGCGCGCTGGAAATTTGCCATAGAGGGCGCTGGAGATGGCCTTTGGGACTGGAGTATCCAGACCGGCAAAGCCTTCTACTCGACGCGTTACAAAACAATGCTGGCTTTTGCCGAAGACGATATCGGTGATACCGCGGATGAATGGGTCAAGCGAATTCACCCCGATGATGCGCCAGAGGTGTTTTCAACCATGCGGCCCTTGGGCGCCACAGCCGTCGAATTTCGTATGCAGCGCAAAGACGGTAGCTGGCAGTGGACGTCTGGCAGGGGTATGGTGGTGGAGCGCGATGCCCAGGGCATGCCGCTGCGCATGATTGGTACCAACAGTGACATCAGTGAACGCAAACACGCCGAGGCGCAATTGCAACGTGCTGCAACACGCGCAGGCCAGAGCCATGCGCGTCGAGGGGCGAGTCCGTGGCGTCACCTCAGTCAGCGGCGCGGCACCATCAAGCCAATGTGTTGTGGTGCGGCTGATAGACGATGGGTGCGGCTTCGATTCCACGCCGGGCAGCAACCGTGGTCGCGGTCTTGGCATCATGGCAGAGCGCGCGTTGGCCATTGGTGCGCGCCTGCGCATCAGCAGTCAGCCAGGATCAACAATTGTCGAGATTGAAATCGACGTTTAGGTTTTGCGCAAAACCCGGTGGCAACTCGCCACACCACGGCCCGGGGTGCTACCTCCGCGACCCGCCAAAGATGCCCCCCAGCACCCCACGGATGATCTGGCGACCGACCTCGCGGCCAATGGAGCTTGCCGCGCTTCGGGCCAGTTGCTCGCCCACGCTGGTGCGGGTTCGCCGTGTGCCGCCGCCAAGCATGTCGCCAATACTGTCGAAGATGCTTTTGTCTGGTGCGGCGGGCGGTGCATCTGGCTGACTGGCCGTGGGTGCGTGGGGTGTGGGGACCTGTGCTTGCGTGGTGCCCACAGGCTGGCGTGTCTGTGTGCGACCCTTGATGGCCTCAAAAGCTGAATCCCGGTCTACTACTTTTTCGTAGACTCCGGCCACCAGCGAGTCGGCCAGCAATGCCTGGCGTTGTGCAGGGGTGATGGGCCCAATCTGGCTGGAAGGCGGCAACACAAACACCCGCTCGGTCGGACAAGGTCGGCCCTTGTCATCCAGAAAACTCACCAGGGCTTCACCCACCGCCAGTTCGGTGATGGCGTTGCCAATGTCCAGCCCCGGATTGGGGCGCATGGTGTCAGCTGCCGACTTGACCGCCTTCTGGTCACGCGGCGTGAAGGCGCGCAGCGCGTGTTGTACGCGGTTGCCCAACTGGGCCAATACCGAGTCGGGAATATCCAGCGGGTTTTGCGTCACAAAGTACACGCCCACGCCTTTGCTGCGCACCAGGCGCACCACCAGTTCAATGCGCTCCAGCAGCACCTTGGGGGCGTCGTTGAAGAGCAAATGGGCTTCGTCAAAGAAGAACACCATCTTCGGTCTATCCAGGTCACCCACCTCGGGCAGTGTTTCGAACAATTCACTCAGCATCCACAGTAAAAAGGTGGCGTACAGGCGGGGCGCGTTCATCAGCTTGTCGGCCGCCAGGACGTTGACCACCCCTTGGCCCTTGGAGTCGGTCTGCATGAAGTCGGCAATGTTGAGCATGGGCTCGCCAAAGAACTTCTCACCGCCCTGGCTTTCAATCTGCATCAGCCCGCGCTGGATGGCGCCAATGCTGGCCGCGCTGATGTTGCCGTACTCGGTGGTGTACTGGCTGGCGTTGTCGCCCACGTCCTGGCACATGGCGCGCAGGTCTTTCATGTCGAGCAGCAGCAAACCGGCGTCATCCGCAATCTTGAAAACCAGTTGCAGCACACCCGCCTGGGTCTCATTCAGGTTGAGCATGCGCGCGAGCAGCAGCGGCCCCAGGTCGCTCACTGTGGCGCGTACCGGGTGGCCCTGTTCGCCAAACACATCCCACAGCGTGGTGGGGAATGGTTGGTACGCAGGCTCAGGCAAGCCGCGCTCTGTGATGATCTTGCTCAACTTGGGTTGGGGGCTGCCAGATTGAGAAATACCAGTCAGGTCGCCCTTGATGTCGGCCATGAACACCGGCACTCCCAGGCGTGAAAAGCCCTCGGCCATGGTCTGCAGCGTGATGGTTTTACCGGTGCCGGTGGCGCCGGTGATCAGTCCGTGGCGGTTGGCCTTGTCGGGCAGCAAGCGACATTGGGTAGCGCCGTGCTGGGCGATC
>CAIYDK010000520.1 GCA_903924955.1 uncultured beta proteobacterium | reverse complement strand
GTTCTTGATCATGTCAACGATGTGCGGCCGGCCTTCGGTGACCTTGTTCACCGTGCGGCAGGCCACGCCTGCGCTGCTGATAGCCAGGGCGGTGCCTTTGGTGGCCAGCAGTTCAAAGCCCATGGCTGCGAGTTTGCGCGCCACTTCCACAGCGCGCGCCTTGTCGCTTTGCTTGACCGAGATAAAGGTCTTGCCCGAGCGTGGCAGTTTGGCGCCCGCGCCCAGCTGTGACTTCACAAAAGCTTCACCAAAGGTTTTACCCACGCCCATCACTTCGCCGGTGGACTTCATCTCGGGGCCCAAAATGGTATCCACACCGGGGAATTTCACGAATGGAAAGACCGCTTCTTTCACGCTGAAATACGGCGGATTGACTTCATGTTTGATGCCCTGCGACGCCAGCGTCTGACCCACCATGCAACGTGCTGCGACCTTGGCGAGCTGAATGCCGGTGGCCTTGGACACGAAGGGCACCGTGCGCGAGGCGCGAGGATTGACCTCCAGTACATAGATCACATCCTGGCCATCAATGTTCTGGATGGCGAACTGCACGTTCATCAGGCCGACCACGTTCAGCGCGGCGGCCATGGCAGCGGTCTGGCGCTTGATTTCCGTCACAGTGGCAGCACCCAGACTGTAAGGCGGCAACGAGCACGCAGAATCACCGCTGTGTACGCCGGCTTGCTCGATGTGTTCCATCACACCGCCGATAAAGGTGACGCCGGACGCGTCACGGATGCAATCTACATCACATTCGATGGCGTCATTCAAGAAGCGATCCAGCAGTACTGGGGAATCGTGACTGACCTTGACTGCCTCGCGCATGTAGCGCTCCAGGTCGCGCTGCTCGTGCACGATTTCCATGGCCCGACCACCCAGCACATAGCTGGGGCGCACCACCAGTGGGTAACCCAGGGCTGCGGCTTTTTCCAGCGCCTCGGGCTCGGCACGAGCCGTGGCATTGGGTGGTTGGCGCAGCTTCAGCTCATGCAGCAGTTTTTGGAAACGCTCGCGGTCCTCGGCGGCATCAATCATGTCGGGAGAAGTCCCGATGATGGGCACACCATTGGCTTCCAGGTCCAACGCCAGCTTCAATGGCGTCTGGCCACCGTATTGCACGATTACGCCAACCGGCTTTTCCTTATCGACAATTTCCAGCACGTCTTCCAGCGTCAGCGGCTCGAAGTACAGGCGGTCCGACGTGTCATAGTCAGTGGACACGGTCTCGGGGTTGCAGTTGACCATGATGGTCTCATAACCGTCTTCACGCATGGCCAGCGCGGCATGCACACAGCAGTAATCAAACTCAATGCCCTGGCCAATACGGTTCGGACCACCGCCCAGCACCATAATTTTCTTGTTGGTGGTGGGTGCGGCCTCGCACTCGGCGCCTTCTGACTCGTAGGTCGAGTACAGGTAAGCGGTATTGGTGCCAAACTCCGCTGCACAAGTGTCCACCCGCTTGTAAACCGGGCGCACGCCCAATGCGCGGCGTTTGTTGCGCACAGCGGTATCCGTCGTCTTGAACTGGCGCGCCAAACGGCGGTCCGAGAAACCCTTTTGCTTGAGGGCGCGTAGGGTAGCGGCGTCGATCTTGTCCAGTGTGGAGCCGCTTGCTGGTTGCGGCAGGCGCTCGATTTCCAGCTCAATCTTGACGATCTGCTCAATCTGCACCAGAAACCAGCGGTCGATCTTGGTCAGCGCGAACACTTCGTCCACGCTCATCCCCTGGGCAAAGGCATCGCCCACGTACCAGATGCGCTCCGGGCCGGGCTCGCCCAGCTCTTTTTCCAACACTTCACGGTCTTGCGTTTTTTCGTTCAAACCATCCACACCCACTTCCAGACCGCGCAGGGCTTTCTGGAAGGATTCCTGGAAGGTGCGGCCCATGGCCATCACCTCGCCCACCGACTTCATCTGGGTAGTCAGACGGCTGTCGGCAGCGGGGAATTTCTCGAATGCAAAACGCGGAATCTTGGTCACCACGTAGTCGATGCTGGGCTCGAACGACGCGGGCGTTGCACCACCCGTGATGTCGTTACGCAACTCGTCCAACGTAAAGCCCACGGCGAGCTTGGCAGCGATCTTGGCAATCGGGAAGCCCGTTGCTTTGGAAGCCAACGCCGAGGAACGCGACACGCGCGGATTCATCTCGATCACGATCATGCGACCATCCACCGGATTGATGGAGAACTGCACGTTCGATCCACCGGTATCCACGCCAATTTCGCGCAGCACCGCCAGTGAGGCGTTACGCAGAATCTGGTATTCCTTGTCGGTCAGGGTCTGCGCAGGGGCCACAGTGATGGAATCACCGGTGTGCACACCCATGGGGTCCAGGTTTTCGATGGAGCAAACAATGATGCAGTTGTCCGCCTTGTCGCGCACCACTTCCATCTCGTACTCTTTCCAGCCCAAGAGCGACTCTTCGATGAGCAGTTCGTTGGTGGGCGATGCTTCCAGGCCACGTTTGCAGATAACTTCAAATTCTTCAGGGTTATAGGCGATACCGCCGCCCGTTCCGCCCAGCGTGAAGCTGGGACGAATGACGGTGGGAAAACCTAGGGTCTTCTGCACTTCCCAGGCCTCGGCCATGCTGTGTGCAATGCCGGAGCGG
>CAIYDK010000519.1 GCA_903924955.1 uncultured beta proteobacterium | reverse complement strand
GCTGCCCTGACTGGCTGCCAGTTGCGCCATGACCTGCGCCTTTTCGGTGGCGCGCTCGGACACCCGCACCGGAGGCAGACGCACCACATCACCGTCGTTCAGGCGCGTCTCGGCCGAAGCACGTCCCTTGTTAATACGTACTTCGCCGCTGCGGATGATGCGGTAAATATGCGTCTTGGGAACCCCCTTGAGCTGGCGCATCAGGTAGTTGTCCAGCCGTTGTCCGGCCTCATCCACATTGATGACCAGGGCTTTTACTTGGGGCTGCGGGGCATTCGGATTGCCCCCTATAATGTGTTTCACTAGCGATGCGCTGTAAGTGGTTGATTTGTCTGGAGTTTAGTCCACACGCCATACACAGTCGCGCTGGAAGGTCGATGCCGCCGGGTTTACCTGCCGACAAATCACACGCCAAATGCCTGTGATGGTCTACAGACAGCACGGTCAAGCTGACAAATCGAAATACTGATACGGAATACCCACAGTTTGCAGACCCTTCGTCTGTAAACGGAATGAAACGAGATGTTTGTGCTGTTGTGTCTGATTAAACTGTGCCTGCGGAGCGTATTCGCCCCGTTGTTTGGCATGAATCAGCCTCTAGCCCCCGTAAAACGGGCGCAACTAGCTATGCAATTGATAGCAGCTTCACAAACGCATCCCCTCGTTCCCATCCACGCGCCTATGCTTCGACACCTCGTTTGAGTCGAAGTTCTCCGGCAATTCCACATCATTCGGTTCGTCAGTTCAGGCATCAATTGCCCATACAGGGCATGTAACACTGATGAAGGACGCACTCCATGAAACGGATGCTTATCAACGCCACGCAGGCTGAAGAACGCCGCCTGGCCATTGTCGACGGACAAAAACTGCTCGACTACGAAATCGAGATTGAGGGGCGCGAGCAGCGCAAGGGCAACATCTACAAGGCCGTCGTCACCCGCGTCGAACCCTCGCTGGAAGCCTGCTTCGTCGACTACGGCGAAGACCGCCACGGTTTTTTGCCGTTCAAGGAAATCTCCCGGATGTACTTCAAGGAAGGCGTATCGGCTGCCCAAGCGCGCATCCAGGATGCCATCCGAGAAGGCCAGGAATTACTGGTGCAAGTGGAGAAAGAAGAGCGTGGCAACAAGGGCGCAGCCCTGACAACTTTTGTGTCGCTGGCTGGTCGCTATGTTGTGCTGATGCCCAACAACCCCCGTGGCGGAGGTGTCAGCCGCCGTATTGAGGGTGAAGACCGTGCCGAACTCAAGGAAAACATGGACCAGTTGGAATACCCCAACGGTATGTCCATCATCGCCCGCACGGCCGGCATCGGCCGCAGCGCCCCCGAACTGCAGTGGGATCTGAACTACCTGTTGAAACTGTGGACTGCCATCGACGGCGCCGCCAAGGGTGGCAAGGGTGCGTACCTGATTTACCAGGAATCCAGCCTGGTGATCCGCGCCATTCGTGACTACTTTAACCACGACATCGGCGACATCCTGATCGACACTGACGACGTGTACGAGCAGGCCCAGCAGTTCATGGCGCACGTCATGCCTGAGCACGCAGCGCGTGTGAAACGCTACCGTGACGATGCCCCGCTGTTCAGCCGCTTTCAGATCGAACACCAGATTGAATCCGCCTACGCCCGCACCGTACAGTTGCCATCCGGCGGCGCCATCGTGATTGACCATACCGAGGCCCTGGTTTCGGTGGACGTGAACTCGGCTCGTGCCATCAAGGGCGGCGATATTGAAGAGACCGCAACCCGCACCAATCTGGAAGCCGCCGACGAAGTGGCGCGCCAGATGCGCTTGCGTGACCTGGGCGGCCTGATCGTGATCGACTTTATCGACATGGAAGAGTCCCGCAATCGCCGCGAAGTGGAAAACCGCTTGCGCGACGCCCTGCGCCAGGACCGCGCGCGTGTGCAGTTCGGCACCATCAGCAAGTTCGGCCTGATGGAAATGAGCCGCCAGCGCCTGCGCCCGGCCCTGTCAGAAGGAGCCTCCATTCCCTGCCCGCGTTGCGGCGGCTCCGGCCACATCCGTGACACGGAATCCAGTGCGCTCCAAATCCTGCGAATCATCCAGGAAGAGTCGCTGAAGGACAGCACCGCTTCCGTGCTGTGCCAGGTTCCTGTGGACGTCGCATCATTCCTATTGAACGAAAAGCGCTCCGAGATCGCCAAGATCGAACTCAAACAGCGCATTAACGTGCTGCTGGTGCCCAACAAGACGCTGGAGACTCCCAACTACCGTCTGGAGCGCCTGAAGCACGATGACCCGCGCCTGGACAACATCGAAGCCAGCTACAAAATGGCGGACGAGATTGAAGACCCCACCGGCGTAACCCGCCGCTCACAAGAGCCCACCAACAAGCAGACGCCCATCATCAAGGGTGTACTGCCAGACGCGCCGGCACCCCAGGCGGCACCGCGGCCCGTAGCCCCTGCACAACCATCGGTAGCACAGGTAGCGCCCGCACCGGCCACTCACGCTAAGCCGCCTGTCCCGGCTGAAAAAGGCTTTTTTGGCTGGATCAAGGGACTGTTTGGTGGCGAAGCACCTGCACCGGCCAAGCCCGTGCAGCCCGCTGCTGCCCCCAAGCCTCCTGAAGGACGTGATGGCCGTGGCCGCGATGGAAGCCGCGCTGGCGGCAAGCCAGGCGAAGGTCGCCCGGAAGGCCGTGGCGATGGCCGCGGTCCTCGCAGCGAAGGTCGTGGTCGTGGCCGAGGTGGGCGCGGCGGCAGTGGCACAGACCGCCAGCCGGGTGCGCAGCAACGCGACCGCTTCGACGCCGAAGGAAAGCCCATGCTCGCGGATGCCAACCTGCAGGGCGCGAACGCTGGCGCACAGGAGGCAACCCGACAAGAGCAACGCCCAGACCGGGGCCCGCGCAACGAACGTGGTGAACGCGGCAACCGTTCAAACCGCAGTGGCGAACGCAACGAGAGTGGCGAGCGCGGTGAGCCACGCGCAGAAGGGCGAGCCGAAGGTGCACCAGCAGCCGACGGAAACAACGAAAACCGCACCAACGAAGGCCAAATGCGTGAGCCACGCGAAGGCCGTGGCGGACGGGGCGGACGCAATGGCCGTGGCCCACGCCCGGACGGTGAAGTACGTAACGCAAACGGCGAAGGCCGCCAGTCCCAGCTCGGTTTTGCTGAGGGCGAAAGCTCCACCAACGACGCAACAGCGGTCCAGCCCGCTTCGCAGGATGACGGTGGCCAAGTCGCCGCCCCCCGAAACGAGAACGGCGAGCCGCGTGAGAAGCGCAGCCGTGATCGTTATGGCCGTGAGCGCGGTCCCCGGGGCGAGCGCGAAGAACGTCCTGATCTGCGTATCCCGGCCCAACCGGCAGCCGCGCAAGCAGGCGTTGGCGAAGCGGTGGCTGATGCAGCCTCTGTGCATGCGCCAACACCACGTGTGGCCGATGTTGCAGCAACCGTTGTACCAGCGACTGCACCGATAGTTGTAGCACCAACCACTGCAGCGTCCGGCGCACGCATGCCTAAAGTAACGTCGTTTGCATTGCCGACCGACACGCTGCTGAATGTGGCACAAAGCTCTGGTCTGCAATGGGTCAATTCCGACTCCGATAAGGTGGCAGTCGTTCAAGCCGCCATTGCTGCCGAGCCGAAGCCCATTCACGTACCCCGCGAACGCCCGCCAGCCGTGTCCATTGACACGGGGCCACTGGTTTTGGTGGAGACCAAGCGCGATCTGCGCAACATGACGCTGCCATTCGAACAGCCTCCTGCAGGGTAAATATTTGCGCCCCAAACTGGGGCCGTCAATAAAAAAGGGGGCCGTAGGCCCCTTTTTTATTGCCCGTCAGCGATCAAAACAGATCAACCGCACCCACTTTTATCGCATCACCAAAAAAGCCTTTTCGCACCAGATCGTCGTGGCTAAAGACCTGGTTACGGCCATTGTGTTGTGCGTAGTCCACCGCCCGCTCAGACCGTTCCAGCGTGGTACTTGGAGAATCGTCCGCGGTCACGCGGGTAAAGCCTCCACAGGCAGTGACACGACCCACCTGGGGAAAATTGAACTTCTCCATATTCGCGCGAAAACGCTCAAACGCTGCCAACACCAAGGCTTCGTCGGGGCAATGCATCAACACCGCAAACTGCTCACCCCCCAGACGGTAAATGCGGTCATACGTCCGAAAAGTGTTATTCATGATGCGTGCCACCAGTAGCAAAACCTCTTCGGCAATCAGGTGACCGCTCTTGTCGTTGATAACGCTAAAGTTGTCGACACTCACTGTACCCAGCCAGTAATTGGGCGGAACCCGATGACGCCGCTCGGACACCGGCAATACCTGGGCTTGAAGCGTGTTGGTCGCACCTTCGAGGCCATGGTCCATCTCCTCCAGCACCGCGCTGTAAAAAGTATCGTCCAGCGACTTGCGATTGAGCAGACCGGTCAGTGCATCGCGGTCGCTATAGGCCAGCAGGCTGTACATGTTACGAAACACGTGCACCATGTCTTCAATGACCTGCAGTTGCCCTACCGTCAGCGATGAACCAGAGTGGACCTCGATCACGCCCTCATCGTCAATTGCGGAACCAGAATACAGCGGGACATAGCTGATTCGCGGCCCCTCCTCGCCTGCCCAGGCGTGCTCTGCCAACGCTCGGCTTTGCAGACACTGCAAGCGGTAGCGTTCATCATCCAATTTACTCAATGTCTGGAAATCGACCCGCAGGGGATCAACCACCTTTCCGCCACCGCGCACATCGAGCGATGCGACTTCAAGCCAGCGCTTGACCCCCTCTTCACTCACCACCCTGGCAATGACCACCCGGTCTATGCGCAACAGGTCGATTAGTGCCTTGGAAAGTGTCAACTCCAGAAGCTCGCGGTCCCTGTGGTCCGTCAGCTTGATGATGTGTTCAGTGAGTGTAGCCATGGACGCATAATATCCCCGAATCAGGAAAACGTCACCTTTTCGCGGCCTCGCGATAGGCGTCGGCAGCACCCTGCACGTCATGCCGCAGTTCCGCCATGGTGGCCAGTGCCAGCCAGGTATCTCGCGTCAGCTCCGAATGATTCAATGTCAACAAGGACTGCTTGAGCAGTTGCAGCGCCTTACCCCACAAATTGAGCCGCATGCAAACCATACCGGCCAGGTATTGCAATACCGCGTCACGTGGATTGCTCATTTGGGCAGCCTCTATGCGTGACAGCCACACTGAATCGGGTGACTGGCCCTCGACCCCAAAACCCTGCTCAAGCACTTTGGCCAACCGTATGCGTTGCGCCAGGTTCAACGCATCAAGCGCTTGGATCATGGATTCCCAGACTGGTAACAACCATTTGCGTGAAACCGACGCATCGCCGCCTAGCAATAACAACCGCTCTGCTGCCTCACAAGCCACTTCGGGAATGATCTGCTCCGCACGCTCCAAGAGGTCCCACGCACGCTGGAGCTGGACCGTGTCATGCGCAGTACGGATCAACTCAATCGCCAGACCTCTGGCTATGCTCTTGCCGGAGGCTTCCGAAAATGCACGGTGCTTGGTCAGCAAGCGCGCCGACTCCAGAGCCATGCGGGGCTCACCAGCCTGACGTTCAGCCCGAAAGCGCATCCTCAGTGCCACGGTCCGTCGCGAAGCTCCTGACGGCAATTGGTCCAGCCACTGCATGGCAGCGGGCGCATCCCGATCGTCCAGAGCCCAGCGGGCCCGGCGCAACTGAACGCCTTCGCGGGCCTCCTGCGCATCCCGGCCTGAAGCCTCTTCAAGCGCCTGGCCAAAGTGGGCGTCGCGCACCACGCGGTCTTGCAGTGCATGCGCACTTTCGGCGGCAATCAAATGTGTCAGAGTCCGCAGACGTCCGCTGTATGGCAGTTGCTCACCACTGCGGTGCAGCGACTCCTCAAGATTAATAACCAAATCAGCGGTCTTGCGTGCGCGGATGAAGCGCCCTGCCACCAAGTGTGAGAGTGAATCCAGCAATGCCGTATGAATAGCGCGCTCTTTTTGCAACAAGCGCCAGCGGCGTGCCTGCTGCGGGATGCTCATCAAGGCCGATAGCGCGCGCATCGCCAGATGCAAAGTCAGGAAGCTACCCGCCAGCACCAACAGGAACAGGTTCAGAGACATATCAACCCGATGCGGCGCCCAGAACAACGTTACGGTACCGGGGTTATTGCCCGCGAACAGGGCACTGGCAACTGCGATCGCAAACAGGGCCATCAGCCACAACGCAGCACGCATGGTTAGCGCCCCGCAGCGGCCGTTGTCAACGCAGCCAGCGTGTCGTCTACCCGAGGCATTTCAAGTGCTTTCATCTGGCCGCGCACCTGTTGCAACAGCCCCATCGCGGTCTGGGTCTTACGCGAGGATGCGTCAAAATAACGCCCCATGGCGATCGATGCCGAAGCCAGATCGGCCCGCACCGAATCGATCTGACGCGCCAGCAAGCCCAGGCGGGCATTAAGCAACTTGAGCTTCAGGTTCTCGCGCAGAAAAAAGGACTGCTCAGGGGACAGCAGTGCCGCATCGGGGTCTTCGATGCGGCTGACACGCACCAGGTTTCGCAGCTCTTCATGCAGCAGCGTGCCCAGGCGCACCCACCACGTGGTCATGGCTTCTTCTGGCTTGCGTTTGAAACCATCGTTATTGCGCGGTGCGGCCACGGCATTGGCAATCGGCAAGTCATCAGCCAGCAAGACCAGCTCGTCAAGCTTGACCAGCAAGGCTGGCGTGTCGGCCTGGGCCGTGGCCTTGATACGGGCTACATCGCGGGCAATGGCGCGCTGCAAAGGGGTTAACCGGGGTTGCGCGGCGCGTGCGACGCGCACCTCTGCACTCTTGAGCGCCGCCAACAGGGGCTCCACGCTGCCGGTTAACTGCGCTTGCTGCTGGGCCAAACGCACTGCGGACTCAATGTCAACCACGAGGTTTTCGTCTCGCGAGCGCGACAGACTTTGCATCAACTCTTCGAGCTGGGTTCGCTGCAGGGAAACCTCACTAAGACGGGCCTCGGTTACCGCCAACTTGGCAGCGGTTTCCATAGCCAATTCCTGAGCTTGCCGGGCACTGGCACGCGCTTCGGTGGCGAGTGCACCAGAATCGGCACTTTGACGCGCCAGTTGCTCCTGTATGGATCCTAGCTTTTGCCACAGCAAGCCGCTGATCAATAGGGCTATCAACGCCACTGCAGCAATACTCCACTGCCAGCGCAGCACCGAATTGCCGCCGGGCCGGGCCGGCATTGGGGCCTCTGGAACGCTAGGCTCTGTGTTCATCCCAACGATTCTATCGATGCCATCAGGGCCGCCAACGTTGGGCGTGACTCGCAAACAACAGAAAACCCAGCCTGGCGGGCCGCTTGTGCAATGCGACTATGCGTCACAACGGCTTTGGCCTGCGACCAGCCCTGTTCAGGGCAGGCTGCAACCAGATTACTGATAGCCTCGGAACTGCTGAACAGCCACACCGAACCGTCCGTTGCCGCCCGGCAGACCAGTTCTCGCTCAGTTTCCAGGAGCTCGGGAGGGCGGCGCTGGTAAGAAACCACAAACTCCACCACACCACCGACTGCGCGCACCTGGTCGGCAAACCAGTCACGCCCAGCGCCGTCAGACAACCCAAACGCAGTGGCATCCCCCGCTGTGGCGCTACCCGTACCACGCACAATCAATACGCGGTATCCGGGCTGGACGCGATGCGCAACCACCTGCCACAGCGCTTCCGAGTCAAACTGACCCGCATCACGATCCGGCATATCGATGCACTGGGCATCAACCTGTGCCCGCTTCAAAGCGGAAAAACTCCCTGGACCCGTAACGAATGCTCTTATTTTTGCAGCATCATCGTCAGCAAATTCGGGGGCTAGCGCGGGTTTCAACGCGAAGAAGTGGTCAACCGCATTGCCGCTGACAAACATGACCGCATCAAACGTATGCAGGCGTTTCCAAGCCGCCACCACCGCCGACGGGTCGGGTGCTGGCAGCACACCTATCAGCGGCAAGGCTAGCGCATCGTAACCAGCGTCCGCCAGGGCCTCGACCCACTTGTGGGCTTCGTTCTTCGGCCGGGTAACGATGACTCGCATAGATTCAGCTATGTGCTTCTGCCTGACGTTGCACGCTAGTCTGCAGATCGCGCGCCACCTGCTCACCCAACAACGTGGCCGATGCAGCATCCTTCACCACCGCCTTGGCTTGTGCGTGCACCAGTGGCAGCACGCCCTCCGGATCGCCCCAGGTGGCACGAATGCTCAACTCGTCCCCCTGCAGCGTGGCGTAGGCCGCCAAAGGCATGGAGCAACTCCCACCCATCACGCGGCTGACCGCGCGCTCGGCTGACACGGCCAGCCAAGTCGGGGAATGCAACAAAGCCTGCAGTACCTGCACCACATCGGCACGGTCTGCACGGACCTCAATACCCAAGGCGCCCTGCCCGGCCGCCGGCAGCATTTGCTCAGGCTCAAAGACCGCGCGAATACGGGATTCCAGCCCCAGGCGTTTCAGCCCGGCGGCGGCCAGCACAATGCCGTCGTATTGACCATCGTCCAGCTTTTTCAGACGGGTGTCGAGATTGCCGCGCAGAGGTTCAATTTTTAGATCCGGGCGCAAGGCCCGCAGCAGCGCCATGCGCCGCAAGCTCGAAGTACCCACCACGGCTCCTTGTGGCAAGTCTTCAAGCTTCCCGTAGCGGCTCGATACCCAGGCGTCACGCGGGTCTTCGCGCTCCATCACGCAGGCCAGGCTGAAGCCCTCGGGCAACTCCATGGGCACGTCCTTCAGGGAGTGCACCGCAAGGTCGGCGTGGCCGTCTTCCAGGGCCACTTCAAGTTCCTTGACAAATAAGCCCTTTCCGCCAACCTTACTGAGTGAGCGGTCTAGAATCTGGTCACCCCGCGTTGTCATGCCCAGCAAGGTGACCGTATGGCCCATGTGTTCGAGCAGTGCCTTGACATGCTCAGCCTGCCAAAGAGCCAGTCGGCTCTCGCGGGTGGCGATCGTAAATGTGTGTGCAGCCATGGCCTGTTAGTCGTAACTTGTTTGTAATCAATTCAGAGCTGTCAATGCTAGCATGAGCACCATGAAGCACCTTTCCGCCCCAGCGCTGCCCAAGCGCGAAAAAGAGAATGAACGACCACTGGTTGAGGACATCCGGCTGTTGGGCCGGATTCTGGGCGACGAGATCCGCGAGCAGGAGGGGGCTGCAGCCTACGAACTCATCGAAAAAATTCGCACCCTGTCGGTCGCCTTCCGCCGCGACGCGGACCACGAAGCCGACAAGGCGCTCAAGAAGTTGCTCAAAGGCCTCACCGGCGACCAGACGGTGAGCGTAATCCGCGCATTCACCTACTTCAGCCACCTGGCCAATCTGGCCGAAGACCGCCACCACATCCGTCGCCGCGCGATCCATGAGCGAGCAGGTGAAACCCAGGAAGGCAGCCTTGACGTTGCCATGTCCCGCCTGCGCTGGGCCGGCATTGCTCCCAAGGCCATCTCGGCCACGTTGGCGCAAAGCTATGTGTCGCCGGTATTGACGGCCCACCCCACCGAAGTACAGCGCAAGAGCATTCTGGACGCCGAGCGCGATATTGCACAGCTGCTGACCGCCCGCGATGAGATCAAAATGCGCGGCGCCTTCTTCGAGAACAAAAAGGACGCCCTGACCGCCCGTGAACTCGCGACCAACGAAGCGCAAATGCGCGCCCGGGTCATGCAACTGTGGCAAACCCGGCTACTGCGGTTCAGCAAGCTCACGGTGGCCGACGAGATCGAGAATGCACTGAGTTACTACGAGTCCACCTTTCTGCGCGAGATTCCCAAGCTGTACGCCAACCTGGAGCAACTTCTGGGCAACCAGCCGGTGCACAGCTTCCTGCGCATGGGCCAGTGGATTGGTGGTGACCGTGACGGCAACCCCAACGTCAGCGCACAAACCCTCGAATACGCGCTGCGCCGCCAGGCCGAAGTGGCCCTGCGCCATTACCTGACTGAGGTCCACTACCTGGGTGGTGAACTGTCGGTTTCAGCCATGCTGGCCGACTGCTCGCCCGAAATGCAGGCACTGGCAGAAAGCTCGCCCGACCGCAACGTGCACCGCATGGACGAACCCTACCGCCGGGCCCTCACCGGCGTGTACGCCAGACTGGCTGCCACCTTGCTGGAACTCACCGGAACCGAGGCCGCACGACATGCAGTGGCTCCCCAGAACCCTTACAAACTGGCCCAGGAGTTTGCAACTGAGCTTCGCACTATTGAGGCTTCTCTCAAAGCCAACCATGGCACGGCACTGGTGGTGCAGCGTCTGCAACCACTGCTGCGAGCAGTTGACGTGTTTGGCTTTCACTTGGCCACAGTGGACCTGCGCCAGAGCTCGGACAAGCACGAAGAAGTGGTTTCAGAATTGCTGGCCACGGCTGGCATCGAATCCCGCTACAGCGCCCTGGACGAGTCCGCCAAACGCAAGCTGCTGATGGGCGTTCTGGGTGACGCGCGGTCACTGCAAGTGCACGGCGCCAACTATTCAGACCACACCCAACATGAGTTGGCAATTTTTTCCATGGCCAAGGTCATGCGCGAGCGCTTTGGGGCCGACGCGATTCGGCATTACATCATCAGCCACACAGAGACCGTGAGCGACCTGCTGGAAGTGCTGCTGCTGCAAAAGGAAGTCGGCCTGCTGCGCGGCATTCTCAATGGTCCTCGTCTAGCCCCGGGCAGTGTGTCGACCCAAGGTCTGCGCAACCCGGTATGCGACCTCATTGTCGTGCCGCTGTTTGAAACCATTGAAGACCTGCGCAATGCCGCACCCATCATGCGCGAGTTTTACGCCCTGCCCGGCATTGCAGCTCTGGTGCAGCGCAGCAGTGGCGAACAGGACATCATGCTGGGCTACTCCGACAGCAACAAGGATGGCGGTATCTTCACCAGCAACTGGGAGCTATACCGCGCCGAGATCGCGCTGGTGGACCTGTTTGACGAACTCGCCGCAAACCACCCAATCAAATTGCGAATGTTCCACGGCCGTGGCGGCACGGTCGGTCGGGGCGGCGGTCCCAGCTACGAAGCTATCCTGGCGCAGCCTCCCGGTACGGTGCGCGGTCAGATTCGCCTGACCGAGCAAGGAGAAGTCATCGGGTCGAAATACGCCAACCCCGAGATCGGCCGACGCAATCTGGAAACGCTGGTCGCAGCCACATTGGAGGCCACACTCCTGCAACCCACCAAGTCGGCCACCAAGGCTTTTTTGGATGCAGCCGCCGAACTCTCGGGTAACAGCATGGCAGCCTACCGCGCGCTGGTGTACGAAACCCCGGGCTTCACCGAGTATTTTTTCAATGCCACACCTATCCGGGAGATTGCCGAGCTCAACATCGGCTCGCGCCCAGCCTCACGCAAAGCCAGCCAGCGCATCGAAGACCTGCGCGCCATTCCGTGGGGCTTTAGCTGGGGCCAGTGCCGACTGACACTGCCCGGCTGGTACGGCTTTGGCTCTGCGGTAAAAACCTTCATCACCACCGGCACCACCGTCCAGCAGCAAGAGCGTACCGCGCTACTGCAGAAGATGTACAAGCAGTGGCCCTTCTTCAAGACGCTGTTATCGAATATGGATATGGTGATGGCCAAGAGTGATCTGGCCCTGGCATCACGTTACTCGGAACTGGTCAGCGACGCCCGCTTGCGCAAGAAGATCTTCACGGCAATAGAGTCAGAGTGGCACAGCACCGCACAGGCGTTGGCCATGATCACCGGCGACAAGAACCGACTGGCCAACAACGCGGCGCTGCAGCGCTCCATACGCCACCGATTCCCCTATATCGACCCGCTACACCACCTGCAGGTGGAACTGGTGCGACGCTACCGTGCCGGCCAGGCCGATGAGCGCGTGCAGCGCGGAATTCACATCTCGATCAATGGCATTGCGGCCGGGCTACGCAATACCGGCTAGCGTGAAATAAGTTCTCGCACCGTAGCAAGTTGGCGGCGGGACACCGCCAGCAGTTCTTCGACCCCGTTGAGGCGCACGGCCCAACCCTCGCCCTCTTCGGCATCGAAATGCTTTTCCAGGGCGCGCACGGCGCGGCGTGAAATCAGGGCGTTGCGATGGATACGCACAAAATCAGCCGTGTATTTTTCTTCCAGTTCGTTAAGGGACCCGTCCAGGATGTAGTTGCGCGTCGCTGTGCGTACTGTCACATACTTCAGCTCTGCCTTGAAGTACAGAATTTGACCCAGTGGCACGCGCTCGGTGCGGCCACGCTCCTGGATAACAAGCACATCTTCAACAGATGAATCAGCCTCTAGCCCCCGTCTAGCGTGCAAAAGGCGCTCTACTTTTTGTAGCGCAACCTGCAAACGCTCCAGCCGCACTGGCTTGGTCAGGTAGTCCACCGCCTCCAGCTCGAACGCATCCACCGCGTGTTCCGCGTGGGCGGTCACAAAAATCAGCGCTGGTGAATGTTCCAGCGCCTGCAATGCGCGCGCCAGCGTAAGGCCATCGGCGCCCGGCATATGGATATCAATCAGCGCAACATCAACGCCATGGTGCTGCACCAACGCCAGCGCCTGCACGGCATTGGCGGCTTCGGCCACGCACTGCACTACAGGCTGCGTGCAATCGGACAGCAGGGTACGCATACGCGCGCGCGCCAGGCTCTCGTCGTCCACAACCAGAGCGCGAAGTGCCGGTGAGGGGGCACCTGCGGGGTTCAAATCGGCACCTCCATGCGCACCTGATAGACGCCATCCCTCAAACCACTGCGAAACCGGCCTTGCACGTCATGCAGCAGGGACAGTCGCTCGCGCACATTGCGCAAGGCCAACCCCTGACCTGCAGCGCCCTGCCCCGCCGGCACAGTATTAGTCACCTTGATCACCACAATAGACCCCCTGCGTTGGGTGGAAATACGCACATCAGCGCCGAGCGCACTCGGCTCAACCCCGTGAAGAACCGCATTTTCCACCAAGGGTTGTAACAGCAATGGCGGCAGTCTGGCCCCATCGGCAGACGGATCCAGAGACCACTGCACGCGCAGGCGCTCGCCAAAGCGCACTTGCTCGATCGCCAGATAGCGCTTAGCCAGGCTGATTTCATCGGCCAACGAGACGGGCTCGCCAGAATCCTTTAGGGCCTCGCGGAACAGATCACTCAAATCCTCCAACAGTGCCTCCGCCTTTGCCGGCTCGGCCCGCACCAATGCAATCGCGCTGTTGAGCGTATTGAACAAAAAATGTGGCCGAATACGCGACTGCAGCTCTGCGAGCCGGGCCGATGTGTGGGCAGGCATTTGCCCCTTGCTACGCATAACCAGTGCCGCGACGAGGAGGGACGACAGCAGCGCGCCACTTAAGGCAGCGGCTACCCAGGGGGGGGACAACACCAAACCAGACCAGGTCAACATGGCGCAACCATACAAGCCCGCCAAGGCACCCAATACGACTGCGATCACATATTGCCCGGTAGACGGCAGCCGCGCAATGATCCGCTTGATCAGGCAAGCCAAAAGCAGCCACGCCAGTGTTGCCGGCAGGGTCCCACCGGTTACCAGCGCCAGGCGCACCACCCAATCGGTGAAGTTCTGCGCGGCAAACCCCACTACGACACTGACACACACTTCCACAAACAGCACCGCCCGCAGGACCACTCCGGTCTGGCAGGCATCGAACACCAGGTTTGCCTTCTCCGGCTGCGAGTCGCTAAGGCCCGGCGCAGTCGCAGGGGGCAAGTCCTGGAACGTCGATAATATTTGGGTGTCTTTCATGAACCCGGATTTTGACTCCATTACCCGCACTGCTCCCCATGTCCAAAAATCAACTCGATAAAAAATCCCAGGCGTGGTCTGCGCTGTTCTCTGAACCCATGAGCGATCTGGTCAAGCGCTACACCTCCAGCGTGTTCTTTGACAAGCGGATGTGGCAGGCCGACATCACCGGCAGCCTGGCCCACGCCGAGATGCTGGCCGCGCAGGGCATCATCAACCCAGAAGACCATGCCTCCATTGTGCGCGGCATGGATCAAATCACCGCCGACATTGCGTCCGGCAACTTCGAATGGAAGCTCGATTTGGAGGACGTTCACCTCAACATCGAGGCCCGCCTGACCCAGTTGGTGGGCGACGCCGGCAAGCGCCTGCACACCGGGCGCTCCAGAAACGACCAGGTCGCCACCGACGTGCGCCTGTGGCTGCGCGGCGAGATCGACCTGATTGGCGAGCTACTGGTAGACCTGCAAAAGTCGCTGCTCGACGTGGCCGAGAAGAACGTCGAAGTTATCCTCCCCGGTTTCACCCACCTGCAAGTGGCCCAACCCGTGAGTTTTGGCCACCACATGTTGGCCTACGTGGAAATGTTCAGCCGTGACGCGGAGCGTTTTGCCGAAGTGCGCGCCCGCACCAACCGCCTGCCGCTGGGTGCCGCCGCGTTGGCCGGAACCAGCTACCCGCTGGACCGCGAGCGCGTAGCCCGCACCCTGGGCATGGTTGACGCGCAGGGCAACCCGCAGGTTTGCCAGAACAGCCTGGACGCCGTGAGCGACCGTGACTTCGCCATTGAGTTCACCGCAGCCGCCACCCTGTGCATGGTGCACATCAGCCGCATGAGTGAGGAGCTGATTCTGTGGATGAGCCAAAACTTTGGCTTCATCAAAATTGCGGACCGCTTTACCACTGGCAGCTCCATCATGCCGCAGAAAAAAAACCCCGACGTGCCCGAACTGGCGCGTGGCAAGACGGGGCGCGTGGTCGGTCACCTGATGGGCCTCATCACGCTGATGAAGGGCCAGCCCCTGGCCTACAACAAGGATAACCAGGAAGACAAGGAACCGCTATTCGACACGGTGGATACCCTGAAAGACACGCTGCGCATCTTCAGCGAAATGGTGGGCGGCCAATTGAACCCGGCTACCGGTCAAAAGGAGGGAGGCATCACCGTCAACCCCGTGCCAATGGAGCAGGCCACATTGAAAGGCTATGCGACGGCAACCGACCTGGCCGACTACCTGGTCAAAAAAGGCCTGCCCTTCCGCGACGCCCACGAAATCGTTGCCCACGCCGTCAAGGCTGCCACTTCCCACCAGGTGGACTTGTCCGAGTTGCCACTGGCGGTGCTGCAGGAATTCAACCCGGGTATTGAAAAAGACGTGTATGAATGTTTGAGCCTGCGGGGTTCGCTCAATGCCCGCAACACGCTGGGTGGCACGGCGCCGACGCAGGTGCGGGCACAGGTGTCGCGGCACAGAGCGCGCCTGGCCTGAGAGGGGTTAATACGCCGGGTCGCGCAACTCCAGCCGAATGGCGTCAATCGCAGCCAGTGCATCGGGCGTGAGCGTAGTACCAAAGGCGTTGATGTCTTCGTCCAGTTGTGCCACCGAGGTCACGCCAATGATGGTGCTGGCCACCTGCCATTTGGTGTAACAAAACGCCAGTGCCAGCTGCGTGGGCGTCAGGCCATGGGCGCGGGCCAGCGCGCTGTATCGTTTGGCTGCGGCCAGTGCTTCCTTGCGACCCCAGCGTTGCTTGCGCACGGACTCGTACCTGGCAATGCGCGCCTCCTTGGGTGCACCCGGTCCCTCAATGCCGCTGTCATCGTATTTGCCGGTCAGCAGGCCAAAGGCCAGTGGTGAATAGGCCAGGAAGGACACGCCCAGTCGGTGCAGGGTCTCGTCCAATCCATTTTCCAGGCCCCGGCTGATCAGGTTGTACACGTTCTGCACGGTGGCCACGCGTGGCAAGCCATGCTGTTCAGCCAGACGCACAAACTCGTGCACGCCGTAGGGCGTCTCGTTGGACAAGCCCACGGCACGCACCTTGCCGGCCTTGATCAGCGTCCCCAGCGCTTCGAGTTGCGCGTGCATGCTGGTCTGCGCCTGCTCGTCAGTGGGCTTGTAGTACAGCGCGCCAAACATCGGCACCGAGCGGTTGGGCCAATGAATTTGATAGAGGTCAATCACATCGGTCTTGAGGCGCTGCAGGCTGCCATCGCAGGCGGCAATGATGTCCGCGCCGCTCAAATCACCCTTGCCGCCCCGCACCCAGGGCATGCCGCGCGAGGGCCCTGCCACCTTGGTGGCCAGCACCAGCTTCTGACGCAGCCCGGGGCGCGCCGCCAGCCAGTTGCCCATGATGATTTCGGTGGCGTTGAAGGTCTCGGCGCGCGGTGGCACCGCGTACATCTCGGCCGTGTCCAGAAAGTTGATGCCACGTTCAACAGCGCGGTCCATGATGGCGTGTGCAGTGGGTTCATCCACCTGCTCGCCAAAGGTCATGGTACCCAGACAGATGGGGGTGACCTGCAAGTCGCTACGACCGAGTGTTACAGTTTTCATGCGGGATGGATCTCAAGTGCGCGGGATTGAAAGACTTGTGAACGTGCGCCCACAGGGCTACTGGTGAACCTTCATGGTGGCCAGCATCCGATTGATAGAAGTCGTCACTTCCGGCGACCGGAGAAACTCTGCCACGGGCACCATCGCCGGCAGTTCGAGGTACGCGTGCAGGTGAAAGTACTCGGCGTCCTCCTGCTTTGCAACGTCGAAAGTACCCAGGTCAACAATGTCCCCGTTGGCAAGCCCCTCTGCCATGCGGCAGCACAGGTAGCACAAGGCATTGCGCGTACGACGACTGGTGCTGGTCTCTGCGACCGGTGCAACCAGGGTTGCGTCGATCTCCTTGACGATATTGATAATGTTCTTTGGCAAGGCCCAATCCTGCATCAGGAGCCCTCCAATTTCTACCGAAGCAAGCCCCAACGTTTGCTGTTCAAGCCGTGACCGTTCGAGCAGGCCTTTTGATGCGATAACAAGTACATCTGCCTGCTCCATCAGCGAATAGGTGGCCTGCCTGCCTATGCAGGAAAGCACGATTTGTGTGACAAATGTGCCGGGCTCTTCGAGCTTGAGCAGCTGGGCAAGCTTGAAGCACAGTTCACAGGCAAGGGCACTTTGGTTCCACAGGCGTTCGTAAACTTTTTTCATCTCCGGACTGCCCGCCTTGAACGAGTCGTCCATCATGTACTGCAAGCAAATACTTCGAACGGTGTTCATTCCGAGGAACTTCACCGCTGCATCAATGTTGCCAACCAGCTGCTGCAATCCATACAGTGGCGAATTCGCAACCGCAAGCACCTTCGCTGCGACTGACGGCTCGCCCATCACAATTTCACTGAGCTCAGCGGACGTGGCACTGGACAGAAACTCGGTGGAGACCAGCTTGTGCAGTGCACTGGGTGGTCGAGGAATCGTGTGCAATTTGCCAGCCAGGGCCGCGAGTCGCGCAGGCTCCAGTTCGGTCTGGCGCACAAACCGAAATTCCTTCAATGCGTCGGGCATCCGGGTCCAGGCCCGCCGAGAAACCGGCCGACGCTCGACAACCGGAACAGCTTTAGGCGCGGGTGCAGGGGCAGTCGGGAGCACCTGGCGCGGCAAATTTTTGCTCTGCTGTGTCTTTTTATAAAAAAGATAAGCACCGAGCACCGCAACAAGTACACATACGCCGATCAATATAGAAACCAATTTACCCAACTCCCACGGAGATCCATCAACCCAATGGAAGATTGTCACCCCAGAATGCCCCGGCGTGCAATTGCGAAATGCAATTAGTCGCTAATTGGTCAGCCCCTTCGACTCTGCCGGCACCTCCTAAATGCAGCAATCAGACCATTTGAATAACAAGCTTTTTTCCGCAAGCCTGTGCATATTTGCGTAGTGTTGCAAAAGAAGGCGAGTGCTTTTCGCTGCGCAGCGAAGCTTCCAGTCGAGACACCGCAGACACCGTGGTCCCCATGCGGCTTGCCACATCGGCCTGCGTCAGGCCCGCCGTTTGGCGGGCGTCCAGCAGGGCGTGCAAGGCGGTGTATTCCTCGTCCAGTGCGTCAAATGCCTTTTTAACGCCGGGCTTCGAAAGCAGAGCCTTGCGAAACGCCGCGTCGTGCGGCACAGGCTTGTATTCGGTATCAGCCATGATGCACATCCTTTAGTCGTTTACGGGCCAAATGCAGTTCTGCATCGGGGGTTTCTTGGGTCTTCTTGACGAACGAATGCAACACCACAATGGTGTGACCCACTTGCGTGCAATAAAACACCCGTCCAACGCCTTCAGGTCCTTTGGGACGAAGCTCAAACAGACCCGCACCCATGGCACGCGAGTGTGGCATGCGCAGATCGGCACCATGCAATGACATGGCATCGATCAGGCGCACATAGTCCGCCACGATACCTGAAAGCATTGCCATGACTGCCTTGCGAACACGCTCGTTGTAATAGGTGATGGACCAGGTCATCGGGCGCGAATATTAGCATATTTGCGAAATATGGTGCAGACCAAACCTATCTGCCAGAAAGAGCCTTCAACTCCGCCAGCACCTCCTGCGTGTGCTCCCCCAGCAGCGGCGCGGGGCGGCGCACGGCGGTGGGCGTGTCGCTCATGCGCACCGGTGGGCGCAACTGGCGCAGGCGACCCTCATGCGGGTGCGCCACGTCCAGCCATGCACCGGTGGCGGCCAGGTGCGGGTCGGTCAGCAAGTCATCCAGTTTCATCATCGGCATGACGGGGATGTCATGCGCCGCCAGAACACCCAGCCAGTGCGCAGTGCTGTGGGCGTGCAGGTGCTCCTGCACAAAGCCATAGAGTGCGTTGCTGTGGTCGATACGTGCGCTCTGGGTGGTGAAACGGGGGTCTGACTCAAAGCGCCCGGGCTCGCCGATCAGCGCCAGAAAGGCCTTCCAGTGCGCGTCGGTGTACATCAGGGCGCAGACATAGCCGTCGGCCGTGGCGTAGGGTTTTCGGTTGGGCGCCAGCATGCGGCTGTGTCCCATGGGACCAATCGGTGGCTCCCAGGTGGCACCACCCAGGTGCTCGCCCAGCACAAACTGCAACAGGCACTCGAACATGGGCACCTCCACGCTCTGACCGCGCCCGGTACGCACGCGCGCCAGCAGCGCCGCCATGACGGCGTGCACCATGTTCAGCCCGGTCACGCGGTCGGCAAAGGTGGCCGGCACGTAGCGCGGCTCGGGGCTGCCGCTTTGCGCCATCAGCCACGGGATGCAGGCCGCTCCCTGGATCAGGTCGTCGTAGGCCGGCCAGTCGGAGTACGGGCCGCCTTCGCTGTAGCCATAGGCGCCGCAGTAGACGATGCGCGGGTTGACGGCCTGCACGGCCTGCCATGACAACCCCAGGCGCGCCATGCTGGCCGGGCGGATGTTGTAGGCCAGCACGTCGGCGCTGGCGCACAGCTGCAACAGCGTGGCGCGGGCGTCGGCCTGTTTGAGGTCCAGCACCACCGAGCGCTTATTGCGGTTGGCGTTGATGAAGATGTGACCCATGCCGGGGTGTAGCATGGGTCCGGCGTGGCGCATGATGTCGCCGCCGGGCGGCTCGATCTTGATGACGTCGGCGCCGTAGTCACCCAGAATTTGCGTCGCGTAGGGGCCCAGCACGACGCCGGTCATGTCAATGACGCGAAGCCCGTGCAGTGCGCCTTCGCTTGAAATGGTGTCCATCAGATGCTACCAATTCAATAGCTGTCTACGCACTATCGACGGGGGCTATCGGCCTATTCCGGCGTAATGTTTGCGGCCTTGACCCAACCGGACCACTTCTTGATTTCGGCGTCGATGGTCTTGGCCAACTGCGCCGAATCCTGGTAATCCACATCAATGCCGACACCGGCAATCTTCTCGCGCACCTCGGGCTTGGCCATCACGGCAGCAAACGCTGTGCCCACCTTGGCCTTCACGTCGGCGGGCAGATTGGCCGGCGCCATCACACCAAACCAGGCACCCATGGCGTAATCTTTCACGGTATCTCCAATCGGTGGTACTTGCAGTGCCTTGCCCGCCCGCTTGGCGGTGGTGACACCCAGGCCGCGCAATCGGCCACCGTTCATTTGTGATACGGCATTGCCCACATCGGCAAAGGCAAACTGCAGGTTGCCACCCAGCAGGTCGGTCAAGGCCGGCGGGATGCTCTTGTAGGGCACGCTCAGAAAATCCAGCCCGACCATCTGGCCCAGCAGGGCGGCCGAGACCAGCGAACCCGACGAGCCGTGGCCATACGCCAGCTTGCCCGGGTTGGCCTTGCCATAGGCAATGAACTCTTTCATGTCCTTGGCCGGAAAGTCAGCCTGCACCATCAAGATGAAACCGGTCTCGCCAATCTTGCCAATCGGGGTGAAGTCTTTCACCGGGTCATACGGCAGCTTTTTGTACAGACTCACATTGGCGGCCTGCGTGGTGGAAGTAGTAACAAGGAAGGTGTAGCCGTCACCCGGCGCGCCCTTGACCGCCTCGGCACCCAGAATGCCGTTGGCACCCGCCTTGTTGTCCACGGTGGACGATTGGCCCAGCGCCTCGCCCATGGCCTGCGCAATGATGCGGCCCACCGCGTCTGTAGCACTGCCGGCCGAAAATGGAATGATGAATTTGAGCGGCTTGACCGGGTACGTTTGGGCCACTGCCTGGCCAGACCATCCGACCAGTAGAGCCAGCGTCACAGCGACTGCGAGGCGTGCTGCCCGGCGTTTGGAGGGATGGTGAATCGTCATGCAGAGCGCTCCTGGTGGTTATGACTGCCATCGTACCAAGAACAGGCACGGGGCACGCAGACCGACTCAATCCCCACCGCCTCCACAACCGCCGCCGTCTCCGCCACCATCGCCTCCACCGCCGTCACTGGACGAATCGCTGCCACCAAAGCCATCGCCATCACCCGATGCACTGCCGCCATCGCCCCCGCCAAAGCTCGTGCCGCAATAGGCGTCGGAGCCGCTTTGGCGGTTGATGTCGCTGCAATCGGGCACGTAACTGAAGCCGCCGGCAACCGCAAACTTCTTGTCCAGCGCAAACAGCAGCGGCAAACGGCTGGGCTTACGCGGGTCAATGCTCTCTTCCTTGCACGCCCAGTACCAGGTGCGGCGCAAGCCGTCGTTGCGCTTGGGGTCGCGCCCCAGGACCTCGGCCGGTGTGTGATGCAAGAGCTTGCCGAAGGCGGCGGCGCACCAATCCTGGTAGGCACGGGTGTGCAGAATGAATTCGTGCCACGCGGCGTCCACCACTTTGGATGGCATGGCGACGAACTGGCGATTGCTACGCAAATGGGCCATGAAAAACTGGCGCAAGCCGTGCAACACCAGTTCAACGTCTCTTGGCACCAGTTGCGGGTATTGAGCGAGCAACTTGGCCCCCAGAAAGCGCGGGAAGGTGGATTCACGAATGAACTGGCGGCGCAGGCTGATCTCCCACGCCCTTACAGCGCCGTGCAACGCCATACAAACCAGGGTGAAAATTACCAGACCCACGACGCCATGCAGCACAAAGTAGCCCGCCAGCGGCAACACGGGAAAAGCCAGAAGCTTGAGCGCCGACAACAGCCGAATGCCGCGCCGCCCTGAGGTGGGCAGCGGATTGCGCAGCTTCATACGACAAACCCGCGTTGGCGGGCCCGCTCTTCCTCCTGCTGCCGCAGGATGCGGCGCTGCACCTTGCCCGTGGTGGTCATGGGCAACGCGTCGACGAACTCTATTTCTTTCGGATACTCGTAGGGCGCCAGCAGCGCCTTGACGTGGCTTTGCAATTCCAGCGTCAGCCGTGTGTGTAATTGGGCTGTAGCCCCCGGATCACTTGCGCATGCCGCTACAAAATCAGGAGCGATTACGACATAGGCCTTG
The DNA here is from genome assembly GCA_903924955.1 of uncultured beta proteobacterium. GTDB lineage: Bacteria > Pseudomonadota > Gammaproteobacteria > Burkholderiales > Burkholderiaceae_C > Allorhodoferax. Next base: position 2,763 of record CAIYDK010000519.1, on the reverse strand, counting down.
ACTACCGAGCCGCGCTCGGCATCGGGCTTGGGCACCACCGCCGCATTGGCCACCGCCGGGTGCTTGACCAGGCAGTTTTCGATTTCACCCGGACCAATGCGGTAGCCCGCCGCCTTGAAAACGTCATCCGCACGACCCTGGTACCACAGGTAGCCATCGGTATCGCGCACGGCCTGGTCGCCGGTGCGGCACCAGTCACCCGTGAACTTGGCCTGGGTGGCCGCTTCGCTTTTCCAATAGCCCAAAAAGAAAATCGGGTCGGGGTGGCCGTGCACATCAAGCCGGTTGAGCGCCACATCACCCGGCACGCCAACCGGGCACTCGTTGCCGTCTTCGTCAATCACCTGCACCTGGTGGCCGGGATAGCCCATGCCCATGCTGCCTGGTTTGGATGGCCACAGTCTGTTGCAGTTGCCAACGATGTAGTTGATCTCGGTCTGGCCAAACATCTCGTTGGGCTTCACGCCGAGTTGGCTTTCGCAGTAGGAAAAAACAGTATCGCCAACGGCTTCCCCTGCACTCATGATGGCCTGCAACTGAAGCCCGAACTGTTGTCGTACGGTCTGCTGCCCCGTTCCGGGGTAGGCCTTCATCATGGCCTTGAGCGCCGTGGGGAAGAGAAAGGTGTGCGTCACCCCGCACTGCCCCATCAATTCGAGTGACGTCTGCGGGCTGAAGCGCCCGTTGTACGCAACGATGGGACGACCAAAATACAGAGTGGGCAGCAAGGCATCCATCAAACCGCCGGTCCACGCCCAATCGGCGGGGCTCCAGAAGATGGCCTGGGTGCTTTGCGACGCCGTGTCGACCGTCGGATCAAAGCCAAACCAGTTCTGGCTGGCGACGAAGCCGGACAAGTTGCCGATCAAGGCCCGATGCGCCAGTAGCGCCCCCTTTGGGTTGCCGGTGGTGCCACTGGTATAGATCAAAATGGCGGGGTCATCCGCCAGCGTCTGCACCATAACAAATTGCGTGCTGAATTGGGCCAGGGTGTAGCCAAACTCGCAATCGGCCTGTCCAAGCTCGCTTCCCGGTGCGCCAACGCCCACCACGGTACGCAACTGGGGGCACCGCTTGCGTGCCAGACTCAGGTCGGCCAGGGAGGATGCGTCGGCAATGGCCACCACCGCGTCGCTGTCCTGCAGTCGGTACTCCAGCGCATCGGGTCCAAACAGCAGCGACAACGGCATGGCTACGGCCCCCATTTGCAGCACAGCCATGTAGGCAACGGCCGTCTCAAAGCACTGAGGCATGACGATGGCAACCCGGTCTCCCTTGACCACGCCCTGGGCGGCCAGTGCATTAGAAAGCCGATTGGCGTGCTCCTGCAGCTGAGAGTAGGTATAAAAAACCCCACCAGCCCCCACAGAATAAGCGTGGATAGCTATATTTTTTGTAGCGTCTTGCCGCGCAGCCCAGCGCGCACAACACACCTGGGCAATGTTGAACTGCCGGGGAACAGCCCAGGTGAAATCACGGTGCAGGCGGGCGTAGGCCTCGGGCACCCCACCCAAGGCGGGTTGCGCTGCGCGCCTTGGCGTTGATTCGTTGTCGCTGCTTTGACTGACTGGCATGCTGTGACTTTCGTATGATGCCCCGAATGTACCAAGTCAAAAAACATTCCCATAGCGAGTTTGTCCCTATACGCAACCTGCAATACCACGTGCAAGTATGGGGCGAACCGTCTGCCAACAAGACGCCGCTGGTGATGGTCCACGGCTGGATGGATGTCGCTGCCAGCTACCAGTTTGTGGTGGACGCCTTGGCACAGGACCACTACATCATCGCCCCCGACTGGCGCGGCTATGGCAAAACCGCGTCAGGCGAGGTCGATAACTTCTGGTTCCCCGACTACATGGCCGATCTGGACTTTCTGCTGGACCACTATTCGCCGGACCGCCCGGTCAATCTGGTGGGCCACAGTCTGGGCGGCAATGTGGTCATGCTGTATGGCGGAGTGCGCCCCGAACGCATCCGGCGGTTGGTGAATCTGGAAGGCTTTGGCCTGCCCGCCACCACACCCGACATGGCCCCTGCCCGCTACGCAAAGTGGATGGACGAGCTGAAAAAGCTGCACCGCGGCGAACTGGACATGCGGGCCTATGACAGCATCAGCGGCGTCGCCCGCCGCCTGATGAAGACCAATCCGCGTCTGGGCCAGGACAAGGCCGACTGGCTGGCCCAGCAATGGGCAAGTCAGGACGCCCAAGGCCAATGGTCCATCCAGGGGCAACCCGCTCACAAAGTCATCAGCGCCCACCTGTACCAGGCCGACGAGGTGCTGGCCCTCTACCAGCGCCTGAGCATGCCGGTGCTGGCAGTGGAAGCATCGGACAACAGTCTGGACCTGTGGTGGAAAGGCAAATTCACGCTGGAGCAATACCACGAGCGGATCAAGAGCGTGCCCAACGTGGAAATCACCCGGATCCAGGATGCCGGCCACATGATGCACCACGACCAGCCCGAGGTGCTGGCGGGGGTGATCGAGCGGTTCATTGCCTGAGGTGTGCCGTGTAGCAGGGCATCGTCAGCTACTGCCAAACCGCCGCAGTATTTTTTTATAGGTCCCGTTCTTGCGGATGTGTTTCAAACCTGCGTCGAAGCGCGCCATCCAATTACTGGCTTCTGGCAATGTCCTGGAAACAATAAAGTAGTACTGGACTTCGTCCACCAAACTCATGTCCAGCGGGTACGTTTTTGCCGATGCGCCAAACAGTGCCCGCACGGTATCGGCAGCCACCAGTTCACTGACCCAGACCGCAT
>CAIYDK010000518.1 GCA_903924955.1 uncultured beta proteobacterium | reverse complement strand
GTCGTTTGCGCCAGCGAGATGCCGTCGTTGGCATTGCGCTGCGCTTGCGTCAGACCACGGATATTGGCGCTGAAACGGTTGGCAATGGCCTGACCGGCGGCGTCGTCTTTGGCGCTGTTGATGCGAACGCCCGAAGAAAGGCGCTGGATCGCGGTGTTCAGTGCCGATTGCGATTTGCTCAGGTTGTTTTGGGTAAGCAACGAGAGTGTGTTTGTGTTGATGACTGATCCCATGATAAAACTCCTGACTGCAAAAGTTGATGAACTCGGCTATTCGGCCGAAACGTTGCGTTGACTCAGTTTGGAGAGGAGTACGCCACCGTTAGTCAGGTTATCGGCAAGTTCAGGGCAAACATTTAGGGCTGCGCCGCGGAATTCTTTTGCCACCCAGTTTTTCATCACGTTTCACAGGTCACGCGGCTTAAGGCTGCATGTTCATGACTTCCTGGTATGCGGCAACGAACTTGTTGCGCACCTGCACACCCATCTGGAAGCTGATGTTGGCCTTCTGCAGGTCCACCATCACATCGTTCAGCGCGACGCCGGGTTTGCCCAGTTCGAAGTCCTGCGCTTGGCCATAGGCCTTGTTCTGCGTCTCGCTGATGGCGTCGAGCGATTTCTTCAGCGCGCCGGAGAAGCCGCCGCTCAACTTCACCTCGGAGCTCGCGCTGGGCGCCAAAGCCTGGCCTGGTTCGCCCGCCTTGGCCAGTTGGCGCATCTGGCGCATTTGCGCCAGCACCGACTCGATGGATGAACTGGAAGAGACAGATGATATGGGCATGATGGTTTCCCCCGGCGCGCAAGGCGCCGTTGCTTGACTGGAGGCTTGTAGCGTAGCAGCGGTTAGATCGGTGCATGGCGGCAAAAGACGGCAAAAGCCCCGGTTGTTCGGCTGATCAGGGGCGGGAGCAATCTCAGAACGATCTGCTGGAGCCGATCTGGCAGATGAACGCTGGCCAGGCGGCAAGGCGAGGGTTGACAATGCATAATAATATATGCATACTTCAACCAATGCGCTTCACTTGGCACGAGCCCAAACGACGGCTCAACCTCAAGAATCACGGGTTTGATTTCGCCGATGCAGCAAGCGTTTTCTAGCTTGGGGTTGTGGTGGTGGTCATCACCCACACCGAGACCGAGGACGAAATTCACATCATTTCCATGCGCGAGGCAGAAAACCATGAAACACGCCAGTTCTTCTCTTACCTCTGACAAGACACCCCGACTGAGGGTGGGCTTGAAAGATGCCACCCAGCCTGTATTTTCCGCTGCGCTGACGCAGCAAATGGGAAAGCACCGCATCACCATCATGCTTGACGATGCCGTATTGCAGGCATACAAGGCGCGTGCGGGGGGGCGCGGATACCAGACCTTGATTAACGAGACGCTGCGCCAGGGTTTAGCCGTCGATGCAGTCAAGGAGGCGCTGCGGGAGGTGATTCGTGAAGAGTTGCACCCGGGTTGAGGTGGGGGAGCTACCCGCAGCATGAGTTTGCCGCTGCCAGGTTTTTCAGGTCGTTTGCCGATCTTTGCGCAAGTCTC
>CAIYDK010000517.1 GCA_903924955.1 uncultured beta proteobacterium | reverse complement strand
GGCGGTGGGTGACCTGCATCACGGTCTCCAGGCGCTGCGCGGAGATACCGCCGCCGTTGTCTACGATGTCGATCCGGTCCCCCTGCTTGCCGCGAAATGCCACCACCACACGTGGCCTGGAGGTGTTGTGGTTATGGTATTGAAGGGCATTGCTCACGAGGTTGCGCAGCACTGGCAGCATGAGCGCGGGGTCATGTACCACCGCCCGGCCAGTGCCATGGATGCGAATCTCGACCCCGGCAATTGCGGCAGCGCCGGCGAAATGTTCCCGCAGTTTCTTCGCCAGCGATGCTACCGGTTGTTTGCGGCAGCGAACGATAACGCTATTGTTGTCGAGTAGAGCGAGTTCGAGGGCCTTGTCCAGCATCTCGGTGACCTGATCCAGCGCCAGGTTGATCTGATCTGCCATCAGCAGCGAGCGATGGGACTCGTCAGCATCAAGATTTGCAGCGCCTATGCGCAAGGCCGCAGAGTAGTAGCGCAGCGCGCCCAGCGGTTGACGCAGATCATGGCCGACCAGCTTGAACAGGTGGTCGCGAAAGACCTGAATTTCTTCGTCACGCAGTTGCTGGTGTCGTGCGCTTTCGCCGCGCAGCCAGGTTACTCGGTGCAGATGCGCTTGACCGATCCGGGCGTAGTGAGATAGGGCAATCAGTCCAAACAGCAGAATAGGCGCATAAATCTGATCGATATCGGGGGCGTCGAACCACCAGCGCAGCACCATGAACTGGATGCCCAAGGCCACCGACATCAATACCGTTCCCGTCAACCGGGCGCTGAGAAAGGCGTAATAGACGGCAACCGTGACCATATAAACGGCGATCAGCAAGTCCAGTGTCAAGTGCTCTGTGAAATAGGGGTGGTGGTAGGTGGCAATCAGCAGGTTGTTGACGGCCATGCTGAACATGATGAAGCCCTGCGTGCCCCTGTGCTCCCGGCCGTTCGAGAAGCAATGGAAGAATGCGGCAACCAGCGTCATCATGAACAGCGAACGCAGACCGATTCGGACCGCGCTGAGCTCTTGCATATCGAGCAACTTGAACAAGTCGATGACGAGAAAGATGGCTTCCAGGGTGAATATCAGCGTAATCGTGTAGCGGTCGTGGCGCAAAAAAACGCTGTTGGAGTCGGCGCGAAATCGGGCTTCGACACCCGCGTTGTCGAATTGGCCACCAAATCTTTTCATTCGTGGGCCAGTTTCTAACGTGGGGTCGGTAATCCGAGGCAAATCGGGTCCAGGAAAGTGCATTGCGATCGTTCCAGAGGAATGACAACCCATCTTAAGGCACTGGTGGGCAAGTGATTCATCTTGCGCTCATGGGCGCCGCCTTGATTGCGCTAAGTCAACATCGATCAGATTGCCCTTATTCACCTTCATCCTAAGGGCAAGCACCCTTGTTGGAAATACGCTCCGGGGCGTATTTGCCGGCCACAGTTCGCGCGGTTACTGTGCAAACCACTAATTGAATGAATCCCCTGCCACGCTACTTTTGAAGAACATATTCAGCAGACGCCATCACCATCAACACCGCGCCAGCGACGCGGTCCAAGCGACTGTCCAGACTGGCGCTGACCGCAAGCGGTGTCAATTCCAGTGCTCGAGAAATGGTGACCATGGTGGATACGGACAACTGCCCCGCACACAGCAATAGGTTGATCCGACCCAGCAGGCCCGGGGCGCTGAAGGCCAACGCCAGTTCCTTTTCGTAGCTGGCTTGCAGATCAAAACCACTCCTCGGATTCTTGGAGTTGGCCACGTTGTTGGGAAGATCGGGGGCATTCACATAAATTCCCCTGCGGATGACGCCCATCATGAAGTTCAGGTATCCAGCCCCACTGGTCTCAGAAACAATTTGAAATTCGGGGACCGCAGCCTTGATAGTGGCCATTGAGGTCGACGGCGGCACACAACCTGGGCGAAAGTAGTTAAAGACAGAGGGAGAGCGCAAGGGGCTTTGGCTCCACTGTCGACCGGGTTTGCTTAGGACGCCCATTTTCCAGCTGCCGTGTGCCGAAGCGAGGCCAAACGTGCGTCCCCACTGCACCAGGCGCAGCATGGGTTCGCGCACCTTGCCATAACCCGGTTGCGTAAGGCCAGTTGATGTACGTGCTTCGTCGATCAGCAGCACGGCGGCAAACACGGCTTTCAGGTCACCCCGAACGCCCAACCCATTGTCGCCAAACGCGGCTGCAACCCGCGCCACATAGGCCCCGCTCGGGTTGCTGGTGACCAGTCGCTGGATCATCTGGCGGGCGAAGAACGGACCCACATTGGGGTGATTGAAGATGGTGTCCCGCGCGTGTTTGAGTGCCTCGGGCCCTGCAGCTTCCATCCGCCAACTCGGTCACCACATGGGCACTTTGGTCAAAGTCGCAATCGGTGAAAACGCGGGACAGGTTGGAGATGTCGATTTGACTGTAGGTCTCAATGCGCTTACCCAGTGCGTCGAGTTGCTCACTGGCGTCAGGGATTAATTGATAGAGACCTATGGAAAACAGTTGCAGCGGACCGGATACCGGTATCGGTGACGGCGCCCGCGTCTTCAAACTTTGTTTCCGGTGGAGTCATGGATAAACCCTTTTGCGTGGTAGTTCCTCCGCACTGCGTTCATGCCAACCCCAACGGGGCAGCGCACAATCGGCCTCACCCATGAAAACCCTTCTCGCATTGCTCGTGAGCTTCTCCTGGCAGGAGTTGCGCAACCACCCCTGGCGCAACGCCGCGGCGGTGGTATCGGTCATGTTAGGTGTGGCGCTGGCCTTTTCGGTGCACCTGATCAACGCGTCAGCACTGGACGAATTTGCGCAAGCGGTGCGCTCGGTTGGCGGGCAGCCAGACCTGGAGCTGCGTGGCAGCGCCGGACCGGCAGCGGGCATCAACGACGCACTGCTGGGGCGCATGGCCCGACACCCCGACGTGGCACTGGCCAGCCCGGTGCTGGAGATCAGCGCCTACGCGCTGGGCCCAAAGCCCAAGGCGCGCACCCCAGATGAAGCTGCTTCGGCCACTGCGGGCGACTCCACCCGCGTGCTGCTGCGTCTGGTGGGCATTGACGCGCTGCAGGTGGCTCAAATCAGCCCGGACCTGGTTCCCCTGACCGACCCCAGCGCCGACCGGTTGGACCTATTCGCCCCCGACACGGTGTTCCTGAATGCCAGTGCGCGCAGCCGCCTGCCCGGCGACACAGTGCAACTGCAATGGGGCATGCAGCTCAAGACGGTACGGGTGGCTGGGTCGGTGCGCGCGTCCGGCACACCGCTGGCGGCAATGGACATCGCCGCCGCGCAAGACCTGTTTGAAAAACCCGGCCGCTTGACCCGACTGGACTTGCGCCTGCGTGCGGGTGTGGACCGCGCCGCTTTTGTGCGCACCCAGCACGCATCGCCGGACTGGCCGCTGGACGCCAAACTCGTGGAACCTGGCGACACGCTGGAGCGCATGTCCACCCTGTCACGCGCCTACCGGGTCAATTTGACGGTGCTGGCACTGGTGGCCTTGTTTACCGGGGGGTTTCTGGTGTTTTCGGTGCTGGCGCTGAGTGTGAGTCGGCGCGCGCCCCAGTTTGCCTTGCTGGGTGTGTTGGGTCTGACCGGTGGGCAACGCCTGGGTCTGGTGCTATTGGAAGCCGCTGTGCTGGGCATTGTTGGCAGCGTGCTGGGTATTGCGCTGGGCACAGGGCTGGCGTCACTGGCACTGCGCCTGCTGGGGGGCGACCTGGGCGGGGGCTTCTTTTCGGGTGGGGCGCCCGTTTTGCAATGGAGTGCTCTGGCGGCCCTGGTATTTGCAGCACTGGGTCTCGTCGCGGCCCTGGTGGGTGCCTGGTGGCCCGCACGTTGGGCGCAAGGCTTGCCAGCGGCACAGACCCTCAAAGGTCTTGGCACTGCGCAATCGCCCCAAAGCCATGCGCTGCTGGCTGCCGCATTGCTGGTGGCCGGTGGCTTGCTGGCGCTGCTGCCGCCAGTGTGGGGCATCCCTCTGGCAGCCTACACCAGCGTGGGCATGATTCTGGTGGGCGGCATTGCCGGTCTCCCCTGGCTGGTGGGTGTGGTGCTGGACCGGGTAGCACCCCTGGTTGCACGCCAAGCCCTGCCCCTGCTGGCGGTAGAGCGGGCACGGCGGGTGCGTGGCAGCGCAGCGGTGGCGGTGAGCGGCGTGGTGGCATCGCTGAGCCTGGCGGTGGCGCTGACAGTCATGGTGGCAAGCTTCAGAACCTCGGTCACACAATGGCTGAACACGGTGCTGCCCGCGGACCTGTATGTGCGTTCGTCGGCCAGCGCCAGCACGCAGGATACGGCCTACTTTGACCCTCGCTTTGTGCAGGCCGCGGCACGGTTGCCCGGCGTGCTGCGCCTTGGCACCCAGCGCAACCAGCAGTTTCTACCCGACCCCAGCCAGCCAGCCGTCACACTGATTGCACGCCCTTTAGGTGCTATGACCGATGACCCGCGCAGCCTGCCGCTCACGGCAGGGCCCTTACCCGTCCCCGCCGGCCAGATCGGCATTTACGTCAGTGAGGCCATGGTGGATTTGCATGGAGCACGCCCGGGCACGGTTTACGCCCCACTCTCTAAGCATTTTGAGGCTCTAGCCCCCGTGGAATATGCGCAAGCAGCTCCGTTTTTTATAGCAGGTGTGTGGCGAGACTATTCCCGCCAGTTTGGCACTATCGCCATCGAGCAGGCTGATTTTCAGCGCCTGAGTGGTGATACGCGCGTCAACGACCTGGCCATCTGGCTGGAGCCCGATGCCGCCCTTCCTGCACTGGAACAGGCGCTACGCGACCTGGCCGACCAGCAGGCAGACACCCCTGGCGGCGAGGCGGGCCGCCTGATGGACTTTGGCTCGGCGCGCGAGATCCGTGCCACGTCACTGCGCATTTTTGACCGCAGTTTTGCGGTGACCTACTGGCTACAGGCGGTAGCGATTGGCATTGGGCTGTTTGGCGTGGCGGCTTCGTTCAGCGCGCAGGTGCTGGCACGGCGCAAGGAGTTTGGCTTACTGGTGCACCTGGGCCTGACGCGCCGTCAGGTGCTGCGCGTAGTGGCAGCCGAAGGCCTGGCCTGGACCTCGCTGGGTGCCATTGCCGGGTTGGGGCTAGGCTTGGCCGTGGCCGTGGTACTGGTGCATGTAGTCAACCCGCAGAGCTTTCACTGGAGCATGGAACTCACTCTGCCGACCTGGCGTCTGCTGGGCCTGGGCGCATCGGTGGTAGCGGCCGGCACGTTGACAGCATGGATTGCCGGACGTGCCGCGGCCGGGCGCGACGCGGTGTTGGCGGTCAAGGAAGATTGGTAACAAAGCGGCCGGGGCCGGGCCTACTCATGCCGCAGTGCATCAATCGGGTCCATACGCGCAGCGCGGCGGGCCGGAAAGTAGCCAAACACGACGCCAATGACGGCAGAGAACACAAACGACAGCACGTTAACGGCAAGGTTAAACGTATAGGGCACTTCCATTAGCGCCGCCAGTCCGATGGAGGCACCGGTGGCCAGCACAATGCCCACCAGACCGCCCAATGCGGCCAGCACCACGGCTTCTATCAGAAATTGCAGCAGCACTTCACGCTCCAGCGCACCGATGGCCAGGCGCAGGCCAATTTCACGCGTGCGTTCGGTCACGCTGACCAGCATGATGTTCATAATGCCGATGCCGCCCACCAACAGACTCACGGCGGCCACGGCTCCGAGCAGCATGGTCATGACCTTGGTGGTGCCCGACAGGGTGTCGGCCAGTTGTTTGGTGTCGAGCACGTTGAAATTATCTTCATCACCGCTGGCCAGCTTGCGCCGCTCTCGCAAAAGCTGCGTGATGCCGGCCGTGACGCGCGTGGCGTCGCTGCCATCCTGCATGGACACCAGCAGTGTGTTGACGCGGGTATTGCCGGTAATGCGGCGCTGAAGGGTCTTGAGCGGCACCAGCACCACGTCGTCCTGGTCATTGCCGAAAGCGCCCTGCCCCTTGGATGCGAGCAGCCCCACAATTTCGCACGAGATTTGTTTCACGCGCAGTTGCGCACCCAGCGCAGCCTGAGCGCCAAACAACTCACGGCGTACGGTTTCACCGATCAGGCAGACTGCAGCACCCGCGCGCAATTCGTCGTTCGAAAACTCTCGGCCGCTGACGAGCTTCCAGTTGCCGGTCGTCAACCATTCGTTGGTGCTTCCAATGACACTGCTGCTCCAGTTGCGGCCATAGGCGACCAGGGTGGAGTTGGTGCGCGCCTCCGGCGCCACAGCAGCAATGCCGCCAATCTGGGTCGCGATGGCGTCCGCGTCGGACTCCTTGAAAGCCACGGCGTTGCCACCACCACCGCCCGGCCCCATACGTTGGCCGGGGCGCACCTGCAACAGGTTGGTGCCCAGGCCCGAGATCTGGTTCTGCACGGCCAGCGTGGCACCGTTGCCCAGCGTCACCATGGTGATCACGGCGCTGACACCAATCACGATGCCCAGAATGGTGAGAAACGATCGCATCAGATTGCGCCGAATCGAGCGCAGGGCCAGCATCAGGGTATTGAGCAGCATCAGTGCACCTGTGGCTCGGGCGGGGCCTCATGCAAACCAGCCGGATGCGGATTGCGCTCATCGCTGGCGACCACACCATCGACAAAGCGCACCATGCGCCGGGCGTACGCCGCCATGTCCAGCTCATGCGTAACCATCAGTACGGTGATGCCGTGGTCCACATTGAGTCGCCACAGTAAATCCATGATCTCGCGGCTGCGCTGGGTGTCGAGGTTGCCGGTGGGCTCGTCTGCCAGCAATACGGCTGGCTCGGTCACGATGGCCCGGGCGATGGCCACACGCTGCTGCTGACCACCCGACAACTCCGCCGGTGTGTGGTGTTCCCAGCCCTTGAGGCCCACTGAATCCAGCGCTTTGGCGGCCATGGCGTGGCGTCTGGCGGCAGACTCGCCACGGTACAGCAGCGGTAGTTCCACATTTTCTTGGGCGGAGGTGCGGGCCAGTAAATTGAATCCCTGAAAGACAAAGCCGAAAAAACGTCGCCGCAAGCGGGCGCGCTGGTCACGGGTGAGCGTCTCCACATGCAAGCCCTGAAAGAGGTACTCGCCGCTGGTGGGTGTATCCAGCCCACCCAACGTGTTCATGGCGGTGGACTTACCCGAGCCGCTGGGGCCCATGATGGCCACAAAATCACCCGCGTCAATGTCCAGATTCACACCTTTGAGCGCTTGCAGCATCGTGGCGCCCTGACCGTAGGTTTTGGTGATGCCGCGCAGGCGAATCAGAGGCCCACTCACGGCGTTGACCCCGCTGCGCGTTGGTCGGTTATGACGGCCACGCCTTCTTGCAAACCCTCGCCAGCGACTTCAGTCATGCGGCCATCGCTGATGCCCGGCTTGACGGCCACCGCCACCGCCTGTCCCTCTTTGAGAATCCATACTTGCCTGGCGACCAGCCCGCTGCCGCCAGCGGTCTTTCGCCCGCCGGGCCGTGGCATACGCGGGACTAGCTTAGAGACCACGCCACCACCGCTGTCGGCAGTCGGTGCTGATGCCGCAGTTGCCGATTCGGACGTCGGGGTAAAACGCAAGGCGGTATTGGGTACGAGCAAAACCCCCGTGCGTTCGGTCGAGACGATGGTGGCTGCGGCGGTCATGCCCGGGCGCAGGCTGAGGTCGCTGTTGTCTACATTCAGGTAGGTGGTGTAGGTGACAACGTTGTCGGTCTTGGTGGAGCCAAAGGCCACACGCGTAATTTTTGCCGGATAGCGGCGCGACGGGTAGGCGCTCACCGTAAAGGTGGCATGCTGATCGACCAGGACGGAGCCCACATCGGCCTCATCGACGCTGACTTCCAGCCGCAGCCGAGCAATGTCTTCGGCAACGCTGAACAACGTAACGGCCTGCAGGGATGCTGCCACGGCATTCCCCGGGTCAACCGTGCGGGTCAGAACCACACCGTCAATGGGTGAGCGAATCGAGGCTTTGGACAGATTGGTCTCGTCGGTGGACACGGTGGCCCGGACTTCGGCCACATTGGCTCGGGCACTGGCTTCGGTAGCAACGGCACGGTCTACGTTGGCGCGGGCGCTATCGAGTTCGGCGGCGGACGGCACCTTGCCGCCGGAGAGTCGCGCAACTTCTTCAAACCGCGCCAGGTTGGCTTGGGCTTCCTTCAGCGTGGCCGTGCTGAGTGCCTGCTGCGCCAATGATGCGGAAAGTGACGCACGCGAACGCAGCACTTGATCGGACAACTTGGCGGTGTCGAGCTCAACCAGAATCTGCCCCTTTCTGACTCGGTCATTCACATCCACCAGCACACGCTTGACGGTGCCGGACAGCTCACTGCCCACGTTGACCGCGCGGGTGGGCTGCAACGTGCCGTTGGCCAGCACGGTCAGAGTTAGGTTGCCCTTCTTCACCACTTCGGTCACGTAAGTGGGTTTTGCGCTGATGTTATTTTGCGACTGCCAATAGAACAAGCCTGTAGCCAGCAAAGCGACCACTGCGACGGCAACCCAGAGTGTCGGCTTTTGCCACCCACTGCGGGCAGGGGCATCACCCAAAATGGTTTGCAAGTCGACAGCGGTCGGACGTGAGGGTGTGTCAGCAGAGGGTGTAAGGTTTGTCATGGCGTAAGGAAGATTCAGGGCGCGGCGGTAGCGGCTTCAGGGGTCCAGCCACCGCCCAGGGCTTTGTAGAGGCGGACGTGGTCGCCACTCAGGCTGGCGCGGGTGGTCTCGACACCGTCCTGGGTAGAGAGCAAGGTGCGCTGGGTATCCAAAACGGTACGAAAATCGATCAGGCCACTGGCATAGCGCTGGCGCGCCAGCAGGTCCGCGTTGGCGGCGGCGCCCGAGGCTGTCTGCAAGCGTATTAGCCGCTCGGTGTTGCCCTGCAAGGCAACCAAAGCATCTTCCACATCTTTCAGGGCAAGGAGCACCGAGCCCTGATAGGCCACACGCGCCTGTTCCAGAGCCGCCTCCTGGGCTAGAACCTGATCCCGCGCAGCACCGCCATCAAACAACGGCACCGAAACGCCTGCCAGCAGCGTTTGCGCAACCGAAGCTCCATTGGTCAAAGCACCCAAGGTCAGGGAGCGCAAGCCGATAGAACCCGAGATCTGGAAGGTAGGGTACCGTGCCGCATCGGCTTGCGCCACCCGCGCAAGCGCAGCGCTGACGCGGTGCTCGGCGGCGCTTACATCCGGGCGCTGGCGCAGGGTCTGCGCAGGAAAGGACACGGCCAGGCTCGCGAAAGCCTGTGGAACACGCCCCACGCGCGCAGTATCCGCCGACAAGCTGCTTTGCAGGGACGCTTGCGACTGTCCGGTCAACACGGCCAGACTGCTGAGGTCCTGCGCCAAACTGGTTAACAGTGAAGGGATTTGGGCGCCAGTCTGTTCACTGGCGGACACGGCCTGCTCCACATCCAGCGACGAAGCCAACCCCGCCTGTGCCCGCCAGCGCGCAATCTGAAGTGTCTCCATTTGCGCGGCCAAGTTACTGCGGGCAATGGCCAGGCGTGCCTGCAAGCCACGCAGATCAATGTAGGCTACAGCCACCTCCGCCGCCATGGAAACCTGCACTTGGGCCAGATTGGCTTGGGAGGCTTGCACATCGGCTTCGGCCACGTTCAAGGTGCTGCGCTGACTGCCAAACACATCAGGCTCCCAACTCGCATCAAACCCGGCCTGAAAGGAGTCGGCAGCATCGTTGCCACCCGAGCGACTGCGCTGGGCAGAAGCCGTAGCATTGACGCCTGGACCCATGCTGGCGGCCCTTCCATCGCGCAGCGCGCGCGACTGCTGTAGTGCCGCCCGCGCCGAGCGCACATCGGTGTTGGACTGCAAAGCCTTTGAAACCAGCGCGGTCAGCAATGGGTCGTTGAAGTTTTGCCACCACTGTGCGAGCGTTGCTGCCGACTCACTGGGTAAAGGCTCTGCGGCTGAAGCTAACCATCGAACAGGAAGCGGCATATCGATCCATGCCGACGGGGTCGATGGCTGCCCAGCGCAGCCACCCAAAACCGCTGCAACAAGCCACACCATCAACATACGCCAAGCTATCGCATCAGCGTTGGGGCAAAGATTCAAGTTTTTGACAGTCATCCGGCGACCTTGGAAAGCGGTTGGACTCCACCATTGTGGGATGTGCCCGTGTCGGGCGTATTGCGACAGGTTAAATCTTGTAAAGTTAGTCCACATGCAAAATCTCAATGAAACCACCACCAGTTGGCTTAGCCAGGCCATTGGCCTGATTGAAGCCGACTACCTGCGCAGCGCCGATACGCACCTGATCCCGTTGCCCCTGCCCGCGTTCGCGAGCCACGGGATCGACCTGTATCTGAAAGATGAGTCAACGCATCCGACGGGCAGCCTCAAGCACCGCCTGGCTCGCTCCCTGTTTTTGTATGGCCTGTGCAATGGGTGGGTACGCGAGGGCTCGACCATTGTGGAAGCCTCCAGCGGATCAACCGCTGTCAGCGAAGCCTACTTTGCAAGGCTGTTGGGGCTCCCCTTCATCGCGGTGATGACGCGCAACACCTCACCCGAAAAAATTGCGCAGATCGCGTTCTATGGCGGACGTTGCCATTTGGTGGACAGTCCCACCGAGGTCTACGCGCAGGCGCAGGATCTTGCGCAACAAACCGGTGGCCACTACATGGACCAGTTCACCTACGCGGAGCGCGCAACCGACTGGCGTGGCAACAACAACATTGCGCAGAGCATGTTCAGCCAGATGGCGCGCGAGCGTCACCCCATTCCGCGCTGGGTGGTGGTGGGTGCAGGTACCGGCGGCACCAGCGCCACGGTGGGCCGGTTCATACGCTACCAGCGCTATGCCACGCAGGTGTGCGTGCCCGACCCCACTGGCTCGGTATTTGGGGAGTACCATCGCACGGGTGATGCATCCATCACGGGAAAAGGCTCACGCATTGAGGGCATCGGTCGCCCACGGGTAGAAGCCAGCTTTATCCGTACGCTGGTGGACCGCATGCTGGAGGTTTCCGATACAGATTCGGTGGCCGCGATGCGTGCGCTGTCACACTTGCTGGGACGAAAAGTGGGGCCATCCAGCGGCACCAATTTCATTGGCATGCTGACTCTGGCGCAAGAGATGCTGCAAGCGGGTGAGCAAGGCTCCATCCTATCGCTGCTGTGTGATGCGGGTGAACGCTACTTGCCGAACTACTACTGCGCGACCTGGGTGAGCGAGACCTTGGGCGACTGCACCCCATCGGAGCAATGGGTACAGCACGCGATGGCTGCCGGGCAGACGTGTTAAACCAATACCCAACGGCGATTCGCCGCCGGACCCTTATATCTGCAGGATTAGGGGCCGCGGCGGCGCCCCATTTAGGCGCTGCGCCTTTGCCACACAAAACGTTGGTGTTTCCACGCGACGCCGGTGCTCACCCGGACTCTGCGATCGAGTGGTGGTATGTAACCGGCTACGCAATGGACGACAGCGCCGATGTCGCATTTGGCTTTCAGGTCACGTTCTTTCGCAGCCGGGTTCCAAAAACCCAGAACATGCAATCGACCCTGGCCGCCAGGCAACTGGTGTTCGCACATGCCGCGTTGACGGATGTGAAGGGTCGCAAGTTGTGGCACGACCAGCGCATGGCCAGGTCATCTGGCGCGGAACCCGGACAAAGCCGCAACGACAGCGCCTGGACCAGCACGCAAGACACCAACATTCAGTTGCAGGACTGGTCCCTAGTGCGTCAAGGGTCTGATTTGCTGGCCCGAATCAACGCCAATAGCTTTTCAATCGCAGTGTCGCTGACCACCAGCCAACCCGTCTTGCTGCAAGGTAATAGCGGCTTGTCCCAAAAAGGACCTGATCCTGCACAGACCAGTCACTACTACAGTCAGCCCCATTTGCAGGTGCGTGGCGAACTGGTCCTGCAGGGAAAGCGCCATGCAGTAGGCGCCGGCAGCACGGCGTGGCTGGATCACGAATGGAGCCAGCAAATCATGCCGCCGCAGGCAGTGGGGTGGGATTGGATGGGTATCAACCTGTTGGATGGCAGCGCGCTTACAGCATTCCGTTTACGGGACAAAAGCGGCAATGCCGTATGGGACGGCGGCTCATTTAGGGCGAGCGACAAGCTATTTATCTTTCAACACGGTGAAGTAATATTCAAGCCGTTGCGCACTTGGAAAAGTGCGCTGAGCCAAGCCAGCTACCCGGTGGAATGGATCGTGCGCACACCGGCCGATTTTTACACGGTGCGCGCCATGGTTGACAACCAGGAGATGGACAGCCGCACGTCCACCGGAGCCATTTACTGGGAGGGTTTGAGCGAGGTATGGGACAGCAACCAGCGCCTGGTCGGGCGCGGCTACCTTGAAATGACGGGGTACGCAAGTCCTATGCGGCTATGACCTGCAACACGCCGGTTCCGGTCAAAAATCCATGACTAGTGACAGATTGATGTGTCGACCGGGTTGCGTGTATGCATCCGCCTGCGTGATGGCGTTGGCAGTCGTGAGGCCCTGAACATCGGACCATAACCAGTACTTGACGTTGGTGGCATTCACAATGCCAGCGGTCAGGCGCAGGTCTTTACGAATGCGCCATTGCCCAGCAATGTCCAGCGTGGTAGCAGCCGGAACACCCGTAAATTGCGTACTGCCCGCTTTGACACCCGAAGTCGGGTCCACGTCACCCGAGTCCTTGGCGGCGTGGTAACGCAGGTCTGCACGCAATGACCACTCTGCGGTGTCGTAATTGAATCCTAATGTGGCCATGGCCGGATCGATGGAATTCAACGGCAATCCAGTGCCATTGTCCTGCCCGCGAGTTTGACCAAAGGCAAACGGCGTGCTGAACTTTCCGTCACCCAAAGTACCCCAATCCATGCTGCCCTTGATCTCGAAACCCCAAATAGTGGCGTTGTCCACATTGATGGTTTGAAAAACATTTGGGTCGCTCACCGTGTTGGTTCCACCCAGGAATTTTTTGTCCACAATCAGCTGCTTGAAATCGCCAGTAAACGCGGCTAAATCCAAACTAAGACCCTGCAATCTGCCGCGCAGTCCGAGTTCAACGTTCTTGCTGGTTTCTGGCTTGAGTTCCGGGTTGGGTAGGAGCCTTGCATTCACACCAGGAGACGGGTCGATAAAGCCATTGAGTTGTGCCGCATTGGGGGCTCGAAATCCGCTGGCGTAATTACCGTATGCACTCCACTGAGGAGTCACACGAAACAACGCGCCCAGCTTGGGGGAGGTATTTGCACCCGAAATGGAAACACCCGGCGTAGTCGCCGGTGGTGCATAGCCGTCCTGAGTGACGACGTCCACCGCAAAACGCTCAATCCGCAGCCCGGGTGTGATGCTCCAGCGATCGCTTGCAAACTCGCTTTGTGCGTACAAACCAGCATTGCTATCACGTGCATCAGGGAAATACTTCTTGGGAACATAGGCCGACAAAGGTGCGGGGTCAGATCCCCCAAACCAGCTCGTAACGGTGGTACTGGCGAGGTCCAGGCCATAACTCAGCTTCTGCGACCACTGGTCTGACAACGCCAGAGACTTACTCACCTGCACACTGGCCTGCAATGCATGCTCGTTGTAGGAGGTATCGCGCACGCGAACTCCGGCGTCGTTTCGCAAAGTGCGGCCGTTTTCCTGTGCGTCGGAGTTTTGCAGGCTCACCAGTGTCTGCACCTGGTCTGCCCACGGTGAGCCCAAAACATACCGCGCGTCCCAGGTCAGACGGTCACGCCGCAAGTTGTCGCTGTCGGTTTCACCCGCCACTAAAGCCTTGCTAGCGGTGGTGGTTGGTGGCGGCAACAACGCTGCACGGCTAGACAAAAGTTCTGTATCTGAGCTCTTGCCAACGTGCTCCAACGTCAGCACATGCTTTTGTGCACCATCTGGCCGAAGTACCAATTTACCCAGCAATGAATTACCTAGATTGGTTTGTGGGTTGGGTTGGGTGCGGTTGACATTGGGTTCTTCATTGCTGCCCATGTTCTTCAAAGCGTTGGCTTTGCGCGACGTTCCGGTCAACAACCACTGCACACCATCACTAACACGTCCGGCGACCGTAGCCGCGACATTGAAACCATCGTCATCACCACTCCAGCTGGTTGCGACACGTCCACCAAGTTGCTTGGCCTGCGGACCAGAAGTGGACAGGAAATCAATCGGCTCGAAAGTGATGAAGTTAACCAAACCCGCAAGACCATCTGATCCGTACAGAACCGAACTGGGCCCGCGCACCAACTCCACCCGCTTGATCAAGTCCAGTGACAAGGCATCGCGCCCAAAGGCGTTGTTGCCATTGACATAGCTACGGGGTGCTCGTGTACCGTCCACCAACATAAGCACCCGGTTACCCCCCAGGCCGCGAATGCTGAAACCGGCATTTCCATCACGCCCGGTCGGGTTGCTCGCACCCGTCACGGTAAATCGCGCCGGAGCGTGTTTGACTGAGACATTGGGCAGGTCTTTGACCAGGTCCTTGATGTCGCCGATTTGCTTGTTTTCAATGTCGCCATCATTCAACACGTCAATGGACATGGGCAAATCATCGCGCTGCTGCTCGTTGCGCGAGCCGCTGACAACAATCTGGCTCAGTTTGGTCGAGAGGCCCTGGGCATAAACCTGCCCCAGAGAAAGACAGACCAGCGTAACTGCAGCCGCGACAGGGTGTATTTTGAGCAGTGAAATATTCTTGATATTAGTCATGTAATTGCAATTTGATAACAGGGAACTGTCGCCATTATTCAGTAATAACCCGAACGAAAGTGAACGATCTGGTTCAAAAATTGATTCAGGTTAAGGTTTCAATCTGCCATTTGCAAGAACATCCATCCGTTCGCATTACCCATGCTGAAGTCCGCTGCGAACACACTCTGCCCAGCAGACTGTCAGGTCCAAGCCTTCGATCAACAAGGAACAATTTAATGAAAAATTTGAGACTAGCAAGTGTTGCCGCTGTACTACTTACCACTTGGGGCCTTTCGGCTTTCGCCCAAGACAGCGCGAACCAACCCACGCTAACCGCATCCGAAAAAACAGCCGCAAAGAAAATCTACTTTGAACGTTGCGCAGGCTGCCATGGCGTGTTGCGCAAGGGCGCGACCGGCAAGAATCTGGAGCCCCATTGGAGCAAAGCGATGCCCGATGGTTCGACTCAAGAAGGTGGCACGCTCAAGCTGGGTCAAAACCGCCTGGAAAAAATCATCGGTTACGGTACCGAAGGTGGCATGGTGAACTTTGATGACATTCTCACCAAAGAAGAAATTACGCTGATGTCCAAGTACATCCAGACCACACCCGACATTCCACCTGAGTACAGTTTCAAGGAGACAAAAGACTCGTGGAAAGTCATCGTAGCGGTCAAGGACCGTCCGACCAAGCAGATGAACAAGTTCAACCTAAAGAACTTCTTCTCGGTTACCCTGCGTGACACTGGCGAAGTAGCGCTGATCGATGGCGACACCAAAGAAATTCGCAGCATCGTCAAGACCGGCTATGCAGTCCATATTTCACGTATGTCGGCCTCAGGCCGTTACATCTATGTGATTGGTCGCGATGGCCGCTTGTCACTGATCGACCTGTGGATGGAGAAGCCAGCCGTGGTAGCGGAAGTCAAGATCGGCTTTGATGCGCGCTCGGTTGACACGTCCAAGTTCAAGGGTTACGAAGACAAGTACGTGGTGGCGGGCTCGTACTGGCCACCACAGTACGTGATCATGGATGGCGACACGCTGGAGCCTCGTAAGGTGGTGTCGACCCGCGGCATGACCGTGGATGGTGAGTACCACCCAGAGCCTCGGGTGGCCTCCATCGTGTCTTCATTTATCAAACCAGAATGGGTTATCAATATCAAGGAAACCGGTCAGATTTTGCTGGTCGACTATTCAGACATTGAGAACCTGAAGACAACCACCATTGGCTCAGCCAAGTTCCTGCATGACGGCGGCTGGGATGCTTCCAAACGCTACTTCCTGGTGGCTGCCAATGCATCCAACAAAGTTGCAGCAGTGGATACCAAGACCGGCAAACTCGCCGCGCTGATTGATGTTGCGAAGCTGCCGCACCCTGGCCGTGGCGCCAACTTTGTTCACCCGCAGTTTGGTCCCGTCTGGGCGACCGGACATTTGGGTGCCGATGTGGTGACTCTGATCTCCACGCCTTCGGATGATCCAAAGTTTGCCCAGTACAAGCAGAACAACTGGAAAGTCGTTCAGCAAATGAAACACGTTCCCGGCAACCTGTTTGTCAAGACCCATCCGATTTCCAAGAACTTCTGGGCTGACTCTCCTCAGAATCCTGAAAAGGATATTGCTGAGTCGGTAACCGTTTGGGACATGGCTGACTTGTCCAAGCCTAAAAAGATCATCAACGTAGCCAAGGACTCTGGCTTGCCAGCATCGAAAGCGGTCAAACGCGCCGTGCATCCTGAATACAGTGCTGACGGCAAGGAAGTCTGGATATCGCTGTGGGGCGGCAAGGCTGACCAATCCGCCATTGTGGTGTACGACGATGCTACTTTGACGCTAAAGAAGGTGATCACTGATCCAAAGATGATCACACCAACCGGCAAGTTCAACGTGTACAACACGCAGCACGACATCTATTAATCACCTGATTAGCAGATCGACTGAAACTATCAGCCCCACGAAAACCTCCACACTCAGGCGGCATTCATGGGGCTGATTCGCATCGAAAAATAGACAACAACGGAATTTTCAAACGTGAACCCTACTGACCTATCCCGCTCACCATCGGCACTCTCGCGCCTGTGGCAGGCTCTGCGCAATCCGAGCAAGTATTCGTTACTTGTCTTGTTGGTAGTTGGCTTTGTGGCTGGTATTGTGTTCTGGGGTGGGTTCCACGCAGCACTTGAAGCGACGAACAACGAAACCTTCTGCATCAGTTGCCACGAAATGCGTGACAACGTATATGCAGAATACAAAGAAACTATTCACTACACCAATCGCACTGGTGTACGGGCAACTTGCCCCGATTGCCATGTCCCCAAGGAATGGGGGCCCAAGATGATTCGAAAGATCCAAGCTTCCAATGAAGTATTAGGCAAGATTTTGGGAACCATTGACACTCGGGAAAAGTTTGAGGCCAAGCGTTTGACCCTGGCACGACACGAATGGGCCCGCATGAAGGCCAACAAGTCGCTGGAATGCCGCAACTGCCACACCTTGTCATCGATGAACAGCGAAATTCAAAAGCCACGCGCTCAGAAGTCACATGAAATGGCTGCAAAAAACGGCGACACCTGCATCGACTGCCACAAGGGCATTGCGCACCACAAGCCTAAGGGCATGACTGAAGCCGACGAGTAAACCCGGCAGCACGAGAAGCATATTCAATCAGTACTAGGAGAGATTTATGAAACTGCAACATTTCCCACGCATCGGTCTGGCTTTTGCGCTGGCCCTGTCAGCCGCAGGCGTCAGCGCCGCAGCCCCTGACTGGAGCAAGACTCCAAGCAGAAAAATTACCGTGTTCTATCCTGGGGTATCTCCCATCGAATGGATCACAACCGGGTCAGAGCACGGCGGTGCACGAGCCCTGAAGAAGGGTGAGACCTGCGCGAGTTGCCACGATGCTGAAGCGGCCGATATGGGCAAAAAAATGGCGACAGGACAAAAACTGGAACCTACCGTTATCAAGGGCAAAGCGGGATCTATCCCGGTAATGGTTCAGGCTGCAAACGATGGTGCAAACCTATACCTTCGTTTCACCTGGAAGCAGCCTGCGGGTGGTGCAGACAAGATGGACAAGGAAAATGCCGTCAAACTGGCATTCATGCTGGAAGACAACAAGGTCGACCGCGCCAACTTGTCGGGTTGCTGGGAAACATGCCACGTCGATGCTCGCACCATGCCTGAAGGCAAAGACGACAAGAAGACCAAATACGTGACCGGCGGCAGTTTGGCTTCAGGCAAGTACTATGACCTGCTGCAGTGGACTTCAAAAGGTACCAAACATGACGGCTACGTGGCCGACAAGCGGGTGATGGATGGCGGTAAGGCATTGATTGACGCCAAAGGCGAGCAAAAAAATGGCGAGTGGGTCGTGACATTTACACGTAAGTTGACCGGCGGTGAAGGCGACGTAGCACTGGTTGCAGGCAAGACCTACAACTTTGGATTCGCTATTCATGACGACTACACCCACGGACGCTTTCATCAGGTTTCATTGGGATACACCTTGGGCATAGACGCCAAGGCTGACATCAACGCGACCAAACAATAATTCTTGTAGATGCAGGCGGGGCGGCAGGTGCGCCCCCGCTCCCGGAGATGACCAACACATTGCTTGTCTCCGAATAAGTGAGACTTCCCATGAACGTATCAAGCCTCATTGTCAATGCACAAGTAGGCCAGGCGACCGCTGTGCAGGCACTTTTGACACAACAAGCGGGCGTTGAAGTCCACGCCGCATCGCCCGAAGGCAAGCTCATTGTCACGATAGAAACCGATTCTGACCGGGAAACTATCGCCGCTTACGAGCGCATATCAAAGACCGACGGCGTGTTGTCCGCTGCCATGGTCTATCACCAAATCGAATCCGAACCTGACCAGGAGATATGAAATGACACAGACACGACGTGAGTTCATTAAGATTCATGCGGCAACTGCTGCAGCGACTACAGCGGGGATGACACTTCCAGGTGCAGTTGCAAACGCTGCGACCGACGAAGGCATTCGCTGGGACAAAGGAGTTTGCCGTTACTGTGGAACAGGTTGCGGCGTGTTGGTAGGTGTCAAGGAAGGGCGCATTGTTGCCACGCAAGGAGACCCTGACGCCCCGGTAAATAAGGGGATCAACTGCGTTAAGGGCTATTTTCTCTCCAAGATCCAGTACGGCAATGACCGACTGACACGGCCCCTGCTTCGCATGAAAGACGGCAAGTTTGATAAAAGTGGGGAATTTGCGCCAATCAGTTGGAAACAGGCCTTTGACATCATGGAAGAGAAGGCCAAGGCCACGCTCAAAGCCAAGGGACCTACAGCGATAGGTATGTTTGGTTCCGGTCAGTGGACGATCTGGGAAGGCTATGCGGCCAATAAGCTATTCAAGGCAGGTTTCCGTTCCAACAACCTTGACCCAAATGCCCGCCACTGCATGGCGTCCGCAGTGTTTGGATTCATCCGCACCTTTGGCTCTGACGAGCCGATGGGTTGCTACGACGATATCGAGCACGCGGACACATTTGTGTTGTGGGGCTCCAATATGGCCGAGATGCACCCCATTCTGTGGTCTCGCATGACCGACCGTCGCCTGACTGCGAAGCATGTGAAGATCAAGACTCTGTCTACGTTCTCGCACCGCTCTACTGAGCTGTCGGACTCTGAAATGATCTTCAAGCCGCAGTCCGATCTTGCGATCATGAACTACATCTGCAACTACATCATTCAAAGTGGTGCTGTGAATGAGGACTTCGTCAAGAAGCACGTCAACTTTGCCGAAGGGGTAACGGACATTGGCTATGGCCTGCGTCCCAACCATCCCCTTGAGCAAGCCGCCATGAACAATGGCTACCCAGGAGTCGACGGAAAGCCGCGCGGCAATCCAATGGATGCAAAGCCCATCAACTTTGATCAATTCAAAGCTTTTGTGGCCGAGTACACACTGGAAAAAGCGCATGAAATTTCGGGCGTTGCCAAAGAAAAACTGTTGGATTTGGCAAAGAGCTATGCCGACCCGAAGACCAAGGTAACTTCGTTCTGGACCATGGGCTTCAACCAGCACACCCGCGGCACCTGGGCCAACAACATGATCTACAACATCCACCTGCTGGTTGGCAAGATCTCGGAGCCAGGCAACAGTCCTTTCTCGCTCACCGGCCAACCATCGGCTTGCGGAACTGCGCGTGAAACTGGCACTTTTGCGCACCGCTTGCCTGCTGACATGCTCGTCGCAAACCCCGCACACCGGGAGGCTGCGGAAAAGATATGGAAGGTCCCCGGCGGTACGATCCAGGCGGCACCAGGGTTGCACGCAGTAGCGCAAAGCCGAGCGTTGAAAGACGGCAAGCTCAATTTCTATTGGTCATCGACCAACAACAATATGCAGGCCGGGCCCAATATCAATGGTGAGACCTACCCCGGGTGGCGCAACCCGGACAATTTTGTTGTGGTATCGGACTGCTACCCGACTGTGTCCGCAGTTAGCGCTGACCTGATTCTTCCGTCTGCCATGTGGATGGAAAAAGAAGGCGCTTTCGGCAATGCCGAGCGACGCAGTCAGTTCTGGCGCCAACAGGTAAAAGCCCCAGGTGAGGCCCGTAGTGATTTGTGGCAGTTCATTGAATTTTCCAAACGTTTCAAAACAGAGGAAGTCTGGACTGCAGAGATCTTGGACAAGAACCCCCAATACAAGGGCAAGACCCTGTATGACGTGCTCTACGCCAACGGTGAAGTTGACAAGTTTGGCAAGCCCGAAGCGGCGCGTGTCAATGCGCACGCATGGGCCAATTACACAAACGATGAAACTGACGCCTTTGGCTACTACGTTCAAAAAGGTCTGTTTGAAGAGTACCGCCGGTTTGGCATCGGCAAGGGTAAGGACCTTGGCGAGTTCGACGTTTACCACAAAGCCAGGGGACTGCGTTGGCCCGTCGTTGATGGCAAGGAAACCTTGTGGCGTTACAGGGAGGGCTTTGACTCCTACATCAAGAAGGGTGAAACGCTTAAGTTCTATGGAAAGCCCGATGGCAAAGCGGTCATTTTCGCTCTGCCCTACCAACCTGCCGCCGAGATGCCAGACAAAGAATACGACCTGTGGCTATGTACGGGACGTGTGTTGGAACACTGGCATACAGGTTCCATGACACGGCGTGTTCCCGAGCTGTACCGTGCCATGCCGGACGCCTGGATTTATATGCACCCCGATGATGCAAAGAGCCGCGGACTGCAACGTGGTGACACCGTTAAGGTAGTGTCACGTCGGGGGGAAATCACAACCAAAGTCGAAACCCGTGGACGCAACAAGCCACCATCGGGGCTTGTCTTTGTCCCGTTTTTTGACGAAAACCGCCTGATCAACAAGCTCACGCTCGATGCAACTTGTCCTATCTCGAAGGAAACTGACTTCAAGAAATGCGCTTGCAAGGTTGTCAAAGTCTGATTGACGTGAAGCACAGGGCTCGTGAGGACTAAGTGCCCACCCGCGCCCGGTTCACTGCGCCACCATGAATACCCCTTCACAACCAGACCGTGCCGAGCGCCGAGCGTTTGTGCTGAACGCAGCCCGTATGGGCTGTGGTGTCGGCATGCTGGGGCTCGGATTGGGTCTGGCGGTCACGCAGGCGAAGGCGCTGCCAGCTTTGGCTTTGCGCCCCCCCGGTGCCGGAGCAGAGGATGGATTCCTGGGCGCGTGTGTTCGCTGCGGGCTGTGCGTGCGGGACTGCCCTCCAGGCATTCTTCATCTTGCCGCGCCTGGCCAACCCGTCACAGGTGGGACACCTTTTTATGTCTCCCGGGCAGGTGCCTGTGAGATGTGTGAAAACGTACCGTGCGTCAAGGCATGCCCCACCGGTGCACTGGACCACGGCCTGACCGACATCAAGAAAGCCCGCATGGGTTTGGCCGTACTGGTCGACAAGGAAACTTGCCTCAACTTTCAGGGCCTGCGGTGCGATGTGTGCTACCGCGTATGCCCCTTGATCGACAAAGCCATCACCTTGGAGCTGCGTCACAACGAACGAACCGACCGCCATACCATTTTCGAGCCTGTGGTGCATTCGGACACCTGTACCGGATGCGGCAAATGCGAGCAGGCTTGTGTATTGACGACCGCAGCAATCAAGGTGTACCCCATTAATCTAGCCAAGGGGGAAATGGGTGAACACTATCGTCTGGGTTGGGTCGAGCAAAAGAAGAATGGCGGTCATTCACTCATTGAGGGTCAAGGCAACGTGGATCTTCCAGACCGTCTGCCGGACAGCTTGCGCTTACCGGGGCACTTTGACCCCGGCAGTCTGTCGCCACAGTCCATCAAACAACCTGGCACTCAGGAGACACCGCGATGAGTCTTCTGCGCAACACATCAATCGGCAAAGACGCATTGGCCGCCAATGGTTGGTGGAAATCGCACCAATGGTTGGTCTTGCGAAGGACCTCGCAACTGAGCCTGCTTGTTTTGTTTCTTATTGGTCCGTGGGCAGGGATATGGATTGTGAAGGGCAACTTGAGTTCAAGCCTGACATTGAATACCCTGCCACTCACTGACCCGTACATATTGCTTCAGTCACTCGCAGCAGGACACTGGCCCCAAGCAACGGCGTTGATTGGTGCAACGGTCGTGCTGACTTTCTATGCCGTGTTAGGCGGTCGGACTTATTGTTCGTGGGTTTGCCCCATTAACCCAATCACGGATCTGGCAGCGTGGCTACGCCTGCGCTTGGGAATCCGAGGTGGCGCCCATTTGTCGCGCGATACCCGATATTGGATTCTGGCTATGACACTGGTGGTCAGCGGTGTAACAGGCACCGTGGCTTGGGAGTGGATCAATCCAGTGACGGTGATGCATCGTGGCTTGTTGTTTGGCGGTGTGTTGTTTTGGGCCGTGGTGCTGATCGTTTTTCTGTTTGATCTGTTTGTCATGCAACGTGGCTGGTGCGGGCGCATCTGCCCTGTCGGAGCAGCTTACAGTTTGATCGGTTTCAAAAGCATTGTGCGGATTTCCGCTAAGAATCGCTCTGCGTGCAACGATTGCGCTGACTGCTATGCGGTTTGCCCAGAACCACTCATTCTGAAAGCCCCACTCAAGGGGGGGACTACAGGGTCCAGCCCAGTTGTTCTATCCCCCAACTGCACGAATTGCGGGCGATGCATTGACGTCTGCTCAAAAGATGTGTTTATCTTTTCGACACGAATACGCAAATTTTCCAGCACCGAGCAAAACACTGCTTCCGGGCAGTCACAACCATCCGTTTAACGAGGAGTAATCAATCATGATGAGCAAACACTTTCGACTCAGCCTGGCCACCCTTGCCGCTGTTGTATTGAGCGTCGGTTGCGCTGTTTCACAGGAACAGATTGCGTACGAGAAGGTCAGCTCCATGCGCGGCACTGATGTCAGCGTTGCGGACGCACCCTTTGACGCCAAGACCTACCAAGGGAAAAAACCGGGGCAACAACAACTGGTTGTTCGAACCTTCAACGGTCAACCACCCGTCATACCCCACACGTTGGAAAACTTTGATGAAATCACCTTGGAAGACAACCAATGCATCGAATGCCACGGACTAGCCAAATTCAAAGAAAAAGGGGCGCCAAAAATGGCAGATAGCCACTTTGTAGACCAAAAAGTTTCTATGACGCGCTGGCAATGCAACACTTGCCATGTTCCGCAGGTAGATGCTGCGCCACTGGTGAAACAGAACTTCGTCGGAAGCGCGGTTCCAAAACTTTAGCGCGCCAAAATTTTTGAATCTACTGGACGCCGTAGCGCAACAAACGCTGCGCGTCAATGATTCGGATATCGCGTTTGTCGATTTCGATCAGGTTTTCTTCTTCCAATTCACGCAAGACTTTGGAGAAGTATTCTGGGGTGAGGGACAAACGTGAGGCGATTGTCGCTTTGGTAACCGGGAGCGATACGGTAATCACCTCCCCTGTTGCACAATCCCGAACCTCGTTCTCTCGCAACAGATAGCCAATAACGCGCTGCATACCACTGTGCAAGGCGCCCGACTCGATGTCGTGAACCAGGCCGTGCAAACGGCGTGAAATGCCCGCAAGCATCTTCATTGAAAAGCGCGGGTCTCGTTCAATCTCAGCAAGAATTGCATGTTTGCTGACGGTCAGCAAGAGCGTGTTGGATAAGGCTTCCGCATTCAAAATATATGATTTACCGGTGAACATAAGCGCTTCGGCAAAACTCTGACCTGGTCCAACGAGCTCTATTACTTTTTCGTGCCCTGCAGGAGAAATGGCAAACAATTTCACCTGACCCGAAATGACAACATGAAACTCTTCACAGGGTTCTCCAAATCGGAAAATTGTGTCTGAACGCGCCAATCTACGGACTTGACAGCCTTGCGCAGCCCGATTCAACTCGAGTGGCGAAAGATCACCAAACAGCGGGAGAACTGCCAGGAAACGCGGTATGTTGAACTCATCGACTTCCATGCGATTCTCTATGTAAAGGCCTTGCTTGGATATCCCATTGTAAATGGGTGGAAATCTTGTGCTTCACTCTGACATCTAAAACAAAAAACCCGCATTACGCGGGCTTTTTGTTTCGAATCGCCTTACTTGAGCGACAGTACCCAGGCAACTAGCTTCTTGCTTTCAGCTTCATTGACCTGTGCGTTGGCGGGCATAGGCACAGGGCCCCACACGCCAGCACCGCCCTTGATCACTTTAGTTGCGAGCATATCGGCAGCTTTGGCATCACCAGCATACTTTTTGGCAACATCTTTGTAGGCAGGGCCCACAACTTTTTTATCTACTGCGTGGCACGCCATGCAATTCTTAGCCTTGGCAAGCGCCTCATCGGCAAAAGCAGGACTGGTCACTGCGAAAGTGGCCGCAACTGACATAACAGCCAAAATGGTACGTTTCATTTCTTATCCTTTGGGTTTGATTGTGGGGAGCTCTTGCGGATGAGCCGCAATCCTTGAACGGGACTAAGGTATCGGTGGTTGACCACTCCGCCAGCAGAGAATAGCAGATCACGCAATAAATTGATTTGATCTATATTAGGTTGTAGCGTCATTGCAGCAGTCGCTTCATATCAACCACACACGATGCAAACTTTTACTGACACCGATTCCCCTCCATCATTACCGCATGACTACTGAACGCCTGAAATCAGAAAGCCCGAAATCCTTATCCGGTTTGCTACCCTTCCTGCGGCCCTATCGTATTCGAATAGGATTGGCATTCGTTTTTTTAGTCATGGCCGCCATCGCGACACTGGCATTTCCGCAGGCGTTACGCAGCCTGATAGATGGCGGACTGACAAGGGGCGACAAGGGCGAGCAGGTGATGGCTATGCGTGAGCACTTTGGAGCCCTTTTCGGGGTCGCTGTCGCACTGGGAATGTTTTCCGCCGCCCGTTTTTACATGGTGAGTTGGTTGGGGGAGCGAGTGACTGCAGACTTGCGCAATGCGGTTTATAGCCATGTATTACGTCAAAGCCCGGAATTCTTTGAAACAACGCAGACGGGAGAGGTGCTGTCACGGTTGACGGCCGACACCACGCTGGTGCAGACCGTTGTCGGCTCATCTTTGAGCATGGGCCTACGCAATTTGGTCATGGGAGTCGGGGCCCTGAGTGTGTTGATATGGACGAACCCCTATGTCATGTTTCAGGTCCTGGGTATCCTGATTTTGATCGTTCTGCCTAGTTTGTGGTTTGGTCGACGGGTACGCAAGCTTTCACGCGCAAGCCAGGACAGGATTGCTGACTCCAGCTCAATTGCAGCTGAAGTTCTCAACGCCATTCCGGTCGTTCAAAGTTATACGGCAGAGGAACGCGAGACCACACGTTTTGCGACCTCTACCAACAACGCCTTTGACACTGCAATTCGACGCGCGAAGGCCAGATCAGGCCTTGTCGCATTCATTATCATCGCAACGTCGGCAGCCCTGTTGTGGGGCCTCTACCAGGGAACGCAAGCCGTTGTCGCCGGACGTATATCTGCCGGACACCTTGGGCAAACTGTCGTGTATGTCATCATTCTGGCGAGCGCCTTTGCAATTCTTGGCGAGGTCTATGGTGACCTGTTACGTGCTGCAGGTGCCACAGAGCGTCTGATGGAGCTGCTGCAAACGATTTCTCCAATTTCTTCCCCTGAAAAACCTGTTCCCGCCCCCGTGCCTATTGCGGGAAGTGCTATCAAATTTGAATCAATTCAATTTAACTATCCATCTCGTCCGCTGCAAGCTGCGCTCACGGACTTTTCTCTGACAGTGCACCCTGGTCAGACCGTGGCCATCGTCGGACCTAGCGGTGCAGGCAAAAGCACAGTGTTTCAGCTCTTGCTTCGATATTACGACCCGACAGGCGGTCGCATTCTGATTGACGGTGTTATCTCCCGAGACATGTCTTTAAACTCGTTGCGCAATCGCATTGGTATCGTGCCACAAGACGCCGTTATTTTCTCCAGCAGTGCAATGGAGAACATTCGTTATGGCAAACCTGATGCAACGGACGCGCAAGTGGAGGCTGCGGCAAAGGCGGCTTTTGCCCATGAGTTCATCTCGGCACTCCCAGATGGATACGATACTTTTCTGGGTGAACGGGGTTTGCGCCTATCTGGCGGGCAGCGTCAGCGCATAGCCATAGCGCGAGCCATACTGAAAAACCCTCCACTACTACTCCTTGATGAAGCAACCAGTGCACTGGACGCCGAAAGTGAACGGATGGTCCAAGCGGCGCTTGAATCTGCCATGCAAGACCGCACAACACTCGTGATTGCGCATCGACTGGCAACTGTGCAGAAAGCGGACAAGATTGTGGTCTTGGATCACGGGCAGTTGGTTGAGCAAGGAACCCATGCTGAGTTGGTCGCTAAAGGCGGTGTATACGCTGGCTTGGCGGCATTGCAGTTCAACGCATAGTCAAAATGCCAACTTTGGGTTGTAAACCACTGACGCAGATTGTAAAATTCGTTCAGCCTAAATGAGGGGGTCGCTATGAGTGTCAGTTCGGTCAACAAGCCCGCAATCCAACCAACCGAGGCGCCCAAGCGACCTGCAGCGCAAAATCAAACGCGTGAAGCTGTGAATAAACAAAGGGTAGCTGAAACTCCTCCCAAAGCACAGGAATCCAAGCCTAAACCGGTAGTCAACGCCCAAGGTCAAGTGACAGGGCGCCACCTGAATGTTTCGGCCTGACGGCTATTTCGTTGCGTTAGACACTCCATGGTAGCGATTACCGCCACAAACAGCGCTACACCCAGTATTCAAGCAGTAGCATTTGGGAGGGCGAGGCTTGAACAGGCCCAGCGTGTGGCTGAACAAGCAGAGACTACTGCAAAGGATTTGCGTGCGCAAGCAGACTCAGCTGAACAACAAGCCCAGCAAAGCCAAGAGAATGTCCGAAAGATCAACGCGAATATCCAGCGCGAAGAAGCGACTTATGCCCGACCTCGCGAAAGTACCATGATCGAAGTACCTGTAAAGGTTCAAAAGCTTATTGAGCAGATGTACAACGCAACAAGCGACAGGCGAACGCAAAGTGGCAACCCACTCAAGACCAATGTGAGCGCACCTCCAGTGCTAAATAGTCAAGGACATCGAACCGGACGTATCGTCAACGTCAGTTCTTGATACACGCTGCCGCAGATATTGGTTGCCAATCTGGTAACCATGAACCGTTCAACATGTTTTGCAGCCACCAGACTCCGCAGATCGTTTTTGCATCAGTGATTGTGCCGTCGAAGCACCATGTCATCAGCTCTTTAGGTGTAGCGGTTAACACATCAAGAAACTCACCACTGTCCAAATGTCGCTCACCCGGCACTAAATGTCGCGCAAACCATATCTCGATGAACTCAGTTGAGTAAGCAATGACAGGATGAATTAAACCCGCACGCGCCCACTCCTTTGCCGAATATCCCGTCTCTTCTTGAAGTTCGCGTTGCGCGCATTGAAAACGCACTTCTCCTGGACTTAGCTTGCCGGCAGGAAATTCCAGCATGGTCCGCCCCATTGGGTAACGATACTGACGCTCCAAAACCAGGCGCGTATCACCATGCTCATCCTGAAATATTGGAACCACCATAACGGCTCCAGGATGCACGACGTACTCCCTGGTCGCAAAAGTTCCATCAGGCAATTCAACGGTGTCTTGAAATGCCGTCAAAAAATTGCCCCTATAGACTTCAAGACTACTCTGCTTGACCTCTAGTAAATGACGATCAATCATTTCCGTTGATTTCGTCAATAAAAAAGATGTGCCGCAATCAGAGTCTGCTAACTTGTGCGGTCAAAGTCCATCAGCGCGAACCGATAGCTTCACGTACCAAGCATCTGCCTAACGGCCGCGCCACAAAGGGACAACAAACCGCCCGGAAATAATCCCAAAACAAGAACTAAAGCACCGTTCACACAAAGTACAACGCGAACATCGAGTGGTGCAACAACACTGCTGGCCGTGATTGGCGCGTCAAAGTACATAACTTTAATGACCCGCAAATAATAGAAGGCGCCAATCAGTGACATCAGAACTGCAAACACTGCAATTCCCAACTGAAAGCCCTGCCCAGATGCAACAAGTGCCTGTAAAACCGCAAATTTGGCATAAAAACCAACCATTGGAGGAATTCCAGCCAAAGACAAAAGACATACCGCCATGACCCCAGCATACAAAGGGCTGCGCTGATTCAATCCGGCCAAATCGGCGATTTCTTCACTCTCAAAACCTTCCTGAGAGAGCAGCAGTAAAACACCAAAACTGGCCAAGGTCGTTAGCACATAGGTGATGACGTAGAACATAGCTGAGCTATAAGCATTGGCAGTCAGCGTAAATGCATCCCCGTTCACTACACCAGACGTAATGCCAAGTAGAACAAAACCCATTTGCGAAATCGTGGAGAACGCCAACATCCGCTTCACGTTTGTTTGTGCAATTGCAGCCAAATTGCCAACTAGCAGCGAACCTACCGCAAGCACTAACAGCATTTGCTGCCAGTCCACTGCCAAGGGCAACATGCCCTCCACCAGCAAGCGCATGGTCATCGCGAAGGCAGCAAGCTTAGGTGCACCACCGATCATCAACGTAATAGCAGTGGGTGCACCCTGATAGACATCTGGAATCCACATATGAAAAGGTACAGCACCGAGCTTAAAGGCCAGACCCGAGACAATAAATACCAAGCCAAACACGAGCACTTGATGGCGAATTTGCCCTGATGAAATAGCCTTGAATATGGCTGTGATATCCAGCGAACCGGTTGCACCATACAACATGGACATTCCATAAAGCAAGAACCCGGATGCCATTGCACCGAGTACAAAATACTTCATTGCCGCCTCGGTTGCAGTAGCGTTATCGCGCCGCAACGCAACCAATGCATAACTGGAAAGAGTGAGCAACTCCAATCCCATATAGATCACAAGCAAGTTATTGCCAGAAATCATGACGGACATGCCCAGCAAAGCAAAGATACTCAAAGTAAACAACTCACCGCCACGCAACATATCTCGATGACCGGCATAGGAGCGACCATAAACCAACGTCACCATAACCGATACCGTAGCAAAGCACTTGAGCCAACTGCCCATCGCGTCGCTCACAACCATGTTGCCAAAACCGTAAATGGTGGTGCCGCTCAACGCAAGATCTGCCTGCATATAAGCAACAATCGCCAAGGTCAAAAGAGTCATCAAGTACGTAGTACCTCGCATCAGACTCTTTACACCCAAGTCCAATAAGGCGATGACACAGGCCATGACCAACAGGACCATGTCAGGGTAAACAGCGATCCAACTGAGTTTGTCAATCATCTTTCGTCTCTCAATTCAGTTTGATCAGTTCAATTTGGAAACCGCAACGTGCTTGAGCAGTTGAGCAACCGAAACATCCATAACATCCGTAAATGGCTTGGGGTATACACCCATCCACAAAACGGCCGCAGCAAGCAAGGCAAGCATTAAGAATTCACGAGAATTGATGTCCACCAAATCTCTGACGTGATCGTTCGCGACCGGCCCAAGGTAGACGCGCTTAAACATCCACAACGTATACGCAGCGCCAAAAATCAAGGCGCTGGCAGCGGCAAAACCAACCCAGAAATTAAATTTAACAGCTGCCAAGATAACCATCCATTCGCCAACAAAACCAGCAGTGCCTGGCAAGCCACAGTTCGCCATGGCAAAAAACAGAGCAAACGCGGCAAACTTGGGCATGGTATTGACAACGCCACCATAACTGGCGATTTCACGCGAATGCATGCGGTCATACAGAACGCCAATCGAAAGGAACATTGCTCCGGATACAAAACCGTGGGCAATCATTTGCACCAAACCGCCAGAAACTCCAAGATCCAGAAAAATGAAAAACCCCAGCGTCACAAATCCCATATGCGCCACTGAAGAATAGGCTACAAGCTTTTTCATATCCTGCTGCACCATGGCAACCAAGCCAACATAGATCACAGCGATTAATGACAATGCAATCATTAGCCAAGCCCATTCATGGGCAGCATCCGGTGCAATCGGCAACGAAAATCTCAAAAACCCATAAGCCCCCAACTTCAGCATGATGGCAGCCAAAACAGCTGACCCTCCGGTGGGCGCTTCCACGTGAACATCTGGCAACCACGTGTGCACAGGCCACATCGGAACTTTTACCGCAAACGCAGCAAAGAAGGCAAAGAACAGCAACGTTTGCGTTGTGCTATCTAGTCGCATTGAATGCCATACTGCCAAATCAAAACTGCCGCCAGACTTGGTGTAAAGATAAATCAGTGCAACCAGCATGAGCAAAGAGCCCATCAATGTATATAGAAAGAACTTGAAAGCTGCATATTTCTTATTGGGTCCACCCCAAATACCGATGATCAAATACATCGGAATCAAAGT
>CAIYDK010000516.1 GCA_903924955.1 uncultured beta proteobacterium | reverse complement strand
GGCACTTCAGGGTAAGCCTTGGGGTTGAAGAAGTAGTTGGCCATGAACTTGATGATCAGCGCCATGTTGACATGCACTGTGCCCTCCAGCTTGGGCAGGCAGCGGATGTCGGCGGCGGCCATGGCAAAGAAGGGTTCCTTTTCGAAGCCCTTGGCGGCAATCACGTCCCAAAGCAAATTGATGACCTCTTCGCCTTGTGTGGTGACCTTCATCTTCACCATGGGGTTGAACAGCAGGTAGCGGCGGTCTTCTGTGTTGGCGGTCTTCATGTAGTCGGCCGCGCGCAAGGCAAACAACTTCATCGCCACCAGACGTGTGTAGGCATCGGTGAAGAGTTGCTTGACGTGCGGAAAGTCCGTCACGGTCTTGCCATACAGATGCCGGTTGGACGCGTGGTCAATGGCTTCGTAAAACGCATGGGTGCACATGCCAATTGAGGCCCAGCCCAGGTTGTATTTACCCACGTTGATGGTGTTGAGCGCGGCATTCCAGGCATCATCACCGTGGTGCAACACTTCAGCCTCGGTGAACGGGTAAGCGTTGAGCCGGTACTCGGCCACAAAGTTCTGGCTGTAAACCGTGTTCTTCACCAGTTCGTAATTGGGGTGCTGCGAGTTGGCAACGAAGAAGATGTATTCGCCTGAATCGGCCATCTTGCCGAAGGTCGAGACCATGGCCGCCTTGTTGGCATTGCCGATGTAATACTTGCCGCCGGTGGCCTGGTAGCTTCCATCAGGCAACTTGGTCACCACCATGTCGGACGAATAGATGTCGGCCCCGTGTTCTTTCTCGGACAGACCAAAGGCAAAAATTTGACCGTTATCAAGCAGAGCTTTCGCCTTGGCCTGCAGCGCCGTGTTCTTGCTCATCCAGATTGGACCGATGCCCAGCACGGACACCTGATACGTGTACCAGTAGCACAGGCCGAAAAAGCCCAGCACCTCGGCAAAACCGCAGACCCTCCAGGTGTCCCACACCGCAGCTTCGCCAGGCTTGCCATGCTGCGCCGGCGTCATCACCGACGACAAAATCCCCTCTGCCTTGCAGAACTCCAGAAAGTCCGCATACCAGACTGCGCCGTTGTAGTCTTCCTTGAGCTTGTCGAGGCCTTTTTTTTCGAAGAACGCAATGGTCTTGGTCATGATCTCGCTGGAGCGCGGATCAGGGTAGTGCCGGTCATTGTGACGGGGATTGAGCAGAAACATGAAGGACTCCTTGGTGTTATGGAGGGAACCGGGTGAGCCGCCCTGAGGCGTTGAAGTTTCGTTGGGCAGTGTGCCACGAAGGGCTCGATGTGATTGGAGCGTATGGCCTAAAGTGAAGCGCGCGCGCCTGTCAAGAATAGAATCGTCGCGTCCACAACGGTGTCTCTATAAAAAGGTCCTATGTTCACCCAACAAGCCATTCTTGACGCAGCATGCAGCGCCGCCGTCGCAGGTTTGATGCCTGCTGAGCATTGACCATGGCAGTCTCTGTATTTGATCTGTTCAAGATCGGCATTGGCCCCAGCAGTTCCCACACCGTGGGGCCGATGCGGGCGGCGCGGCAATTTGTGCTGCGGCTGCAACAGGCTGGTCTGCTGGAGCAAACCTGCGGAGTGCGATGCTGGCTGTATGGGTCACTGGGCGCCACCGGAAAAGGCCACGGAAGTGACACCGCCGTACTGATGGGCTTATGTGGTCACGAGCCCGACACCGTCGAGATCGAGGCAATTCCCTCCCTGTTGGCAGGCATTCGGTCTGGCAAATCCGTGTGCCTTTTGGGCCTGCACAGCGTCCCGTTTGTAGAGCGTGCCGACCTCAACTTCATGCGCCGCGAGACACTGCCCTTTCATGCCAACGGCATGCGCTTCGTGGCGTTCGGCGCCAGCGGCGAGGAGATCAGCAACCGCGTCTACTACTCGGTGGGTGGTGGATTCATCATCAGCGACGAAGTGGCCGCCGATGGCACACGGCAAAAGGTGATTGCCCCGGATGCCACGGTGCTGCCCATGCCCTATGCCAGCGGGGACGCCTTACTGGCGCTGGCCCAATCCAATGGACTGAGCATTGCCCAGATCATGCGCCGCAACGAGCGGCACTGGCGCACCGATGCCGAGATCGACGCCGGCCTCATGCGCATCTGGCAGGTCATGCAAGACTGCGTGCGCCGGGGTTGTCGCACGGGTGGCGTGCTGCCCGGGGGGTTCAAGGTCAAGCGCCGCGCCAAGGCCCTGCTGCAGGCACTGAGCGCCAACCCCGAGGCCGCACTGAAGGACCCGCTGCAAGTGCTGGATTGGGTCAACCTGTATGCGCTGGCAGTGAACGAAGAAAACGCCGCTGGCGGTCGCGTGGTGACGGCGCCCACCAACGGCGCAGCGGGCATCATCCCTGCCGTATTGCATTACTACAGCCGGTTTGTCGCTGGCGCCAATGACACGGGTGTGATGGACTTCCTGCTGACCGCTGCTGCCATTGGCATTCTGTACAAGGAAAACGCCTCCATCAGCGGTGCCGAGGTCGGCTGCCAGGGCGAGGTGGGCGTGGCGTGCTCCATGGCGGCAGGTGCCCTGTGCGCGGTGATGGGCGGCACCCCCGAACAGGTGGAGAACGCGGCCGAAATCGGCATGGAACACCACTTGGGCTTGACCTGCGACCCGGTGGGTGGACTGGTGCAGATTCCGTGTATTGAGCGCAACGCCATTGCCTCAGTCAAAGCCATCAACGCCGCACGCATGGCGCTGCGCGGCGACGGCTCCCACTTTGTGAGCCTGGACAAGGTCATCAAGACCATGCGCGAGACCGGCGCCGACATGAAGACCAAATACAAGGAAACCGCACGCGGCGGGTTGGCGGTCAATATCGTGGAATGCTGATGTTGCGGGCGTTTATGTCCTTGAAACCATCCAGATCACGATAGGCCATGGAAGACCACGCGGGTGGCAATCTGGATTCACTTCATCCGATCCACCGGAGACGGCACCCAGTCGCCCATGGCCAACTTGTCACCCGGCCAGTGTCCCGATGTCTGCACAATCAGAACTTGTATCGGTATGTTGCCGCATAGTTTTCGCGATCACGGAAGGCGTCATAGGACGCGCTTCGGTTATAGGTCGTGTAGGCCAGCACCACATCGTGTCGCTTGTTCAGGTTCATCGCCAGTGAGAGATTCAGCGTTTGACGCCCTTCGTTGAATTGCCCATCGACCGAATAGCCATGAAGGTCGTTGGCGTAGTACAGACTGGGCGTTACTTTCCAGCCTGAATCAAAGACGTTCAGATAATCGAGCGATACCCGAAGGCGAATGCCCCAGGCCGTTGGGGTAAAGAAACCGTCGGCCTGACAACCCTGTGGCTGCGAATTGGTACCCGCCGCGCCAGTGGCAGCGCAATTCGCCGCCGCTACCGGCAACCCGAAAATGAATGCCCGACCGTAGAGCATCGTGCTTGGCACCCCGGTGGCAGAAACACCCACATCGGGCACTCCAGCGCGCTGATACCCCAATTCGGTCGCGAAGACGCCGCCGCCGGCGCCCATCGCCTCCGTGATCGACTTGGATATCGGGGTCGCCGCATTGAGCAGCAACTGCATCTTGGCGAATGTGTCATAGCCCTGCAAGTAATTCCAGACGCCCGGCGTGGAGCCGAGTGCGATAAATCGCTGCCCGATCGGGCCCAGATTGTTGAGCGTGCTGGCGCCGGCGACCGGTCCCAAAGTGGCATAGGCCAAGCCACCTTGAATCATGGACACGGCGTTGATCTGTACGGGCTGGTTTGGCGTTTGGCTCCACTCGGCACCTAGCCGCCAGGTATCGAGCTTCGTCAAAGCGCTGATGCCAAACACTTGAAGATCGCTGACGTAATCCCACTGAGCCTGCATTCTCGCGCCCTGTGTCGCACCAGCGGCGGCGCCGGGCGTGGCAGGTGCCTGCACCTGACCACCAAGGTAAGGTGCGCGTGAGCTCATGCTAATTGCATACAAGCCAATGATGCCAACATCCTTGACCGGTAGTCTGAAGAACAGGCCGCCTTGCTCGTCTTTGGCGGCTTTCCCTTGCGCCAACATGACGTCCGGTCGACCATCGTTAGAACCACCAACCCATCCTCCTGTGGGCGAACCGGCCACTTGCGCGATCGGGCAGAAGTCACCATTGGACGCAAAACCAAAGTCCGCCACGCCAAAATAGGTGCCGCAGGATTCAACGTTGTTCGCTCTTGCCTTGAGCTGGAAGAAGGCCTCCAGTGACATACCTTCCTCACTACCCAACTTGCCCGAAATAGCCCAGATCGGCAACTGTCCCTCCTCGATTTCGGTGCCTGGTTTGCGCAGGGCTGTGAGATCGACCGGTGAAACCTGATTCAAACCCTGCAGGAAGAGCGAATTGCCCCACTTCATGATCTGGTTTCCAGCCTTGACGTACAGGGGGCTGCCCACATCAAAGGTATTAAAGGCATAGGCCTCGCGCAGTTCCACGCCGGCGAACTTGTTCAGCGATGGGAAGCCGTTGTCAGAAAGCGGACTTGGAGAGCCCAGCGTGGTCAGGACTGCCGCTGCATTGGCCGGCATCGGTGTCGGAGTCGAAGTGGCACCGTTAAATCCATTTTGCTGGTTGCCCACGGGAACGCTGGCGTTCTTCAGGGTCTGGTCGTACCAAAGTTTGGCGCCCAGCTTGAAGCCCATATCACCGCGCGACATTGAAAGGTCGGTCAAGACCTTGAATGGCGTCGAGTAGCGGGCACTCTGACCATAGTTCAGATTGCCGATATCCGAATTGGATGCACCCAGAAATCCCGCGTTTCGGGCCGCTGTGGTTCCGGCTGCATTGGTTCCCGCTACGGCGGCATAGCCCAACGCTACAGCGGCATCATTTGGTCCGATAAGGGTGTTGTCTGGCGAATTGGCGCGCCACGCTGTCGCTGCGGACACAGTGGTATTCCAAGCGCCCTTCCAGCCGTCGTCGGTCTGAAAATCCATGGCACTGACTTGCTGCACGCAGCCCAGTGCGACTGCAGCGGCCAGAGCGCTTTTCCTAAAACTCTTCTGTTCTCTGTTCATTCACTGTTCTCCTGTGTTGCACCATTGCTTGGGTTAATTGGGCTCAACTGCTGCGTACGCCACATCGGCGCCAAACCGCTCGTGCTTCAATCGGGGTATTTGATTGCGCTGGCCCTCAAGATTTTGAGAATACTGAAGACCACAGTGCAACAATGTCGTGAATCCGACAATGGTCGGGGAAAGGGCTCGGTATTTACCCTTGGACCAACGGCCACCCGCGTGCCGTGCATCCACGCTGGAGGATGCTATTGTTTGGCAGCTCAGCGATCCGGGTAACCTGTGATCTTCTGGATTTCCAGATACAGGGGTTGCAGGCGCTGGTACATGCGGCAGTAGACCCGACGGTAGAGTTGCTCGTAGGTCTGAGCGTGCACGGGTTCAGGCTGAAACACCTGACCAATGCGGGTCATTTTGGCGATCGCGGTGGCAAAATCCGGGTGCATTTTCAAACTCACCGCTGCCAGCACTGCGGCACCCAAACCGCTTGTTTCATACAGGTGCGGGCGCTCACACGGCAGGTTGAAGATGTTGGCTGTGATTTGCATGGCCGCATCGCTTTGTGAGCCGCCACCCGATACCCGCACACGGGTAATTTTTGCGCCGCCCCGTTTTTCAATGCGCTCCTTGGCTTCACGCAGGGCATAGGCAAGGCCTTCCAGGATGGCGCGGTACAGGTGGGCGCGTTTATGTACCTCGTTAAAGCCAATGATGGCACCTCTTGCCTCGGGACCCGGCACCTTGATGCCGGGGTTCCAGAACGGCTGCAGCATCAAGCCCTGCGCGCCCGGGGGCACCGCGTTAACCAACTCGTCAAACAAGGTCTCAGGGGCTACACCACGCTCCAGTGCAACCTGGCGCTCGTGCAGGCCAAATTGCTCTTTGAACCAGCTCACCATCCAAAAACCCCGCGTGATCTGGATCTCGGTGTTGTAGTGGTTAGGCACGGCCGCTTGGTAGGGAGGGATAAAGGGCGTGGCCTCCAGGTACTTTGGCGTGGTGGTGTTGACGGTCGCCGTGGTGCCATAGGACAGGCAGGCGATCTCCGGTGTGAGGCAACCCGCACCAATGACTTCACAGGCTTTATCGGCCGCACCGGCAATCACCGGCATGCCTTCGGGAATGCCCGTATCCAAAGCCACTTGCGCGTTGACCTTGCCAATGATGGTGCCAGCCGGCACCAGCTCGGGCAGCATCGATGGCTTGATGGGCATGGCCTGCCACTTCCAGTCACTGGCAGCGGCCCAGCAGCCCTTTTTGTAATCAAAGGGGATGTAACCCACCTGGCTTGCCACCGAATCCACAAAACGCCCGGTAAAGCGGTAATTCAGGTAGCCCGAGAGCAGCAGGTATTTGTCCGTTTTAGCCCAAATATCGGGCTGGTGGTGGGCGATCCAGTTGGCCTCCGCTTCCTTCTGAAAATGGTTGACCGTATCGCGCATGCCGATCAGCTTGAAGGCCGCCTCCCACCACCACTTCAGCTTGGTGGTGTGCTCGGTGCGGCGTTGGTCCAGCCAGATGATGGCCGGACGCAGGGGCTGGCCCACCTTGTCCAGCGCAATCGTGGTGGCGCGCTGGGTGGTGATGACCACGCCCGCCACGGCGCTCTTGGGCACACTGGTGTTGGCCCACAGGTGCTGACAGGCTTGGCAAAGCGCTTGCCAAAAAGCCTCCGGATCATTCTCTACCCAGCCGGGCTGGGGCGACTGGTAGCTGTCAATGGCCACCTGGGATTTGTCCACCAGATTGCCGTGCAGGTCAAACAACAGGGCACGCACACTTTGGGTACCGTTGTCGATGGCCAGGATGTAGGTTTTGCTCATGGTTGCAAGTCTCCTGAAGGTACCGCATAGTGCTGCGCTATTAGTTCGCGGTAACGGCCCACCTCCGCCTCCCATTGCGCAGCGTCCCATGCCAGGTAGGGCTCGCACAGGGTACGAATGCGCGGTAAGTGGTCCAGAGCGCCACGGGGCAGCAGCAATCCAAGCCGGGTGCGACGCAGTAGCAAGTCGTCCAGATGCACCACAGATT
Organism: uncultured beta proteobacterium; assembly: GCA_903924955.1. Classification (GTDB taxonomy): domain Bacteria; phylum Pseudomonadota; class Gammaproteobacteria; order Burkholderiales; family Burkholderiaceae_C; genus Allorhodoferax. The sequence goes on along the minus strand of CAIYDK010000516.1, from coordinate 9,920 downwards.
CTGATTGAGCCGCAATGGCCAGTTCCAGCCACAGTGTGTTGGTGCCGGGAATGGTTTGCAGTTCGGCGTCAGATGCTTGCACAGAAAGTGCGCGTGCCTGAAAGCCGTAACGTGCCGCAAGCCGGTGGCGGATGGCGGCACTCCAGTGCGGGGGCAACGGCGGTGTGGACGTGAACATCACCTCGTCATCGCGGGAAAACGGTTTGCCCACATGAGCGGCTGCCAGCGCCAGCGCGTCTTGCGCCATCAGGCGGAAGGTGGTGAGCTTGCCGCCGGTCAGCGTAATCAGGCCCGATTCATCCAACACCACATGGTCGCGCGTGGCCTTCGAGGCATCGCCCTGGCCATCGTCCACCACGGGGCGCACACCGGCGTAGGTGGCGCTCACGTCGGCGGGGGTGAGCGCCGCGGCGGGAAACTGGTCGTTCACCGCTTCAATCAGGTAGGCCACCTCAGCCGGTGTGATACATGGCTCCAGGTTCAGGTCGCCATTGTGGTCCAGGTCGGTGGTACCAATCAGCGTTGCACCCTCCCAGGGGTAGAGGAACACAGGGCGGCCATCGCGCGGGTGCATCAGGCTCACGCTCTGAGCCACGGGCAGGCGCCAAAACGGGACCACCAGGTGGCTGCCTCTCAGCGGGCGCAGCAAGGGTTTGGCCCCCAAACCTGCACGCAGCTTGTCGGCCCACGCGCCCGTGGCATTGACCACCGTTTTGGCCCGCACAGTGAACTGCTGGCCGGAGTGCGTATCCTCCAGACGCAGGCCCGTTACCCGACCGGCATTGAGCACCAGTGCCTTGGCCGAAATGTAGTTCAAAGCCACTGCACCATCGCGTTGCGCCTCCATAATGACGCGCCAAACCAGCCGTGCGTCATCCGTTTTTGCATCGGTAAACACCAGCGCACCGCGCAGCTGCGGTGGATGGAGGCCGGGTGTGAGGAGGGACAACTCGTTCAGCGATGCATAGAAGTGACTTCGCTGGCCCGCCATCAGGTCATACACCACCAGCCCAATCTGCATCAACCAGCGTGCGGGTTTGCGGCCCACACAGTCGGCAAACAAAAAACTTTGTGGCTCCACCAGTTCCGGTGCTTCACGCATCAGGCGCTGGCGTTCGTGCACGGAATGCAACGTGGTTTTGATGTCACCTTCTTTCAGGTAACGCAGGCCGCCGTGTACCAGTTTGGATGAGCGGCTGGATGTGCCCCAGGCAAAGTCGCGCTGCTCAATGAGCAGCACCTTCCAGCCACGGCGGGCGGCTTGCTGCGCGACCCCTGCCCCGGTAATGCCGCCACCGATGATGACCAGATCCCACTCCTGCGTGTCGATGGCTGCCAGCGCTATGTCGCGTGGGGGTGCCATCGGGTCTACTGTGCCCATGGGCCCTCGTCCTGCAGCAGCTTGCCTGGATTCATGATCTTTTTCGGATCAAAGTGACGACACAGTTCCGCCAGTGTGGCCATGCCCAGCGGGCCCTTCTCAACGTGCAGCTGCGTGGCATGGTCGCGCCCCACGCCGTGCTGGTGGCTGACGGTGCCCCCGTGGTCGGCAATGGTTTTTGCGACAGCAGCTTTGAGTTTTTGCCACCGCTCAAAGTTGGGTGCAAATCCACCGGGCGCGGTGGCCCAGACAAACTGCGAATAAATGCTGCTGCCCTGCGGGTAGATGTGCGACAGGTGCGTAAAGGCGTGCACCCGTTCACCATACTGTGCGAACACGTCGCGCGAGGCCTGCTCCATGGCCAGCATCAGGGTTTTGACGTTGGGCCAGTCCACCGCCGTTTCAATCGTGTCAGCGCTGTAGCCTTCGTCCCACAAAGGATTGCGTAAATACGGGCCTTTGAACCGGTTGGCGGCCCACTTGGAACCCATGGCCGGGCCGATGTACACCGCGCCAAATTCAGCCAGCGTGCGGCGTGCTTCTTTAAGCGCGTGGCGGGCGGTGCCCTTATCCGCCGTCACACCCAGCATCAACATGCACTTACCCGAACCACAACCGCGCAGTGCCAGGTAGCGTTCCATCCACCCGATCAGCTTGGCGTGCCCGGCGAGGGTCAGGTTGGTCTCGGTCTCAATGCCATTGCTCAGGCGCATCATGCTCAAGGGCAACTTGCGTTGCACCAGGGTACGCACGGCGGCTTCGGCGGCGTCCCAGTTGGGCAAAAAGATGGCGTGAAAGCTCTCATGCTCTGGCAAAGGGGTGACGCGCACCGTGGCTTCCGTGAGCACACCAAAGCGGCCTTCCGAGCCCATGACCAGTTCACGCAAATCCGGCCCGGCGCTTGCCGCAGGCAGTGAGGGAATGACCAGCGTGCCCACGGGCGACTCCATGCGCCCGCCGGCAAACAGTTGCTCAATACGCCCGTAGCGCAAGGACTGCTGCCCGCTGGAACGCGTTACCACCCAGCCGCCCACGGTGGAGTATTCAAACGACTGCGGAAAGTGCCCCAGCGTGTAGCCCTGTGCACGCAGTTGTGCTTCTACCTGCGGCCCCGGTGTGCCTGCGCCAAAAGTCGCCAACTGGCTTTGCTTGTCCAGGTGCAGGAGTCGGTTCATGCGGCTCAGGTTGAGCGACAAAATGGGCCGCTCGCTGATGGGGCAGTCCAGATGTCCCGCCACACTGGTTCCGCCCGCAAAGGGGATCACCATCCAGTTTTTGGCGTGCGCCAAATCCAGCAATTCGCGCACCTGCTCCGTAGATTCGGCAAATGCCACACCATCCGGTACCGGTGGCAGCGCGCCAAAGCGCTTGCGGATCCAGTCGCCAAAGCTTTCGCCCAGCGCCATGGCGAAACGGGTGGATGCATCGGTCTGGATGAGTGGGTGGGCGCCCACCAGGCGTGATACGGGGATTTGCGCAATGATCGCGTCGCGCACAGCATCCTTTGCGGGGTGGCCGGGGCCAAGGCGCTCGGCCATCATTGCGCGGGCGTTGTCATTCAATTCCATTGAGGTGGCGTCATCGCCCCAGCCGTTCCATCTGCGCATGTTTTCTCCAAATTGCCTATTTAATTGATGTGAAGCACCAACCGATTAGGCACCGGTCTCGAGGCGGTGCTTTACTTCACTGCGCGCCAGGGTTACTTTTGCGTAGAACTGTTTCAGTCCCGTGCACAGGTAGCTCAAACCAGGTTCACCATTAGGCGCCTTCAGGAAGCGATTTTTTGGGCAATCGCCCCAACACAGGTCCAGGTGTTCACAGGTCTTGCAGTAGGCCGGTAAGGTCGTGTGCTTGGCTATACCAAACTCTGCCTGGGCATGGCTGTTTGCCAACTCGCCTTCGTGCTGCAACAAAATGTTGCCGAGTTTGTATTGCGGATACACGTAGTGGTCGCAACTGTACACATCGCCATTGTGTTCAATGGCCAGCGCCTTCCCGCAGCGTTCGCTGCTGACACATTTTTGGGCACCGAAGCCCATCATTTGCGAAATCACGTTTTCAAACTGGTCCACAAACACACGGCCGTAATCGCGCCGAAACCATTCATCCCACACGCGTCCCAAAAAATAACCCCAGTCATCGGGCTTCACCGACCAATCTGTGACTGCCGATTCCGCGTTGACATCCCAATAGCCGGGTGCCGTGGTCTGGCAGGTGTTGCGCTCCACGCAGGGTATGAATTGAATCATCCGGGGCCGGATAACATCCCGCAGATAGCGGTACACGTCGTTGGGCCTGCGGGCGTTCGTCCGGTTCACAACGCACAGCACGTTGAATGGAATTGCGTGGCTATGGAACAGCTCGGCTGCGCGCACCACCCGCCCACTGGAGGGCGTGCCGCCTTTGGTGCGGCGGTACAGGTCGTGCAAATCGGGTGGGCCGTCCATGGACAGGCCCACTAAAAAATCGTTCTCTTTGAGAAATTTTGCCCATTCCTCGTCAATCAGCACCCCGTTGGTTTGCAAGTCGTTTTCCACGCGCTGACCCGGCTTGGCATATTGTTTTTGCAGGGCCACCACCCGGCGAAAAAAATCCAGGCCCATCAGCGTGGGCTCACCGCCTTGCCAGGAAAAAACCACTTGTTTGGCATCCTGCGCTTCGATGTACTGGCGAATGTGCGCCTCCAGCACGGCATCGCTCATGCGCGGCAGGTCGGGCTGGGCCAGTGTGGACTGCTTGTGCAGGTAAAAGCAGTAGGTGCAATCGAGGTTGCATTGGGCACCGCTCGCTTTCACCATCACATGAAACGGTTCTCTGCCCCCCGCGTTGAAGGGTGCATTCATGCCGCAAGCGCGACAAAGCCGCGTGGGTTTTTTTTGTTTTGCGTTTCCCAGGTGCTCATCAGTTTCTCAAGCTTGGCAGCCACGTCGGGATAAGTGGCCAGCACGTTGTATTTCTCTCCGGGATCGAGCGTCAAATCGTAGAGCAAGGGAAGGCGTTCGTTGCCCAGTTGATTGGCACCAAATTTACTAGGGAGTGCTTCCGCATCCAGCGGTATCGGCCAAATGTACAAGTTGGTCTTGCGAATGTACTTCCAGGTGCCTACGCGCACCGCCTGCAGTTCGTCGTAGTGGTAGAAAAAGAAGGCGTCGGTGGGCGACTTGGGTGCAGCTCCCGTCAATATTTCAAAAATATTTTTACCATCAATGATGCGGTCGCTGGGTTGTTCCACGCCCGCAAGGTGCAGTAGGGTCGGGAAAATATCCAGATTGGTCACCAATTCGCAGGACTCCGAGCCCGCCTTAATGCGTTTGGGCCATTTGGCAATGCACGGCACTTTGAAACCGCCATCCATGGACTGCCCCTTGCCGCCGCGCAGGTTACCAGCACTGCCTTCAAACCACGGACCGTTGTCACTGGTAAAAATGATGAGGGTGTTGTCACTGACACCTGCACGGTCCAGCGCGTCGACAATTTGACCCACGCTCCAGTCAATCTCTTCCACGGTGTCGCCGTATTTTCCGCCCTTGGACTTTCCGGCAAAGTTGGCCGAGGCCGCCAGCGGCTGGTGTGGAAAGGTGTGTGCCAGGTAGAGCAGAAACGGCTGACCTTTGGCGCTTTCAATGAACTTGACCGCCTCGGTGGTGTAGAGCCCGGTCAGGTCACCCAGGATGTCCAGAATATCGTCTTTGAGCTTGGTCTCGTCGCGGTACAACGGGCAGGGCCGCATGCCACTGGCGTGGGGTACCCCGTAATAGCTGTCAAAGCCAAACTTCAGGGGGTGGAACTCGGGCTGCTTGCCAAAGTCCCCCAAATGCCATTTTCCAACCATGGCCGTGCGGTAACCCGCGACCTTCAGGCCCGATGCAACGGAGATTTCTTTATCCGATAGCCCGCTGGTGGCATAGCCTTCGTGCAGGTCCATGCTGCCCAGAGCCGACATCTGCCCGCCCAGGTTGCGCAGCAGCACCCGGCCTTTGGCCTCGTCCGCAGGATAAGGGTTGCCGGTCATGCCCGATCGGAACGGGTAGCGCCCGGTCAGCAAACCCGCGCGTGACGGCGAACACACACCGCTGCAGGCGTAATAGTCGGTAAAGCGCATACCGTCTTTGGCCATGCGGTCAATGTGAGGGGTGCGTATTGCCTTGCTGCCATAGCAGCCAAGGTCGCCGTAGCCCAGATCATCGGTGTAGATGATGATGACGTTGGGCTTTTCGGCCTTGACGTCGGCAAGGCGAAGGGCCTTCAAGGCACTTCGGTCCGGATACGGCCCATACAGGTCGTCCATGGAACGTCGCTTGAGCAGCAGGTAGGCCTCGGTACCCAAGGCACCAGCTCCGGCTAACGCACTGGCTCCCCAAGCGATTTTCTTCAGCAAGCCTCGTCGGTTGATGGCGTGGTTTGTCATACAAACCCGCGTGGATTATTCTTGTTCCTTGCTTCCCAGGCCGCCATGGCGCTTTCCAGCCTGGCTGCAATGTCAGGGTGGGTGGCGACCACGTTGTAGCGTTCACCGGGGTCGCGGCGCAAGTCGTACAGCAGGGGTGCACGATCACTGCCCAGCTGCTTGGTGCCGAATTTGCGCGAAATCGCCTCTGCATCCAGCGGTATGGGCCACACATAGCGGTTGGTGCGGCGGATGTATTTCCAGGTCCCCATGCGTACCGCCTGCAGTTCGTCGTAGTGGTAGTAGAAGAACTCCTTGCGCGGGGATTGGGGTGCTGTTCCGGTCAACAGTCCGACCACGTTCATACCGTCAATCACCCGGTCAGTGGGTTGCTCCAGACCGGCGAGCGCCAGCAAGGTCGGAAAGATGTCCAGATTGGTCACCAGTTCCGCAGACTGTGAGTCCGGTTGAATGCGTTTGGGCCATTTGGCGATGAAGGGCACCTTGAATCCGCCGTCCATCGACTGGCCTTTGCCGCCGCGCAGTACACCCGCACTGCCTTCAAACCACGGGCCGTTGTCGCTGGTGAAGATGATGAGTGTGTTGTCCGAGATACCCGCGCGGTCCAGCGCGTCCACGATCTGCCCGACACTCCAGTCGATTTCTTCCACGGCATCGCCATATTTACCAGCCTGGGATTTGCCGGCAAAGTTGACTGAGGCCGCCAAGGGCTGGTGTGGAAACGTATGCGCCAGGTACAGAAAAAAGGGCTGGCCCTTGGCCTCCTCAATCACGGCAATCGCTTCAGTGGTGTAGCGCCCGGTCACCTCGGGCAGGATGTTCAGAATGTCGGCCTCGACTTGCTCGGTATTGCGGTACAGCGGACAGGGGCGCATGTCGTTGCTGTGCGGAACCCCCAGGTAACGATCGAAGCCAAACTTGTGCGGATGAAATTCGCTCTGCTGGCTGAAGTCGCCCAAATGCCACTTGCCAATCATGGCCGTACGGTAGCCTGCCACTTTCAGGGCGGACGCCACCGTCAACTCCTTGTCAGACAGCCCTTCGGTGGCATAGGCCTCATGCAGATCGGTGCTGCCCAGCACGGCAAGCTGTCCAGCCCAGTTGCGCAACATGCGCTGTGACTTTGCCTCATTCGCGGGGTAGGGGTTGCCCGTCATGCCGGAGCGAAACGGGTAGCGACCGGTGAGCAAACCCGCGCGTGATGGCGAACACACGCCGCTGCACGCGTAATAGTCGCTCAATTTCAAGCCGTTCCTGGCCAAGCGGTCAATGTTGGGGGTACGGATGGAGGTGCTGCCGTAGCACCCCAAATCGCCGTAACCCAGATCGTCACAGTAAATGACAATGACGTTGGGCTTTTCGGCACTTGAATTGACGAGCTTGGGCGACCTCAATGTTGCCCGGTCCGGATACGGGCCATAGAGGTCCTCCATGGGTCGGCGATTAAGCAAGAGATAGGCTTCAGTACCGATCGCAGCGAGTCCACCAGCAACACACCCTCCCAGAATGGCTTTTTTCAGCAAGCCACGGCGATTCATGTTGCTCTCGTTCATGCCGACTCAAGCCCGTGCAAGGGAGCCGCCCGGTTGACAAGAATGCGTGCGAGCGGTGGTGCTTTAGACGCGGTCGGTAGAAGTTTCATGGTCGCACTCCAGTTGTTTGTGGCATATTTCGATGCACGCCAAGTTAGTCTGCGGATGGTAGAGAATCGGCGTGATTCAAATTGCCAAAATTCTGACAATGTCTATTGATTTAGCTCATGGTTAACCCTAGGACTTCCTTGGATGTCAGCGCGTTTCTTAAACCCACTGTTTTTGGTCAGCTTGGGCCAGATGTGCTGGACAAGGTGACAAGCTGCGCTGTCGTCGAGCGATTTGAAGTTCCTACCTTGCTCAATGCCGCAGGCACGCCCCTGGAGCGCCTGCGCCTGGTAGTCGAGGGCAGTATTGCGATCGTTGCCCGCAAGCCGTCGGGGAAAGAGGTGGTGCTCTCGGAAGTTGGACCACGTGGTTGGGCAGCCTGGTTGCCTTGTTTTGTGGCGCAACCACCTAGTCACGATTTTTACAGCGGCGTCAAATCCTGTTTTATAGCATTGCCGGTAAAGATCGTGCAGAGCCTTTGCATGGAATATCCTGCGTTGTATCCGTTGATCCTTGGGGAAATCGGCTTGCGCTTTCGATTGTTGATGGAGTGGGCGAGCCAGTCGATCCTCTTGGAGCCGGAGCAGCGCATGGCCAAACTTATTGGCATCCTCGCGCAGGAGCAGAAGGCGGTGAGCAACCCAAGTTCCATCGTCATCACACAAAGTCGACTGGCCAACCTGGCGCGTTGCTCCCGGCAGTCTGCAAATGTCCTATTGAGCAACCTGGAGCAGAAGGGCCTCATCCGACTGCTCTATGGAAAATGTGATATTCCAAACTTGGCCGCGTTGGCGGCATTTGCCGATGCAGAAGAAGCGGACGCAGAGCCTAACTTTCTGTAGGAATCTGGTGGACGTCCCCGGACGCTGAAAGAAACTTGAGAGCGCCACCGCCTGCCCAAGATCCGCGCCTGCATCGACTACTGGGTGCAGCGGATCCGCACCCTGACCCACCGACAATCGACCCATGACAGCCTCCACCAACCCCCCTTCCACGGACTGCCCCGACAGCCCCCGCCCCGCCTGCGTTTCCCGCCTCGCCGAATTGCTGATCAGCAAGCAGTGGCGACTGGTAACCGCAGAAAGCTGCACCGGCGGCATGATCTCCGCCGCCTGCACCGACCTGGCCGGATCCAGCGTGTGGTTTGAGCGTGGTTTTGTGACCTACTCGAACGACGCAAAAATGGAACTGCTGGGCGTGGAAGAACGTATTTTGCGGCGTGCCGGTGCCGTGTGCCAGGGCGTGGCCAAAGCAATGGCCTTGGGCGCTATCGCGCAGTCCCATGCCGAAGTTTCGGTGGCCGTCACGGGCGTGGCTGGACCCACGGGCGGCAGTCCGGCCAAACCCGTGGGCACGGTGTGGTTTGGTTTCGCTCTACCCGGCCAGGTGGTGACCGAGAAGTGCCATTTCGACGGAGACCGCGCCGCTGTGCGCTCGGCGACCCTGCACCACGCCATCAACCGGCTCATTGCGCTACTGCAACAGGCCGGCACTTGACCGCGGCAATTTCTACACTTTGTAACCATTTACACACTTCGTTGCGAGTCACTTAAGAATTAATTAAGGGAATTTTTCCCAAATAGTGCTACATTCAACCCATCTTTTTTACTGGAGATGGGTCATGCGGCATTGGATTGGGGTTAATTTCAGGTGCCTGCTGGCACTGCTGCTCGGTGCCATTGGCGCGTGGTCAGCGCCTGCATGGGCTGACGAGTTTTTGGCTCCGGAACAGGCCTTTGCGTTCTCAACCCGAGTACTGGACACCAAGACAGTACGACTGCACTGGAACATTGCGCCCGGCTACCACCTGTACCGGGACCGCATCAACGTGCAAACCGATGCCAGCGATGTGAAGTGGTCCGCGCTGGAGCTTCCACCGGCCAAAGAGCAATTCGACTCCAACTTCAACAAGACCATGGCCGTGTACGAACAGGCACTGGACCTTGATGTGCACCTGACACAAGGCAGCGCCACTAGCCCAATGACGGTCACCTGGCAAGGCTGTGCTGACGCAGGACTGTGCTATCCACCAGACTCGGCAGCACTAAACCATCCGACAGGTGAACCATCAAATCAAACGCTAGCCCCCGTGGAATATGCGCAAGCCGCTACGGATTCAGTAGCATCTGCACTGGCCTCAGGCAGCCTGCTGCGCACCCTGGGCGTATTTGGACTGGCTGGTTTACTGCTGGCCTTTACGCCCTGCGTGCTGCCCATGGTGCCCATCCTCTCCTCCCTGATTGCCGGGCAGACCGGGGTGGTCAGTCGCAGCAAGGGCTTTAGCCTGGCGCTGGCTTACTCGCTGGGCATGGCCTTGGTCTATGCCGGGTTTGGCGTGGCAGCAGGTCTGGCGGGAGAAGGACTTGCCGCCGCGTTGCAAAACCCCTGGGTCCTGGGCGGTTTTGCGCTCATGCTGTCGGCCATGGCGCTGTCCATGTTTGGCTTTTATGACCTGCAAATGCCCAGCGCCATCCAGAGCCGGGCCACCGAG
>CAIYDK010000515.1 GCA_903924955.1 uncultured beta proteobacterium | reverse complement strand
CGCCAAGACCATCGTCTTTTGTGAAGACATCGACCACGCCGCCCGCATGCGCCAGGCGCTCTCCAACGCCAACGCCGACATCTGCGCCACCAACCCCAAATACGTGGTGCAGATCACCGGCGACAACCCCGAAGGCAAGCGTGAGCTGGACAACTTTATTGACCCTGAAAAAACGTACCCGGTGATTGCCACCACCTCCAAGCTCATGAGCACCGGTGTGGACGCGCAAACCTGCAAGCTCATCGTGCTGGACCAAAACATCAAGTCCATGACCCTGTTCAAACAAATCATTGGCCGCGGCACCCGCTTGCGCGAGGATTTGGGAAAAACCTGGTTCACCATCCTCGACTTCAAGCGCGCCACCGAGCTGTTTGCCGACAAAGACTTTGACGGCGAGCCGGTGCAGATTTACGAGCCCAAGGCGGGCGAGCCCATCGCGCCGCCCGAGGCGCCTTTATTCGGTGCGAATGCCGGTCAGGCTGAGCCTGTCGAAGCCGGTTTTGACAACCTGCCACCGTTAGGCCCCTTCGCCCCCGGCCCCGAAGAACCACGCAAATACATCGTCGGCGGCATGGTCACCGTGGCCGTAGCCCGCGAGCGCGTGCAGTACCTCAACGCCCAGGGCAAGCTCATCACCGAGAGCCTGCGCGACTACACCCGCATCAACCTCACCAAGCAATACGACTCGCTGGACAAGTTTTTGCAAGCCTGGAACGATGCCGACCGCAAAGCCGCACTGATCCAGGAGCTGGAAGGCCAGGGCGTGCTGATTGAGGCCGTGGCCGAAGAACTCGCCTGCACCGGCCTCACCAACCTCGACCCGTTTGACCTGTTGCTGCATGTGGCTTACAACATGCCCGCACTCACCCGGCGCGAGCGCGCCAGCCGCGTCAAAAAACGCAATGTGTTTACCCAATACGGCCCCGTCGCCCGAAAGGTGATCGACGCGCTGCTGGACAAATACGCCGACGAGGGCATTGCCACCATCGAAGCCGACACGGTTTTCAACGTCCAACCCTTCACCGACATGGGTCGCCCCGGCGAGCTCATCAAAAGTTTCGGCGGCCGCCCCCAGTACCTAAGCGCTTTGCAAACGCTGGAGCGCGAGTTGTACGCCACAAACGCTACATAATTCATAGCTGCTTGCGCACATTCCACGGGCGCTATAGCCCTATTTCATCTATAAAACCAAGAGCATATGTCCAACCTTTCCAGCGTCATCAAGTCCATCCAGGACGTGATGCGCCAAGACAGCGGCGTCGATGGCGACGCCCAACGCATCTCCCAGCTCACCTGGCTTTTGTTCCTTAAAGTGTTTGACGCGCTTGAGGAGGAAATGGAGCTCACCCGCGACAGCTACACCAGCCCTATCCCCGAACCTCTGCGCTGGCGCAACTGGGCGGCTAACGCCGAAGGCATCACCGGCGACACGCTGCTGAGCTTTGTCAACAACGACCTCTTCGGCGCGCTCAAGAATTTGGGCGGCGACGCCCAGCGCAACCCGCGTGGCTATGTGGTGCGCGGTGTTTTTGAAGACGCCTACAACTACATGAAAAGCGGCCACCTGCTGCGCCAGGTCATCAACAAGCTGGGCGCCATTGACTTCAACCGCCAGGCCGAGCGCCACCAGTTCAACGACCTCTACGAAAAAATCCTCAAGGACCTGCAAAGCGCCGGCAACGCGGGCGAGTTTTATACCCCCCGCGCCGTCACCCAGTTCATGGTGGACATGGTCAACCCCCAGCTGGGTGAAAAGGTGCTGGACCCTGCCACCGGCACCGGCGGCTTTTTGGTCTGCGCCATAGAGCATCTGCGCAAACAGGTACAAAACACCGAGCAAGAAGCCGTGCTGCAAACCAGCATCACTGGCGTCGAGAAAAAGCAGCTGCCCCACATGCTGTGCGTCACCAACCTCATGCTCCACGGCATCGAGGTGCCCAGCCTCATCACCCACGGCAACACCCTGGCCCGCCCGCTGCGCGAGGTGACGCAGGCCGACCGCGTGGACGTGGTGCTCACCAACCCGCCCTTTGGTGGCGTGGAGGAGCCGGGCATTGAGCAAGGCTTTCCGAGTGACGTGCGCACCAAAGAAACGGCGGACCTGTTTCTGGTGCTCATCAAACACATCCTCAAAGTGAATGGCCGCGCCGCGCTGGTGTTGCCCGACGGCACGCTGTTTGGCGAAGGCGTTAAAACCCGCATCAAAGAGCAGCTGCTGGCCGAGTGCAACCTGCACACCATCGTGCGCCTGCCCAATGGCGTGTTTGCGCCCTACACCGGCATCAAGACCAACCTGCTGTTCTTCACCAAAGGCACGCCCACCCAAGACGTTTGGTACTACGAGCACCCGTACCCCGCAGGCGTGAAGAACTACAACAAGACCAAGCCCATCCGCATCGAAGAGTTTGATGCCGAAAAAGCCTGGTGGGGCACCGAGGCCGATGGTTTTGCTTCTCGGCAGGAAAACGAACGTGCCTGGAAGGTCAGCATCGACCAGATCAGGGCTGCGGGCTACAACCTGGACCAGAAGAACCCCCACGCCGCAGACACCGTGAGCCACGACCCCGAGCAACTGCTGGCCGACTACGCCCGCCTGCAAGGCGAGGCGCAGGCGCTGCGGGATGAGCTGAAAGGTATCTTGGCAAAGTCGCTAGATGGACAAAGTATGCCACCCAGTGGCACAATAAAGACATGATGCGCGTTTTCAAAACCAAGCATTTCAGCCGCTGGATGCGAAAAACCGAGCTAACGGACCAATCGCTCTGCGAAGCGGTTGCAGAAATGTCCCGTGGCTTGATAGACGCGGATTTGGGTGGCGGGGTAGTGAAGAAGCGGGTGGGGCTGGCAGGTCGTGGCAAGCGCGGCGGAGCCAGAACCCTGGTGGCGACCAATAAAGGCGCACGCTGGTTCTTTGTGTTTGGGTTTGAGAAAAGTGAACGCGCCAACATTACCGCCGACGAATTGGCGGCGTTGCAGGAAGTCGCTGCTGATTTGCTGGGGCGCACTGCGAGTGCATTGGATACAGCCGTACAAGACGGTGCTTTACAGGAGATTTGCCATGGCCACTAAAGCCAAGCCGAAAAGCCGGATTTTTGAGGCTGTTCACGAAACCGCCGCCGATCTTCATCGTCTGGAATTTATCGACAAACGCAAGATGCTCAAATACGACGCGCTTTGCTTGGAGCCCGTGCCGCAGTACCAAAGCGAGCAAATCCGCGCCCTGCGCGAGAGTCTCAAACTCAGCCAGGCGGTGCTGGCGGCGGTGCTCAATACCAGTCTGTCCACTGTGCGCAAATGGGAAGTGGGCGACAAGCATCCCAGCGGCCCATCTTTGAAACTGCTCAACCTGCTGGAGCGCAAAGGGCTGGAGGGCGTGTTGTGAAGTGCCCGTGCTGCGGAGCGGCGGAACTGGTTCACGACACCCGCGATGAAGCCTATACCTACAAGGGTGCCAGCACCACCATCACCGCAGTAACGGGTGACTTTTGCCCCGCTTGCAATGAGGCCATTCTGGATCGGGAACAAGGCGACCGCTATTGCGAGTTGATTGGCGTGTTTCAGCGTCAGATTAATGCAGAAATTGGCCTCTAGCCCCCGTGGAATGTGCGCATGCTGCTATCAAATTTGAACCTATTGGCCACCGCCCCCGGTGGCGTGGCGCGTTTGCGCGAGTTGATTTTGACGCTGGCGGTGCAAGGCAAACTGGTGCCTCAAGACCCCAAGGATGAACCGGCGAGTGAGTTGCTGAAGAAAATTCGGGCGGAGAAAGACCGGCTGATTGCCGAGGGCAAGATCAAGCGCGACAAGCCGCTGGCGGTGATTGCGGAGGATGAGGTGCCGTTTGGGTTGCCGCAGGGGTGGGAGTGGGTGCGACTGGGAGATATTGGATATACAAACATTGGTTTGACCTATTCACCAAACAACGTCTCGGACACTGGAACACCGGTTCTTCGCTCAAACAACGTCCAGCTTGGAAAGCTTGATTTGTCAGACCTCAAGCGGGTCAACATGAAGATCAGATCGG
>CAIYDK010000514.1 GCA_903924955.1 uncultured beta proteobacterium | reverse complement strand
TGAGTTGACCACCCGGCGCGAACGCCAACAACCCGCTTACATGCGCAGCCTGGGGGTTGAGCGGCCACCACGGGTTTATGTTCCTGTGGACGGGTTGGTACTGGTGGAGCGTCTGGAGTCTGATGCGTTGCTAAGCATTGATCGCCTCGACGACGGCAAGTCCGAGAAAGTGGTCAGCATCAGAGTGAAGGCAGGCGATACGCTTCGGGTTGACAGGGCCACACTGACCGCGGATCAGACATATTTTTTCAAAATTGAACGCAATGAATCCGCAGAGAGTTGGAGGTGGAAGGTGTTGACCGCGAGCCAGACCGCCACTTTTGACGACGAGGTGACGCACATCAATTCCGCCGTCGGAGATGCCGAGCAGCGGTTGATGATCAAAGCCATGTTCTACGAGCAGAACAAGATCCGCAGCAATAGGGATCTGATCGTTCAACAGCTGAAGGCCCGCCAGACCGAATGAGTTGAGTTCACTGGCGCAGACGTAGACTCTGGCACAATTGACGTTTACGTAAACGTCAAGTTAAAAGGAGCCATCAGCATGTCGGATTCCATCGTTATCGTCGGCGCAGCCCGCACCCCCATGGGCGCTTTCCAAGGTGATTTTTCCAGCCTCGCGGCGCATGACCTGGGTGGTGCGGCCATCAGGGCGGCAGTGCAGCGTGCCGGTATTTCACCTGAGCTGGTGACCGAAGTCTTGTTTGGCAACTGCCTGATGGCGGGCCAGGGCCAGGCGCCTGCGCGCCAGGCCGGCTTCAAGGGCGGCTTGCCCAAGAGCGCGGGTGCGGTGACGCTGTCCAAGATGTGCGGCTCTGCCATGCGCGCGGCCATGTTCGCCAATGACATGCTGATCGCCGGCAGCCATGAGGTGCTGGTCGCGGGTGGCATGGAGAGCATGACCAATGCACCCTACCTGCTGCCCAAGGCGCGCGGCGGTTACCGTATCGGACACGATCGCATTTTTGACCACATGATGCTCGACGGCCTGGAAGACGCCTACGAGGCAGGCCGCTCCATGGGCACCTTTGGCGAAGACTGCGCCGCCAAGTACAGCTTCACCCGCGCTGAACAAGACGCTTTTGCCACTGCCAGTGTGCAGCGCGCCAAGGCGGCCACCGAGTCGGGCGCGTTTGCGGCCGAGATCACTCCGGTCACGGTTAAAGGCCGAGGCGGCGAGGTGGTGGTGTCTATTGACGAGGGGCCGGGCAAGGTGAAGCTCGACAAGATCACTACGCTGAAGCCGGCGTTCAAAAAGGACGGCACCATCACCGCCGCCAGCAGTTCCAGCATCAACGACGGCGCCGCTGCGTTGGTGATGATGAAGGCGTCCACCGCTGCCAAACTGGGCTGCAAGCCGTTGGCACGCATCGTGTCGCACGCCACCCACGCACAGGAGCCTGAGTGGTTTGCCACCGCCCCCGTGGGCGCTACCCAAAAAGCCCTGGCCAAGGCCGGTTGGACGGTTGGTGATGTCGACCTGTGGGAAGTCAACGAGGCCTTTGCTGTGGTTCCAATGGCGCTGATGAAAGAACTGAACGTCCCCCACGAGAAGGTCAACGTGAACGGCGGCGCCTGCGCCCTGGGCCACCCGATTGGCGCCTCGGGGGCGCGCATCATGGTCACGCTGATGTATGCCCTGCAGGCCCGTGGCCTCAAAAAGGGCCTGGCCACGCTGTGCATTGGCGGTGGCGAGGCGACTGCCGTTGCATTGGAAATGCTATAAAATTTATAGCTGCTTACGCTTATTTAACGAGGGCTGGAGGCCAAATTGATACTTAGTCAAGACCAGGAAATGGTGCGCGATGCGGTTCGTGCTTTTGCGCAGGCCGAGCTGTGGCCCAACGCTGCAAGGTGGGATAAAGAGCACCATTTTTCCAAAGAAGCCCACCAGGGCTTGGCGGCGCTGGGTGCCTACGGCATCTGCGTGCCCGAAGAGCAGGGCGGTGCGGGGCTGGATTATTTGACACTCGCCCTGGTTCTGGAAGAAATTGCGGCGGGTGACGGTGGCACCAGTACCGTTATCAGCGTGACCAACTGCCCGGTGAACGCGATATTGATGAAGTTCGGCAACGCTGCGCAGAAGAAGCAGTGGCTCGAACCCCTGGCGCAGGGTCAGTTGCTGGGCGCTTTTTGCCTCACCGAGCCGCATGTGGGCAGTGATGCGTCCAGTTTGCGCACGACGGCGGTGCTGGAAGGCGATAGCTATGTCATCAACGGCGTCAAGCAGTTCATCACCAGCGGGAAAAACGGCGATGTGGCCATCGTCATTGCGGTCACCGACAAGGGCGCAGGCAAGAAAGGCATGAGCGCCTTTCTGGTGCCCACCAATGCACCGGGCTATGTGGTGGCGCGCATTGAAGACAAACTGGGTCAGCATTCCAGTGACACCGCGCAGATCAACTTTGACAACTGTCGCATCCCGGCTGAGAACCTGATCGGCAAAGAGGGTGAGGGCTACGGCATTGCGCTAGGCGGTCTGGAGGGCGGACGCATTGGCATTGCAGCGCAAAGCGTGGGCATGGCGCGCAGCGCGCTGGAAGTGGCTGTGGCTTATGCCAAGGACCGCCAGAGCTTCGGCACGGCCATCTTCAACCACCAGGCGGTAGGTTTCAGGCTGGCTGACTGTGCCACACAGCTGGAGGCCGCGCGCCAGTTGATCTGGCACGCGGCATCGTTGCGAGATGCTGGCAGACCGTGCCTGAAAGAGGCGGCCATGGCCAAACTGTTCGCGAGCGAGATGGCCGAAAAGGTGTGCAGTGCAGCCATTCAAACCCTGGGCGGCTATGGGTATGTGAGCGACTTTCCACTGGAGCGCATCTACCGCGATGTGCGGGTGTGCCAGATCTACGAGGGAACGAGCGACGTGCAAAAGATTATCATCCAACGCTCGCTGGCGGGTTAAGTCGTTTATCAGGAGAAAGCATGCCCATTACCAAATCATCCCGTGACCTCGTTGACGAGGCAATGGAAGAAGTCCGTACCTATACCGTGGCCGAAGTGCTGCCCCGCATCAATGATCCCAAGACCCTGTTGGTCGATATTCGCGACATCCGCGAACTGGCGCACGGTGCGGTGGTAGGGGCCTTTCACGCACCCCGCGGCATGCTGGAGTTCTGGGTCGACCCTGCGTCGCCCTACTACAAACCGATTTTTGGCGATGAGTCCAGGGAGTACATCCTGTTTTGTGGTGCCGGCTGGCGCAGTGCCCTCACGGCAAAGGCCTTGCAGGACATGGGCATGACCAACGTGGCCCACATCGATGGTGGCTATGCCGAATGGGTCAAGCAGGGCGCGCCGACCGAAACGCTGGAAGCCCAAAAAGCCCGCCGACCGGCCAAAGACTGAGGCAAGCGGTCAGCCAGCGGCGGCCCGAAGTGGCTGGTTGCTGCTGGCAGCGGACACAGCGCGCAGGCAAAACGCCTGAATGGCACCAATCAATTCCAGCGCATCCAACTGCGGTTTGTCTTCCGCTGGCCACGACAACGGTCCCACCAGGGACTCGGCGATGACTCCCACCAGCGCCGCCGCGCTGACAGTCGCCGTTTGCGGAGAAAACTCCCCGCTTTCAATGCCCTGCAGCACCAGCATCTCAAACAAATCGGCATAGGAATGGCGGTAGCGCAGGCGTTGAGCGTCAACCAGCGCGTCGACCGGTTCGGCGATCAGCGCGAACGCCAGGCGTGGGTTGCGTAGCGCACGCAGCGCAAACGCCTCTATCGCGTGCAGCAGGCGTGTACTGGGCGTGCCAGGGCCAAGCGTGGCTTCGCGCACCACCGATATTTCTTTTTCGGTGGCAATGCGAAATACTTCCACGCACAAATGCGCTTTCGATTCAAAGTGCTTGTACACGGCTCCAGTGGCCATTGCCGCCTGCTTGGCCGCGGCCGCGATCGTCAGCGCACCAAAGCCGCCTGTGCTGACCAGTTCCAGTGACGCGTTCAGCAGGCGATTGCGCAGCTCAGCCTTGCGGGCGAGGGTTTTTTCTGTGGGGCGGTACGCCATGGGTTGCGCTCTAGGTTTGGCTGGTTGACGAGACGCAACTGTAGCGCAGTGTGCTGGCCGACTTGCGTGCATTGACAGCCGCAATGTTGATGTGGTTTACTTCGACAATAGTATGAATACACATTCACTCTATTAACTCACAGTCCGGAGATTTCGATGCTGCAAACCACCACGCCGGCCACCGCCTTGACCGCGTCCTATGGGCATCTGGCTGAAACCCACATCGTAGAGAACCAGCCACCCGCGCTGCGTGACACCAATCTGTACCAGCAGGACGTGGCTTTGCGGGAGGCCGTGGCGCGCGAAGGTGCGGCCTGGGCGGAGGCTGACTTGCAGGCTTTTGGCGAGTTGACCGGCTCTGCAAAAATGATCGAACTGGGCTTTCAGGCCAATGAGAATAAGCCAGTTCTTTACACCCATGACAACTACGGGCACCGCATCGACGAGGTGCGTTTCCATCCTGCCTACCATCAGCTGATGAAAGTCGCTCTGGAGCACGGGCTGCACGCTTCCCACTGGCTCCAGCCGCAGGCCGGTGCCCATGTGGCGCGCGCGGCCAGGTTTTATTTGCAGGCCCAGGTGGAGGCGGCACACGGTTGCCCGGTCACCATGACGTCCGCTGTTGTGCCAGCATTGCTGCAACAGCCCGACCTGGCCGCACAGTGGATGCCCAAGATCACCGCGCTGGCTTATGACCATCGCAACATTCCCATGGAACAAAAATCCGCCATCACCGTGGGCATGGCCATGACTGAAAAGCAGGGGGGCTCCGACGTGCGGGCCAACACCGTGCGCGCGCACGC
>CAIYDK010000513.1 GCA_903924955.1 uncultured beta proteobacterium | reverse complement strand
TTCTCCCAATAACGGATCGTCACATCCAGGCAAAAATCCTCGTCCCAACTCAGGAATGCATCGCGCATCAGGCTGGCACTGTCATAGGTGATCGGTCCATAAACCGCGTCCTGAAAGTCCAGCACCCCTAGGTTACTAGCCCCCACGCTTGCCACTGCGTGTGCTGCGCTGCCCCCCAGGGGGGCTAAGTCCGCTTGGGGCGGCCCGGCGCGGACTTGGCTCCCCTCGCTTGCCGAGACCATCAGGTTGCGTGGCATGAAGTCGCGGTGCACATAGACACTGGGCCAGGCCAGGTTGTTGGCCACAATTTTTGCAAACGCGTCGTCTAGTGTTTTGCGCTGGGCGGGGTCGAGTGTGAATTTGCGGTGCTCGCCCACGTACCATTGGGGAAACAACTCCAGCTCCCGCATCAACATGGGTTGGTCGTAGGCAGGCAGTACGCCTTCGCGCGATGCCAGTTGCCACTGCACCAGCGTCTCCACGGCATCCAGATACCGGTTCAGTGGCGGTGGTTCTTGCGGGCGAATGACTTGCATCAGGGTGCTGGCACCCAAATCGGTGAGCAGCATGAAGCCGTTGACTTCATCCCAGGCCAGCACTTCGGGTACTTTGAGGCCAGCCTGAGCCATCAGTTGGGCCACTTGCACGAAGGGTTTGCAGTTCTCCCGCTCGGGGGGCGCGTCCATGATGATCAGGCTGATCGGTTGGCCCGGCGTGCGGGTGTCAACCCGCAGGTACCGACGGAAACTGGCGTCGGCCGATGCCAGGCGCAGTGAGCCGGAAGCCAAATGGTGGGTGTTCTGCAGGCCCTGAAACCAGGTTTCAAACAAGGCCTGGCGCTGCGGGTCGGTCCATAACGGCGTATGGGCAGAGGGTGATGGGGGCTGTTGGGAGATTGGGCTCATGGATAATCCATTCTACAAAGCCCCGCCCCGTCAACCGTTGATGCCCTCCAGCGCAGAACTTCCATCCCTTGCTGATCGTCCCGTCCACCGCTCCATGTATGTCCTGATGCGCGATTTGTTCGTCCGCTCGAATGGCAATCGCCGCCTGATGTCCAGTCTGGCCATTGCGCTCAGTTTGTTTGCCGCTGGCCGAGCCGGTTTGGCGCAAACCGTGAAGGACTCAACTCGTCTCGGCGCCGGCGGCACTATGTTGCTCAAACCCAGCGTTCAATTGGAGGATGCACTACCGCCAGTTCAAGCGGGCGATTTGCCTATTTTTGTGGTGGGCGATCGCATATCCGGGCGACCGGACCTGGAGTCAGTGATCGAAGGCAGTGTGGTGTTGCGCAAGGCCGGCACAGTAATTCATGCCGACCGCATCGAGTATTTTCAGCCGACCGATCAGGTAAAAGCCAGCGGTGCGGTGCGCATCAATCGCAAGGGCAATGTATTCACGGGCCCTTTGCTGGAGCTGAAGGTGGATGCGTTTGAGGGTTTTTTCAACGAGCCGCGCTATCACTTTCTAAAGAACGATGGCCATGGAGAAGCCAGTCGAGCAGAGTTTCTGGATGACAGCCACACCGTCATTCACAACGCGAGCTACACGACCTGTCGGCGCAGGCCAGGGCCGGATTGGCTGCCCGACTGGATTCTGCGGGCTACCAGCATCAGTCTGGACAACGATGAGGAAGTGGGCATTGCGCATGGGGCTGTCGTCAGTTTCAAGGGAGTTCCGGTGTTGCCGATTCCAGCAATCAGTTTTCCACTGACCGACAAACGCAAGTCTGGCTTGCTGCCGCCTACGATCGGCATCGGTACCGACAACGGCGTGGAGGTGATGCTGCCCTATTACTGGAACATTGCGCCGAACCGGGATGCGACCTTTGCGCCCCTGTTTATGACCCGGCGAGGTTTGGATTTCGGCGGTGAGTTCCGGTATCTGGAGCCTGAATACTCGGGTGTCGTGCGTGCCAACTACATGCCCAATGACAGACTCACAGAGTCTGACCGGTGGGGGCTGTCCTATATGCACCGTGGCATTGTGCCAACGCCGGTGGGAAATGTGGTGATTGGTGCCAATGTCAACCGCGTCAGTGATGACAACTATTGGCGCGATTTCACCAGCAACAGCACCATTGCCGATCCGAATGCCATTGCCAACACCAGTGCCAGTGTCGGCGTGGCCGTGACACAGCGGTTGTTGCCAAACGATCTGACGGCTAGCTGGGGCGCGGGAGCATTTTCCAGCGCATTGCGCGTGCTTAAATGGCAAACCCTGCAGGATGTCACGGCTCCCATTGTGCCGCCTTACGACCGCCTTCCCCAGCTAACAGCCCGCTATGCGCTCACCAATGTGAATGGTTTTGACTGGTCAGTGGACGGCGACTTCACCCAGTTTGAGGCGGATCGGCTGAAAACCCTGCAACCAAACGCACAGCGGGGTGTGGCGTTGCTGCAGGTGAGCCGCCCGTGGCTGGCTCCGGCGGGTTTTTTCACGCCCAAGCTGCAACTGCACGCCAGTGCTTACCAGTTTGATGCAGCATTATTGAACGGTGCCCGTTCGGCCGATAGCGTGGTTCCTACGTTCAGCCTGGACAGTGGTCTGGTGCTCGAACGGGAAGCCCGTTTCTTTGGGAGCAACTTGATCCAGACCCTGGAGCCGCGTGCCTTTTATGTGTACACGCCCTACCGCGACCAGCGCCAGCTGCCCAATTACGACACCGCCAGCAACGACTTCAACTTTGCCAGCATCTACACAGAGAATGCCTTTGTTGGGCACGACAAGATTTCGGACAACAACCTGTTGACGCTGGGCGTCACCACCCGGTTTGTGGATGCGGACAGCGGCGCCCAGTTGGCGAGGTTTGGAGTGGCCCAGCGCTTGCGTTTCAATGACCAGCAAGTCACACTGAACCCCCTAGACGCAACGGCGCAGGCCGGTTTCAGCGATGTGTTGCTGGGTGCATCGGTCAACGTACACGACAGTTGGGCGGTGGACTCCACCGTCCAGTACAACGCCAAAACCGACCAGTCCATTCGCTCCACCATTGGGGCCCGTTACAACCCGGGCAGCTACCGTGTGATCAATGCCGCCTACCGTTACCAGCGGGATGCCAGCGAGCAGTTGGATGTCAGTTGGCAATGGCCAATCAATAATTTGTGGGGAGATAAGGGACAGGACCTTGGTGCAGGACGCGGCCAGGGAGAGGGACGCTATTACGGGGTGGGGCGGCTGAACTATAGTCTCAACGAGCGCCGCCTTGTCGACACCATTTTGGGTGTCGAGTACGATGCGGGCTGCTGGTTGGCACGCGCCGTACTGGAGCGGGTGCAGACCAGCACCTCCACTTCGACCGGGCGGTTGATGTTTCAGCTGGAGTTTGTAGGCTTTACCCGGCTGGGCGTGAGCCCTTTGCAGTCCTTGACCCAAAACATTTCGCGATACCAGAATTTGCGTGATTCGGGCGGCGCTTTGAGCCGCTTTAGCAACTACGATTGAAAGACCATGAATTTTCGAACCTGGGTACCTGCCTTTGGCCTTTTTTGTAGCAGCGTTGTCCTGTCAGCTTACGCCCAAACGGCGCAACCAGCGGACTCGATAGTGGCTGTCGTGAACTCGGAGCCTATTACCCAAAGCGAGGTGCGATCTGCCGTGCAGCGTACCGCCAGAGATATGGAGCAGCAACGCGTTGCTGTACCGCGCACGGAGGAACTCCAGCGCCGCGTGCTGGAACGCCTCATCAATGAGCGAGCTCAGTTGCAGCACGCACGTGAGACCGGCGTTCGCGTGGACGAGGCGGCGGTTGACCAGGCCGAGGAAGGTGTTGCGCGACAGAATCAGATCAATGTTGCTGAGCTGCGCCTGCGTGTAACCAAGGACGGCCTTACTGTTGCGCAATTTCGCAGTCAACTGCGCGATCAGCTGATGCTGTCGCGCTTGCATGAGCGTGATGTCGAGGGGCGCTTGCGGATTTCGGACGCGGACATCGATGCCGTCATCGCGGAGCAGTTGGCCGGACAGACCGACCCACTCGCGAAGGAGATCAACCTGGCCAATTTGCTGGTGTCAGTGCCAGAAAATGCGACAGTCGAGCAAGCCTCCCAGCGGATGTTGCTGGCGCAGAAAGTATTGGACCGTATCCGTGCAGGGGAAGATTTTGCGGCGTTGGTCAATGAGTTGTCGGCGGGTGACCGTGCCAACGGGGGGCAGTTAGGCTTGCGCCGGGCCGATCGCTATCCGCCTTCGTTTGTGGCGGCCACACAAAAGTTGGCTGTTGGTCAAGTATCCGAGATCGTTCGATCGGGCGCAGGCTTTCACATTCTGAAAGTGGTTCAGATGAAGGCTCCCACTGCACCAGCCAAGGCGATGGTGCAAACCCATGCCCGCCATATTTTGCTGCGTACTGGTGCGCAATTGACGCAAGCCGCCGCAGTGACCCGTGTTGCGGATTTCAAGAAGCGTATCGAGTCGGGCGCTGCCACCTTTCAGACGCTGGCCCGCGAGCATTCGCAGGATGGCAGCGCGGCGCAGGGGGGCGACTTGGGCTGGGTGAGCCAGGGTGCCTTTGTTCCGGAGTTTGAGGAGCCCATGAACCGCCTGGCCGATGGGCAGATAAGTGCCCCCGTGGTCTCGCGCTTCGGAGTGCACCTGATTCAGGTGATTGAACGCCAGCGTGTGGAAATGAGCGAGCGTGAGGTTCGAGAGTCCATTCGTGCCCAGCTGAAGGAAAGCCGTTATGAAGCGGCCTTTAACAGTTGGGCGCAGGAGATTCGGGCCAATGCCTTCGTCGAGTTGCGCGAGCCGACCCAGTAAATTTCCGGCATGAAACACGTTGCCCGCAAGCGATTTGGCCAGCATTTTCTGACCGATGGTGGAATCATTGAAGCCATCGTGCACGCCATTGGCCCCAAACCCGGGCAGCGCATGGTGGAGATCGGTCCTGGTTTGGCTGCTCTTACCCAGCCCTTGGTGGAGCGTCTGGGGCATCTGACTGTCATTGAACTCGACCGCGATCTGGCCCATCGCCTGCGCAGCCATGGGCAGCTAACGGTGATTGAGTGTGATGTATTGAAAGTGGACTTTGCCCTCGTCAATGCTGATTGGACCGCTACAAATAATGGAGCAAACCCTGGCGGTGGAACACACGAAGTTTTTTCGGATAAATTGCGTGTTGTCGGTAATCTGCCGTACAACATTTCAACGCCCATCCTTTTCCATTTGCTCGATGCGGTGGACGTGATTGAAGACCAGCACTTTATGCTGCAAAAGGAAGTGATTGACCGCATGGTGGCAAAGCCAGCGACGGCCGCATTTGGACGACTGAGCGTAATGCTGCAGTGGCGGTACGCCATGGAGAACGTCCTTCTGGTCCCTCCCGAGAGTTTCGATCCGCCGCCGCGGGTAAATAGTGCAGTGGTTCGAATGGTGCCGCTCGCTAGCCCCCCAATGGTCAATGTTGCCTTGTTGAGCGAGTTGGTTCAGGTGGCCTTTAGCCAGCGGCGCAAGCTGTTGCGCCATACACTGGGTCGATGGTTGGAGGAAAAGGGCTTTGGCGGAAGGTTTGACGTACAGCGACGGGCTGAAGAAGTGCCTGTGAGTGAGTATGTGGAATTGGTCCAGCAAATACAGCCACAACGGCAACCAATATAGGACATCCCATGCGATTGACCACCTACACCGATTACGCGCTGCGCACGCTCATGTACTTGGCTGTCAACCGGGACCGTCTGGTGACCATTCAGGACATTGCCAACCTTCACAGCATTTCAAAAAACCACCTGACCAAGGTCGTTCACCATCTGGGACAAATTGGAATGGTGACCACCGTGCGAGGCCGTAATGGGGGCCTTAAACTGGGAGCGGAGCCGGCCGACATCAATATTGGAAATGTGGTTCGCCAGACGGAATCCGACTTTCATATGGCCGAATGCTTTCACCGGGAAAACAACCGCTGCGTCTATGCTTCGGCTTGCGTGCTGGAGGATGTCCTGGGTGCCGCCACGGCCGCCTATTTACGCGTTCTGGACGGAGTCACACTGGACATATTGGTGACCCGAACCAATGCTGCCCAGGACGCTGGACAAACCAGCCATCCCATCACCTTTCACCCCCTAAATCAGCTTGGAGTAGGTTGAGGTGGTGGGCTGTCCCAGGTACTTGTCAAACACCATGCCGCTGGCACGCACAAACAAACGCCCTTTGGGTGTCACGCGAATGGCCGATGCGTCTATGGTGATCAGGCCGGCTTCTTCGTAGGGCTTGAGTCTCAGTAACTCGGCGTCAAAATAGTTCTTGAAGTCGATGCCGTAGTCGCGGTTGATAACGTCAAACTCGACGGGTGCGCTGCACATGAGGGTCATGATGATGTCGCGGCGCAGTACATCGTCCTGGCTTAACTCAAATCCTTTTTCGATCGGCAAACGTCCAGCGTCCAGGTGTTGGTAGTAGGCGCTGACCGTGCGCACAGCCTGGCTGTATGAATTGCCCACTTTGCTGATGGCTGACACGCCCAGGCCGATCAGGTCGCATTCAGAACGGGTGGTATAGCCCTGGAAGTTGCGGTGCAGGGTTTTGTTCAGTCGGGCCTTGTTCAGCTCGTCGTCGGGCTTTGAGAAGTGGTCCAGGCCGATGTAGACGTAACCAGCGTCCAGCAACCTGCGCATCGACATCAGAAAAATTTGCAACCTTAATTCGGCCGACGGCAGGTCGCTTTCGAAAATAAGGCGCTGAGCCTTGAACCGACCTGGCAAGTGCGCATAGTTGTACAGCGCGATGCGGTCTGGAGAAACGCGAATCAGGTTGTCGAGCGTGCGGCTGAAACTGTCGAGTGTCTGCTTGGGCAGTCCATAAATAAGGTCCGCATTGATGGACTGGAAGCCGGATTTACGGCTTTCCACGACGGCCTGTTCCACCATGTCCAGAGGCTGGATGCGGTTGACCGCCTGTTGTACGGCAGGGTCGAAGTCCTGCACGCCAAAACTATTGCGGTTGAAGCCCAGTTCGGCCAGCATGGACAGGGTATGGGGCTGGACCGTCCGCGGGTCAATTTCAACGCCGAGCTCGGCGTCCGGGGTGAACGCAAAGTGTGTGCGCACCATGGCCAGGAGCTGGCGCAACTCTCCTTCGCTGAAAAACGTTGGCGTTCCACCGCCCAGATGCAACTGGACCGTTTTGCGATCACTACCGATGCGTGAGGCTACCAGCGCCATTTCCTTGTCCAAATAGCGCAGGTATTCGCCAACACGCTCGTGGTCCTTGGTGATGATCTTGTTGCAGGCGCAAAAATAGCACAGCGACTCGCAGAACGGCAAGTGGATGTAAATCGACAACGGTGGGTTGTCGGTGCGACCGGCGCGCTGGTCCAGGTAATCCCGGTAGGTTGTCTCGGTAAAACTGGCGTGGAACCGGTCTGCGGTAGGGTACGAGGTGTAGCGAGGGCCGAGCTTGTCGAATTTGCGGACCAACTCTTCGGAGAGCTCCATGTCGGTGGAGACGTGTGTCATTTCGGATTCCTTAATCATCTTTCAAAGGCGGCTGCGGGCTAACTTCTTGCCTGGGAGCAGTGCGGGGTAGCTTCAGCGTGAATACAGCACCTTGCCCAGTTTCGCTCTGGACCGTGATCTGTCCCCCGAGCACGCTGGTGACGAGGTTGTGCACGATATGCAGACCCAAACCCGAGCCACCTTGACCCATGCGGGTCGTAAAAAAGGGCTCAAATACATGGGTAAGGTCAGTTTTTAGAATGCCGTGACCGCTGTCACTAACCTCCAATCGTAGCTGATCGGTGTCGCTGCATTGTGCCGAGATGGTAATGGGGCCGCAGGGCATATCCCGGTAGCCGTGCACCACGGCGTTGTTGACCAGGTTGGTGAGCACCTGTCCTAACGGACCTGGGTAGCTGTCCATCTCCAGTTCTTCGGCTATTTCAGTGGTCACGGTGCAGCCTGACTTGCGAATGGACGGGCTGAGTGTCAATAAAATTTCTGCCACAAGGACGCCTAATGAGAAGCGCCGTCTTTGCGAACTGGTCTGGTCTACCGCGACTTGTTTGAAGCTGGTCACCAATGAACCCGCGCGCGCAAGATTGCGGGCCATGATGTCGGCAGCCTGCTTGGTGTCATTGATAAACGCCACCAAATCTGAGCGCTTCATTCCAGAGGTCATCAGCGCGTCAAATTCCTGCACCCGGTATTGCAGTGAACTTGCGACGGTTAACCCATTGCCAATGGGAGTGTTGAGTTCGTGGGCCACACCCGCCACCAATGCGCCCAAGGCCGCCAATTTCTCGGATTGCACCAACTGGTCTTTGGCGGTTTGCAGATTGGCCAGTGTGCGGGATAACTCCTGATTGGTAAGCTCCAAATCGGCCGTGCGGCGCATGACGCGCGCTTCCAGTTCGGTGTTGAGGCTCTGAATCTCTTCTTGAACGCGTCGTTGCTCAGTGACGTCACGCAGCAGTGCGATCATGTAACGCTCACCGCGTGCTTCAAAGGTGGCTGCGTTGACCAGAGCTTCGCGCACCTGTCCGTCGCGACCGTTGATGAGAATGAAGTATTCGTGCAGCGTGCCCTGCGTCTTGAAAGCCTGTACCAATGCATCGCGGGCCGCCGGGTCGTGCCAGATCCGTAGTTCGATCGATGTTCGTCCGAGCGTGTTTTCGCGGGTCAAACCGGTAATCTGCTCAAAGGCCGCATTGACTTCTACATAAGTGCCATCGCTCAGACGCGAGATGGACATGAAATCTGGCGTTAACTGAAAGGCTGCCTTGAACTGTTCGTGCAGGGCGTTCTGGTCAGTCACATCCCGGGCGATCCAGACGGCGTGGGAATGGGTGCTGCCCCCCAGCGCCATGAGGCTTGCATTGACCATGCAGTCTCGCAGGGTGCCGTCGAGCCTTCGCAGTTGTACCAGGGTGTCGCGCACAGTACCCATTTGCATGAGCTCACTAACCATCCTGGCACGTTGCTCCGGATGTGCCCAGACATTGAATTGGGCCATGGGGTGGCCCACTACATCGGCGGCGCGGCGCCCGCTGATCGTCTCGAAACCCTTGTTGGCATCGATGATCAATCCGTCGCTCAACCGGGTGATGACAATCCAGTCCGGACTGGCATGAAACGCCCGCTCGAATCGGTCATCGTTGGTCCCGCCCAGCGATGAAATGAGCCTTCTTTTGAGCGAGGCGGACAGTAGATTTGCGAAGAATCCCATCCCAGGGGCTGTCGTAGTGGTTAAGGGGTGATAGTACAGCGTGGGCGAAAAAAAGCCCATCTCAGGGATGGGCTTTAAACAGTCGCTGCGCCGATGTCGTTCGATAGGACGTCGACAGCCTCTGGACTCAGGCGGCTGCCAGCCAGTACCCGGAGTTAAAGGGGCTGCTCATGCGCAGCGCAAATGGAGATACATCCAACAGCTTGTCGGTCGGCATTTTTTCGCCTGACTCGGTCGCTATCTCAATACCGGCAATTGCTGGTGTTTGTACGGCGGTACCGCTTGCCTCGTTCGCCCGTTCTGCTTGGCTAGTGTGCGCAGAACGGGCTACAGAAAAGAATAAAAGCATCGGAACGGAATTTTCCGATCCCCCCAGTAGTCAGCGGTGTCGCGAAAGATGTCGAGCAATTGCTCACGTGCTTCCTTGTCAAACTTGGTGTTGGCAGGGATGTGCTCCAGTACCGCTATAAAGCCGGGCTGCGGACCCGACTTATGCACCGGATCAGTCATGCTGTCATAGAGTGCATCAAAATTCTTGCCGACGTGGGCTGGCAGCTTGAACTGCTGGCCAATCAGGTCCAGTACGTCTTGCTTGGTTTGCGCGTCCGCCAGATTGGCGTACAGGAAGTGGTGTCCCAAAGTTTGGGCAGCTTCCTGCAAATCCGGCACCCTGAAGGCGCGAATCGATTGCACGATGTTGGTTCTAACTGTTCGAAGTGGCATGTCCATTCCCGCTTCTCTTTCTTAAAAACTATAAATTCGATTCATGGCACAATTTTGCGAAAACTCGCATAGTGATCGGCCGTGTAAAAACAGGTGTCGGGTGTGGCGGCAGGGCCTCCACACACGATCCGACGGGCTCCCCGGTTGCCTGATCGCGGTGTTTTGACGGTGTATTCGCGGTAGTAGCCCCGTTTTTCAGCGGGCAGCAAACGTTCCCGATTGCCAAAAATCACGCCGTCTTTTCCGAAAGGGAAAGGTCCTCCCTGGTGGATCAAGCGGTAGATTTCGATTCCCTGCGGGGGTAACTGGCTCAGTGCAATGGTGGTGTCTGCTACAGAAGTTGCAGTCAACTCCCTTGCTTGTACACCGCTGCACACCATCGCCAGAACCAGCAAAAAGCTGGTAAGCACTAACTTAATAAACCCCTTGCGCACCATCAAATCCCTCAAGCGACCCCGGGTAAACCCGATAAATCCAAGGAACGTAGTGTCGTGTATTTCGCAAAAGAAAGCAAGACCTTGCCCAAATTTTAGGCAAGGTCTTTACGTTTTATTACGATGTAAGTATGTGCTAACTGTTTTACTAATGCTTAACGGACCGCGTTTGCATCTGCAACGGTGAGCGCCGTCATATTCACGATTCGGCGCACGGTGGTGCTAGCGGTGAGGACATGCACCGGCTTGGCAGCACCCAAAAGCACTGGGCCAATGGCAATGTTGCCGCCCGCTGCGGTTTTAAGCAGGTTGTAGGCAATATTGGCTGCATCAATATTGGGCATGACCAGCAAATTGGCATCCCCCTGCAGCGAGCTGTTGGGCATTAGTGCCATGCGGGCGGCGCCATCAAGGGCCACGTCACCATGCATTTCGCCGTCCACTTCCAGCCAAGGCGCCTGCTGCTGCAGCAGTGCCAGCGTTTGGCGCATCTTGAGGGCACTGGGCTCGTTGCTGGTTCCAAAGTTGGAGTGGCTCAACAAGGCGGCCTTGGGCTTGAAACCAAAACGTCGCATTTCTTCAGCTGCCATGATGGTGATCTTGGCCAGCTCGCGTGCCGTAGGGTCGTAGTTGACGTGGGTGTCGACGATGAAAACCTGGCGACCAGGCAACATGAGCCCGTTCATACAGGCATAGATTGGAACGTCCAGCGCTGCATCCAAGCCAACGGCTGTGCGCTTGCCGATGACCTGGTCGATGTACTGCAGGTGCAGCGCGGTGGTGCCCCAGGTGCCACAAATCATGCCGTCGACATCTCCCTTGTGCAAAAGCATGGAGCCAATCAGAGTCAGGCGGCGTCGCATTTCAATCTTTGCAACCTGAGCGGTCATGCCCTTGCGCTCGGTCATGCGGTGGTAGGTTTGCCAGAAGTCACGGTAACGGTGGTCTTGCTCCACGTTGACCACGTTGTAATCCACGCCTTCTTTCAGGCGCAGTCCAAACTTTTCGACCCGCTCGGCGATGACGGACGGGCGACCGATGAGGGTGGGTAGTGCCAGGCGCTCGTCCACCACAATCTGCGCAGCACGCAGCACGCGTTCGTCTTCGCCTTCAGCGTAGGCCACGCGCTTCTTGAGGGCTTTCTTGGCCGCCGTGAAGATGGGCTTCATGGTGGTGCCCGACGCATACACAAAACTCTGCAGTTTTTCGCGGTAAGCATCCATGTCGGCAATCGGACGCAATGCCACACCGCTATCGGCCGCGGCCTGGGCCACGGCGGGTGCGATCTTCATCATCAACCGGGGGTCGAACGGCTTGGGGATCAGGTACTCGGGGCCAAACGCAAGTTGCTCGCCAGAGTAGGCCGCGGCAACCACTTCGCTTTGCTCGGCTTGCGCCAGGTCGGCGATGGCGTGCACCGCCGCAATTTCCATCTCCAGTGTGATGGTTGATGCGCCTGCGTCCAGCGCGCCTCGGAAAATGTACGGAAAACACAGGACGTTATTGACCTGATTGGGGTAGTCTGTCCGGCCCGTGGCCATGATGGCATCGTCGCGAACTGCATGCACTTCTTCTGGCAGGATCTCTGGTGTCGGGTTGGCAAGCGCAAAGACCAGGGGCTTGGCCGCCATGGTTTTGACCATGTCTGCCTTGAGTACGCCGCCGGCCGAGAGGCCCAGGAAGATGTCCGCGTCGACGATAGCGTCGCGCAAGGTCCGCGCAGCGGTAGGCTGTGCAAAGACCGCCTTGTCGGCGTCCATCAACTCCACGCGTCCCTCGTAGACCAGCCCGGCCAGGTCGGTGACCCAGATGTTTTCGCGGGGTATGCCCAGTTTGACCAGCAGGCCCAGGCATGCCAGAGCAGCTGCGCCAGCGCCGGACGTGACCAACTTGACTTTCTTTGGGTCCTTGCCGACCACCTTGAGGCCATTCAGAATGGCTGCGCCCACGACGATGGCCGTGCCGTGCTGATCATCATGGAAGACCGGTATCTTCATGCGCTCGCGCAGTTTGCGCTCTACGTAAAAACAGTCGGGCGCCTTGATGTCTTCCAGGTTGATGCCACCAAATGTCGGCTCCATGGATGCAATGATGTCGACCAGTTTGTCCAGATCGTGCTTCTCATTGATCTCGATATCGAAGACATCAATACCAGCAAACTTCTTGAACAGTACGCCCTTGCCCTCCATCACCGGCTTGGCGGCCAGCGGACCAATGTCTCCCAGACCCAGCACAGCTGTGCCGTTGGTGATGACAGCCACCAGATTGCCTCGACTGGTGTACTTAAACGCGTTGTTAGGGTCTTTGACGATCTCTTCACACGGTGCCGCAACGCCTGGCGAATAGGCCAACGCAAGGTCGTGCTGGTTGACCAGCTGCTTGGTCGCTGAAATGGCAATTTTCCCGGGGGTGGGAAACTGGTGATACTCCAGCGCCGCCTGGCGGAGCTGTGCAATTTTTTCAGCGGAACTGGAGACCGGAGCCTTCGGTGAAATGGGCGTCTGATTTGGCATCGTGAATCCTCTATGGCGTGGGGACGATGCGAAGGCGCATGGCCCAGTGCCCTGTTATGGGTTGTGCATTGTAGGCTCGGTCCCCCTGGCCTGGAGGGCGATACAGCCCGTAATTCCCACAAGCTGATGCGAATCCTGCATGGGTTTATGACATGTCTGGGTCGCGTCAGTGGGTCGGTCAGACAATGACGGTTACAGCCAACCCCCCCAGTTTTTCAGAGTGTGCTGCTTGCAACTGCATACGGTGCACGGTTGCAACTCGCTTCACAATAGACCAGCCCAGGCCACTGCCGGCCTCATCGTTGCCGGGTACCCTGAAAAAGCGTTCGCCCAAACGCAAGAGGTCTTGCTCAGACAAGCCGGGCCCGCTGTCATCCACCTGCAAAACCACCCGACCGTCGGGGCGCCGCTGTACGGCAATGGCGACCCGCGCCGATGCAGGGCTGTAACGCACGGCGTTGTCCACCAGGTTGCGTACCAACACAGCCAATAGGGTTTCGTTGCCTGAAACGGGGCAAGACTCTGTGCAGTCCAATTCCAGTGATTGGCCTTTGGCTATGGACTTGGGCGCCAGATCACCCACTACCTGGCGTATCAGCGGGGCCAAATCAAACTTCTCCATGGCTGGTGTGAGCGACGCCTCCAGCCGTGACAGGGTCAACAGTTGGTCTACCAATCGAATGGCTCGGTCACAACCTTCCAGCGTGTTGCGCAGCGCATGGCGCCGCATGGCATCGTCCGTTTCACCCAGTGCCACCTGTGCCTGCGCGCGAATGGCCGCGATGGGCGTGCGCAGTTCGTGTGAGGCGTCTGCTGTAAAGCGGCGCTCGGATTCGAGGAGCTCGCCTATGCGCTCAAACAGGCTGTTGAGTGCGTCGACCATCGGTGCAATCTCTGAGGGGGCGCCATCCAGTGACAGAGGAGTGAGCGCCAGTGGCTCGCGCTGTGCCAGTGTGACTCCCAGCCGACGCATGGGCGCCACACTGCGGTAAATGGCCCACCACAGTGCCAGTGCCAGCAAGGGTAAAGCCATCGCCATGGGCAGCAAGGTGCTGCGCAACACAGCCCACAAAATATGGGCCCGCGCTCCAGCCTCCTCGCCCACATACACATGCACGTCCCGCTCGGCGCCATACGTTGAGAAAACGCGCCACGCAACTCCTTCGATCTGAACCGTTTCAAAGCCGGGTTTGAAGTCGTTGTCGTCGCCCGTCATGCCCGTTTGCAGTGCGTTCGTTGAGCGCATGGTCAGCCGGCCTTCGTGAAACACCTGAAAAGCCACTCGGGGAGCGTAGCGGTGCAGAGACGGGGCGTCGACGCTGTCATGGTCCCCATCCACTTCCTGACCCTGTTGCACGACCAGAATTGCCGCTGCCTGTGCCAGGTGGCCGTCTAAAAGCTCGTCCAATTCGTGACGCGCATCTAGCCAAGTCAGGGCGGCAGTGACCAGCCAGACGAAGGTAACCACTCCCAGAACCAGTATCAACAGGCGGCGTTGCAGGGAGTGAGGGCGGCGGCGCATGGACTTATGAATGGGGTGGCTCGCGCAGCAGTGTGTAACCGACTCCACGCACCGTGTGAATGAGTGCGTTGCCCAGTTTGCGCCGAAGGTTGTGAATGTGGACCTCGATGGCATTGCTGTCCACCTCCTGCCCCCAACTGTACAACTGCTGTTCCAACTGTTCGCGTGTGAGGACCCGCCCAGCACCCAGCATGAAGGCTTGCAGCAGGTCAAATTCCCGGTTCGACAGCGCGACAGGAACGTCTGCCCGACGCACGGTGCGTGCTGCGGGGTCTAGCACCACGTCCTGTGCGGTAAGGCACTCTTGTGGCTGCCCATGTGCACGGCGGACCAGGGCCCGCAAGCGCGCTGCCAGTTCATTCAAATCAACGGGCTTTACAACGTAGTCATCGGCACCCATGTCCAGCCCGAGTATGCGGTCTGGCACGGTGTCGCGAGCGGTCAGCACCAGTACGGGCGTTGCAATGTGTGCCGCGCGGATGGAGGCCAGTACCCGTAGGCCATCTTTGCGGGGCAGACCAAGATCCAAGACCGCTGCGGTGTAGGCTTGTCCGCGCAACTCGCGCTCGGCGGCGTCGCCGTCGCGCACCCAATCCACTTGAAAGCCCAGTTGCCGCAAACCGGCACGCAGGCCGTCGCCCAGCAGGGAGTCATCTTCAGCGAGCAGAATGCGCATGGTCGGATTGTCCTACGGGTGAACCGGTTGAGGTGGGCCACTGCACATACCAAAATCCCAGTACAGCGGACAGCAGCAGAACTGCGACGACATGCCAGGCGCTGCGAATGCTGTGTTTGGGCGAGCCGGGCTTGCGACCGGTAAGCATGGAGCG
The DNA here is from genome assembly GCA_903924955.1 of uncultured beta proteobacterium. Taxonomy (GTDB): domain Bacteria; phylum Pseudomonadota; class Gammaproteobacteria; order Burkholderiales; family Burkholderiaceae_C; genus Allorhodoferax. The sequence continues at coordinate 14,108 of CAIYDK010000513.1, read as the reverse complement.
GACCAGGTTTTCCTTGTGCAACCAGCCCGAAACAACCACAGCGGCAATATGCAATCCCACAAGTGCCAGCATGCCGTTGGCAATGACTTCGTGCAGTTCTGCGACCCACTCGCCTGCTGCGTCGTTGTAGGTTGCCCAGCCAGTGGCGGCAATAACCGCTGTCAGGCTCAGCATACCAACAATGGCCAAGGCACCCGCCGGGTTGTGCCCTGCATGGTGCTCGGGTTGATGGCTCAATAGCGTACGAAGGTAACGCGCAACTGCTTTGGGGCCCCGTATGAACGACGCAAAGCGGGCATGGTACGTTCCGACAAAGCCCCAGACGATGCGAAAGAACACTAGCCCGGCCATGGTGTAGCCAAGTGTGACGTGAACCAGACGCCAGACTTCGCTCTCGGACGTGAGGTAGGCACCAACAAAGCACACTACCATCAGCCAGTGAAAGACCCGAACCGGGGCGTCCCAGACCAGGACGCCCTCGTCAGCGGCCTTAGCGGGGTATGTGGACGTTGTGTTCATTGAAATCTCCTGTATCGGCTTTTGTGTGGCAGGCGCCGCAGTTAGCGGCGCTCTTGACCGCGGCAAGTTTCCAGGTGGCGGATGAAACCTCGCGGTGCTTGCGATCGAACCACACGGTGCGGGTGATGCGGTCGTGCGGGGGCTCTTCACTTACGCGCTTGTAGGTGCCGGCGTTGGCAATGATCCAGCCCGATAGCTCTTTCGCGGTGGCCAGGTCCAAAGAGGCATCGGTACCAAAGTGCTTGGGCAGGTTGCCCATAATCCGGGTCCAGGACGCGGCTGGCATCAGCGTGGGTGGGTAAGCCACGTGGCAGGCTGCGCACTCCTGTTTGTACAGGGGTAGCAAAGGCACTGTGCGGCCATTGCCGTCTGCCATGGCTATGTTTGTGAGTCCGCTGGCTGCCACGATGGCGGTCAGGACGCGGATGATCCAGGATGTGGACTTTAGTGACATGGTGTGGTTTTCAAATGGGTTTGGTTTGCAGTCAGTCCATCAGGGCTTGATGCTGATTAGCCAGCTAAGCAGGTCCGCCTTCTCGGAGGGTGTGCATTCCCGACCCACCACGTCGTTGCAGTTGCGGCGGAACCATTTGTCAATTTTGGCCTTGTCGGTAAAGCGCTCGGCGTTGAATGCCGGCGCCAATGGGCCAATGGGCTTGCCGGTGGATGCGTGCTTGCCGGTTTGGGTGGGAACTGCGCCATGGCAGGACGAACAGGTCCATTCCCTGCCATGGTTTTTTGTAAAAAATTCTTGCCCTCGCGCTGCAACCGCAGCGGTGCCCGCTTGTGTGGTGAAGCCGGCAAGCGTGTCGGCCGGTGTTGCTGCATGTGCAGCAGACAGGAAAGTGGCGCATGCCAGCAGAGCTGCTGTGCGGCGAGAAAAGGGAAGTACGGGTTTGAATGATTGCATGGAGACTCCTTGTACGCAATCTTGCCGTCCGGTTCTTAGGACTTTCTTAAGACACTAGCACTAATCTGGAATATCCCCGGATTGGGTATTTTTGAGAGAAATGATGCGTCTATGATGATTAAATAGACGGGTAGCCCCCGTAAAGTATGCGCATGCAGCTATAAAAAACATAGCATTCACTTTTCTTTCAAGATGAATAAATTTCGTCACACGGATGATTTCATTTTTCCTTAAGATGGAACCGTTACGCTCAGGCACCTCGCACGCCGCGCCAGCGGTCGAAATACCTTTTTTCACCATGAACTTCCCTGAAATCGTTGACGACCCTGAAGATACCCAGCACACGGCCAGCGAGCGCTCGGCCGCTGCTTCGCGCAGTACGTGGGTGAGCGTAGGCGTGAACGTGGTGTTGAGTGCCACACAGATTGCGGTGGGTGTTTTTTCCAAGTCACAGGGCTTGATTGCCGACGGCATCCATTCGTTGTCTGACCTGGTGGCCGACTTCGTGGTTCTGTTTGCCAGCCACCACGCCAAGAAAGATGCAGACGAAGATCACCCGTACGGACACCAGCGGTTTGAGACCGCTGCCTCGCTGGTGCTGGGCTTGTTGCTGCTCGCGGTAGGTGTAGGCATGCTGTGGTCCGCGTTTCGCAAGCTCGAGGCGCCGGAAACCGTGCAGCAGGTGCATGCGGTGGCGTTATGGGTGGCTGGTGGTGCTTTGGTGGCCAAGGAATTGTTGTTTCGTTACATGCTGGCGGTGGCCAAGCGGGTGAAGTCGAGCATGCTGGTTGCCAACGCCTGGCACGCGCGTTCCGACGCCGCTTCGTCGCTGGTGGTGGGCCTGGGCATCATCGGTAACCTGGCGGGATACCCGATTCTGGATCCGATCGCCGCACTCATCGTAGGCTTCATGGTGGCGAAAATGGGCTGGGAATTTGGCTGGAGTGCCATGCATGACCTGATGGACCGGGCTGTGGACGAGCAGGAGGTGGAAGCCATTCGCCAGACGCTGGCAGGCACGCCTGGTGTGAGCGGCGTGCACGATGTGCGCACCCGCAAGATGGGTGACATGATTGTGGTGGACGCACATCTTGAAGTCGATGCGGGCATCACGGTTGAGGCCGGACACGATATTTCGGTGCTGGCCCGCCAACGGGTGATGCAGCGCCACCGCGTACTTAACCTGATGACGCATGTAGACCCGTGGAAACGCCCGGACCTGGATCACGCCACCCAAGCTGGACCTACTCAACACTGAGTTGGGTCACTATGCCTGACTCTTCACCGCTCCCAGAACCGTCCGGCGGCAGCGTAAAAGACGGGTTGACGGAGCGGGTTGCGCGCCAGCGACTGGTGCAAGACGGTCCAAACGAGTTGCCGGTGTCTAAGCAGCGTGGCATGTTGCGTCTGTTGATTGACGTCGTATCCGAGCCGATGTTCTTGCTGCTGGTGGCCTGCGGCGCCATCTATATGGTGCTGGGCGACCGGCACGAGGCGCTCATGTTGCTGGGCTTTGTGTTCGTGGTCATGGGCATCACGTTTGTGCAGCAGCGGCGCACCGAGCGCTCACTCGATGCGCTGCGCGACCTGTCAAGCCCGCGCGCGCTGGTCGTACGCGGTGGCCAGATCCTTCGCATCACCGGGCGCGAACTGGTATGTGGGGACATCGTCTTGCTGGCAGAAGGCGACCGCGTTCCGGCGGATCTGGAACTGGTGGAGGCTTCCAACCTGATGGTGGACGAGTCGCTCCTGACCGGTGAATCGGTGCCGGTGGACAAGCAGGCGCCTGAAGCGGAGGCGACAACTGATGCGCAGAAGGTGTTTTCCGGCACTCTGGTGACCCAGGGCACTGCCCGCGCAAGGGTCATTGCCACTGGAGCGCGTAGTGCGCTGGGGCGCATTGGGCAATCGCTGGCGACTCTGGGCAGTGAGAGTACGCCTATTCAATTGGAGACACAGCGGGTTGTTAAACGTGTGGCTTTTGTGGGCCTGGTTCTGGCGGCGGGACTGGCGGTGGTCTACGGTGTCAGTACTGGCGATTGGCTGCATGGACTGTTGGCCGGGCTGACACTGGCGATGGCCATCCTGCCCGAAGAGTTGCCGGTGGTGCTCACTATTTTTTTTGGGCTGGGTGCCTGGCGGCTGGCGCGAGAGAACGTGCTGGCGCGCAGCATTCCGGCTATCGAACTTCTGGGTGCCACCACGGTTTTATGCGTCGACAAGACCGGCACGCTCACGGCCAATCGCATGGCGGTGGGTCGCCTGTGGTCTGAGGCTGCGGCCTATGATTGCGAAATTGATCGAGCCGTTGCACTGCAGGAAGCATTGCACGGAGTGCTCGAATACGCCGTTCTGGCCAGCCACCGTCGCGCTTTTGATCCGATGGAAACTGCCATTGGTGACGCCGGGCAGCGCCTGCTGGCTGACACTGAGCATTTGCACGCCGACTGGACGCTGGTGGACGACTACCCGCTTTCCAAGGAGATGTTGGCCATGTCACGCGTCTGGCAGTCACCTGACCGTCGTGAACGCATGATTGCCGCAAAGGGCGCGCCCGAGGCGATCATTGATTTGTGCCATATGGACGTCTTGCGCAGTGCTGCGATTTCGCGCCAGGTGACCGAGATGGCGCGCGCCGGTTTGCGTGTGCTGGGGGTGGCGCAGGCTAGCTTTTCGGCTGATGCCCTGCCGGGTAATCAGCACGATTTTGATTTCGAATTTCTGGGGCTGGTTGCCCTGCAAGACCCGGTGCGAGCGGATGTGCCGCAAGCCATTGCCGAATGCCACGCGGCCGGTATTCGGGTGGTGATGATCACGGGAGACCACCCCTCCACAGCGGTTTCCATTGCGCGGCAGGCGGGCTTGAGCCGCGACGGCGAGGTCATGACTGGGGTGGAGCTGGATGCCATGGATGACGAAGCACTGCGCACCCGACTTGCTGACACCAGCGTGTTTTGTCGGGTGCAGCCTGAACAAAAACTTCGTTTGGTTCAGGCTTTTCGCGAGCGTGGTGATGTGGTGGCAATGACCGGCGATGGAGTCAATGACGCGCCCGCCCTCAAGGCCGCCCACATTGGCGTTGCCATGGGCGCACGTGGCACGGATGTCGCCCGCGAGGCGGCAGCTCTGGTGCTTTTGAACGATGATTTTTCTTCGCTGGTGGTGGCCGTTCGTTACGGCAGGCGGGTGTTTGCCAACCTGCGCAAGGCTATTGTTTTTGTAGTTGCGGTGCATGTGCCCATCGTGGGCCTATCGGTACTACCGGTCCTGCTTGGTTGGCCCATGCTACTGATGCCGGTGCACATTCTGTTTCTGCAACTCATCATTGATCCAGCATGCTCAGTGGTTTTTGAGGCTGAGCCGCTGGAAGCCAAGGTAATGACTGACAAGCCCCGCAACCCGGGCATGCGCCTGTTTGACACCACCGTGCTGGCACGCGGCTTCTGGCAGGGACTTGGGCTGCTGGGTATTTTGCTGGCGGCATTTGGCCTGACCCGCGACGTGACAGGCTCTGACAACGCTGCGCGTGCCATGGCGTTCACGGTGCTGGTGCTGTCCAACCTGGGACTCATCCACGTAAACCGGTCGTGGGCACCGACAACCTTGCTCGGCCCCCGAGTGGCAAACCATTCCTTTGCGTGGATCACGCTGTTTACGCTCGTTTTGCTGACCTGTGTGTTGACTATTCCGCTGATCAACCAGCTGTTCGCATTCGAGTTGCCATCAGTGCAACTTTTGTTCGGAGGCCTCGTCGCGGTAGTCCTGGGGCTGGTGTGGTTTGAAGGCGTCAAACGGGCGTTTGCCCGTCAGTCCTTGGGTCGCGCTTGAAAGTGAACGACCTGCGGCTGCTGCTTGCGTGTCTGGTCCACTACCTTGTCACAGCCACTACAGCCGCAGCCTGATGACTCGGAGGCGGCTTGTTGAAGCCACGCCTTCCATGTCGAGCCAAGTGGCCATTTCACCATTTTTTTTGCGATGAAACGCCGCGCGATAGCGGGCATCAGCGTCCACAAGGCATAGATGCAGCAAGCCGTTACCAGCAAGAAAACAACAAGATGTTGAAGGTTCACGTCCATTACGTTCCCAACCACAAAGTCATGCGGTAGGTTACAAAGGCCGCCAAATAGGCCAGTGCAAACATATAGGCTGTCATTAGTATGGGGTAACGCCAAGAGTTGGTTTCCCGCCTGACGACAGCCAGTGTCGAGATGCACTGCGGTGCAAATACATACCAGGCAAGCAGCGAAAACGCGGTTGCCAGCGACCAGCTTTGCGCGATGACGGGCGCTAGTGAGTTGGCCACCGAATCGCCCGCAGCTGACAGGGCATACACCGTGCCCAGGGCGCCCACCGCCACTTCGCGCGCCGCCATTCCGGGCACCAAGGCAATGGAGATCTGCCAGTTAAAGCCAATGGGCGCAAACAGCGGCTCCAGAAAATGCCCCAACATACCGGCGATGCTGTACTGGATGGCGGCACCCGTCGCGCCGTCGGGTGGTCCGGGGTAGGTGGACAAGAACCACAGCACAACCATAATGGCAAAGATGATGGTGCCCACGCGGCGCAGAAAGATGCGTGCGCGCTCCCACAGCCCCAGCACCAGATTGCGCAGGCCGGGCACGCGGTACGGCGGCAACTCCAGCATCAGGGGCTGGTAGCGGTTCTTCATCCAGATGCGTTTGAATACCCAGGCCACTGCCATGGCTGAGACTACGCCGGCCACGTACAGCACAAACAGGGTTAGCCCCCGCAAGTTGAATACGCCGATGCTGCGGTCCGGCACAAAGGCGCCAATCAACAGGGCATACACAGGCAGTCGCGCTGAGCAGGTCATGAGCGGCGCCACCATGATGGTGGCCAACCTATCCTGCCAGTTGGCAATGGTGCGCGTGGCCATGATGCCGGGTACGGCGCAGGCAAAACTCGACAACAAAGGGATAAAGGCCCGGCCAGACAGGCCCACTTTACCCATCAACGTGTCTAGCAAGAAGGCCGCACGCGGCAGATAGCCAGAGTCTTCCAGCACCAGGATAAAGAAGAACAGAATCAGAATTTGTGGCAAAAACACCAGCACGCCGCCAGCACCGGCAATGACGCCGTCCACAAGCAGACTGCGCAGCGGCCCGTCGTCCATGTTGGCAGCGGTCCAATCTGCCATAAAAGCCATGGACAACTTGATGGCGTCCATGGGTACGTTGGCCCAGGAAAACACCGCCTGGAACACCAAAAACAGTACAGCGGCCAGAATCATCAGCCCCCAAACAGGGTGCATGGCCCATGCATCTACCCGAAAATGAAAGCGCTGGAACTGCACCGCGCCGGGGGCGGCAATGCTGAGAATGCGCCGCACTTCGCGCTGAATGTCGGCGCTGGCGCGCGGTGCGTGGTGCGTGGCAACGGCCGGTGTTGCGGCATGTACATCCGGCACGGCCAGCGAGCGGGCAAAGTCATCGTTCAGTTGAATCAGCAAATTCGTGTGACCATTGTGCTGCACTGCCACGGTCTCCACCACCGGGCAGGCCAGTTCGGAGGACAGCCTTGCAATGTCAATGACCAGCCCCCGTGCCTTGGCCACATCGGTCATGTTCAGCGCCACGATGACGGGGTGCCCTAGCCGTTGTAATTCCAGCACCAGGCGCAAATTCATGCGCAAGTTGGTGGCATCGACCACCGCGACGATCGCGTCCACGGGCGCTTCACCGGGGCGCCGCCCTTCGATGACTTCCATCGTCACCTCTTCATCTGGCGTTGCCGGATGCAGGCTGTAGACGCCCGGCAGGTCGATGATGGAAACGGTATGCCCACTGGCCAAGCGCATTAGGCCGATCTTGCGCTCGACGGTGACGCCAGCGTAGTTGGCAACTTTTTGGCGCGCACCGGTCAACAGGTTGAAAAGGGCTGTTTTGCCGCAATTCGGGTTGCCCACCAGGGCTACATTCCAGGGCCGTGTAGTGGCTGCATAGGTGGCAGAAATCATGTGGGGGAGACCTCGATGCAGTCGGCTTCCAGCCAGCGCAGTGCAAACATGGTTTCTCCCACCACCACGGCCAATGGTTCTCGCCCACCGGGGCCACGTTGCAACAATTGCACTGGCTCGCCTGCAATAAAGCCAAGCTCGCCAAGACGTTCCAGCGTCGCAGCGCTGGCTCCAGGCGAATTTGCGCTGACACAAGCCACAGTGGCGTGGGCACCAGTTGGCAAATGGGTCAGTCGCAGAGTGGTGGCAGGCATGGGGAGTGGGCAAAAAGTCGATTCTAAATGAGAGTGTATCTCATTTAGAATGGCGAAAACGGACTGTGGCGCCTGATCCCATTAATTGGTTGGCCCCTCGATCCTGGCGCCTAGGGTTTGCCTGTATTCTTGGGAAACCATGACTCTGTCCGAACTATACCCATTGGCACGCGCGATCCATATCACCTTGGTGCTGACCAGTGGCGCCCTTTTTTTGGCTCGGGGCCTGGGGGTGCTGCGCGGTGCCCGCTGGGCCATGATGCCCGCTGTGCGACGCGTGAGCTACACCATTGACACAGCCCTTCTGGGCGCAGCCCTGATGCTTCTGAGTATTCTGGACATCAATCCGTTTGCAGTGGGATGGTTGAGCACAAAGATTGGCTTTCTGCTGCTCTACATTGCGCTGGGCACGTTGGCACTTAAGCGAGCGCCCACAAAGCCAATGCGTGTGGTCAGTTTGATTGCTGCATTGTTGTGTTACGCCTTTATGTTGTCGGTTGCTCTGGCGCACCACCCGTTGGGTGCCTTTAATCGTCTGTAGTTCATACCGTCGCCGGGACGTTCTGTGCGGCCAAAAATGCCGTTGGTCGCCTGGTAGTGGAAACGCGAGAAGGTAAACCCTATTCTTGCGCCATTAACCGAGTCCGATACGTTGAACCACTGGAGTTTGTATGTCATTAGCACAAGATCTTGAAAACCTCGAACAACTGCGCAACCGTGGCAGTCTGAGTGAAGCAGAATTTGCACAGGCCAAGGCGCGACTGTTACAGGCGCCCGCTGCGACACCCTTATCCAAAGTTTCTGCCTTGAATGGCTTGCGCAGATCCGCTACGGATAGGTGGTTGGGCGGCGTGTGTGCGGGTATGGCCAGGTTTACAGGCCTGGATACCTGGTTGTGGCGTCTGGCGTTTACGCTGATGCTGATTTTGGGCGGCACGGGCCTCTTGTTATATGTGCTGATGTGGATTTTGGTGCCACTGGAGTCCACAGAGGATGCCAGAACACTGTTAAACAACGTTGTCCGAGGGTAAACCCGGTATTAGTTCACGAAGCATTGCTATTTCCGTGGCGGTGGGGTGCACAGCACTGAAATATTGCGATAGCTGCGGTCCAATGGTGTCCTATGAGTACTATTGATATTGGCATCACCGAATTGCCCACATGCAACCCCGTTCGGGTTGACCCATTGGGTGGCTCCACCCTGCCGCAAGCCCGCACCCGCATGCTTCCAGCGACAGATATGGCAACCGCAAGCGTCGATTTTTATGTGGGTTCGGTCAAGATCGAATTGCTGCCGACGAACGAACAAACTGAACCAGTGCTTCGGCAGTCACCGGTTTGCTGAACAAATAGCCTTGAAAAAGGTGGCAACCGATTTCCATCAGGAACTTGCGCTGCCCCTGAGTTTCAACGCCCTCAGCGATGACGGCAAAATGCAAACTGTCACCCAGACCTATGACCATGCGTGCAATGGCTGCGTCATTCGGATCGGTGAGAATGTCCCGCACAAAGGATTGGTCAATCTTCAACTGGTCCATGGGCAAGCGTTTAAGGTAATTCAGCGATGAGAAACCGGTGCCAAAGTCATCCAGAGAAAAACCCACACCCAGCGCCTTGAGTGCTTCCATTTTGAGGATGATGTCATCGATGTCGTGCACCAGGGAGCTTTCCGTGAGTTCCAGCTTGAGCTGATGCGCCTGGACTCCGGTGAGTTCCATCACCGACCTCACCTGCTGCACGAAATCAGTCTGCCGGAACTGGTGCACGCTTACGTTGACCGCCAGTGTCAAACGCTTCAAGTCAGGTTGCGACGCCCATGCTACAAGTTGTGCGCAGGCCGTTCCCAGAACCCAGGCGCCCAAGGGCAGAATCAGTCCAGTTTGCTCGGCTAGGGGGATGAATTCATCAGGCGGAATCAGCCCCAGCTTAGGGTGGCGCCATCGCAACAGGGCTTCAGCACCCGTCACGACGCCTCCTGATGTCACTTGTGGCTGATACAACAGAAAGAATTCTCCCCGCCCCAACCCGCCGCGCAAGGCGGTTTCAAGGGCCGATTGCTCTGCAACGTCCAACACCATGACGTGGATGGTCAAATAAATTCCGATGGCAGAAAACGAATTGTTAACCCATGTACCCCATATCCGCATGCCATCTGGCAACGCATAAGTTGATCCAAAGCCGACGTTTGAGCTGCCCAATACCACAAATGCAATCAGGCAGATGCCGGTTACGCCGAAGCGAACTGCAGCCCGGTCATCGCGCAGAAAGAGCAACGAGACCAGCGCCAGCACCAGCAGAAAATGGTGGGTTGAGCGCGGTGCCTGTGCGTCGGGAATATCCAGCAACAACGAGATGCCGCAAATGATGAGCAGCATGCTGGCCGTTAGCAAGAAAAAGGCAATTCGTGTTCGCTTGAAATGGGTAAGGATGGCAATCGTGATGCCAACCAACACCATGGCAACGTCGGTTGCCACAATGGCCCATGCCCCCTTTGTGGAAAAGAACAACCCCCAGCCCAGTCCCAGCACGATGAGCAGGGTTGAACCGATCCAAAGCGTCACACGCACCCGTGCCCGGTGCAATTCACCCATCGATTTTTTTGGCGTGGCGTCAGTAGGCGTCAGCATGGCATGCGATCAGCAAGAGCCATTATGACGGCCATTGTTGACGGGCAGAGGTCCAGCAGGCGAGGCTGATCACAAGCGAGTTATTGAGCCCGAGGTTTTGTTTCGGCTTGGACCGTGGCCGACTGATGCCCAGGCAGGATTACGGCGCCTCGGTGTCGCGTGGAATGTCGATGCCGGCAACACGGGCCTCGGCCAATAGAGTGGCCAGTTCTGCGGCTGAGTGCAGGTGAAGTCGATCAAAAATCTTGCGCCGATGCTCCTCTACCGTGCGCACGCTGAGCTCCATTTTCCAGGCAATGGTTTTATTCAACTCGCCCGCCGCGACCAGCGGCATCAGGCGCACCTGCTGGCGCGACAGTCCGGCAATTAACTGACGCAAGGCATCGTGTCGCGCCATGCGGCCATGCCATTGCACTTCCAGCTCCATTGCGCTGTAAATCAGTTGCACCAGGTCATCGTTCGCGTAGGGTTTCTCGACAAAGTTAAACGCACCGCGGGCCATGGCACTCACTGCCATGGGGATGTCTCCATGGCCACTCAAAAACAGAACCGGCATGCGTGCACCAAGCCCTCGGGCGATCAGTGCCTCATGCACTTGCAGGCCAGACAACGGCTCCATGCGCACATCCAGAATGAAAATACCACGCGGCGAAACCGTTGACGCATCCAGCACCGCCAGTAACTCCGGGCCACTGGCATAGGTTGCGACCCGCAGACCATGCTGGCGTAACAAGAATGAAATTGACGACCGCACGCCTTCGTCATCGTCACACAGGAACACGGTCTGTTCGGTCATGATGGGCTCGCATCCATAGAGATAATGTCAGGTGGCAGGGAGAAACTGAACTGTGCGCCGCCGATGGGTGCATCCTGCGCATACAGTACGCCGCCGTGGGACTCTAATATGGAGCGGCAAATGGCGAGCCCCAAGCCGGTTCCTTCACGCTTGGTGGAAAAAAATGGTTCGGTGAGGGTTTCAATGTCACGTCCGCCCAGACCGGTTCCCAAATCGCATACCTCCACTGTGACCCAACCCGGTGGCTGGCTCAGCGGTGGTTTCAGGCTGAGGCAGGTGCGCACATGGATGTGCTTTGAACCGGTGTTGCCTGCCATTGCATCGCCTGCATTGCGCAGTAGGTTCGATACCACCTGCTCTATTCCGATACGGTCTATGTGCACCGGGGGCAGGTTGGTGTCGAGCTCCACGGATACCTCAACTCCGGCACGTTTGAGGTCGCGCTGCAAGAGGGCCACGGCGTGGGTTACAAGGGTGTTGATCGAACTCGCCTCCAGGACTGGCTCTCGTCGGGCCAGGCGCGCGCGGATCCTGTGCACGATGTCTCCGGCTTGCGACGCATGGCCGGACAACGCCTTTGCCGCCGCCACCAGTTCCGGGTCCAACTGGGGTTGTCGTTCCAGCGCTTTGGCGATGCCCGCGCTGTAGCTAACGATGCTAGTCAGTGGTTGGTTCAACTCATGGGCCAATGTCGATGCCACTTCGCCTAGAGTGGAGAGTCGTGCGTGGTTAGCCAGTACTTCGCGTTGGCGCCGCTCCAGTTCCTCCAGGCGCTTGCGCTCCGTCACGTCGACGGTGGAACCCATCCAGCCCACTTGATGGCCCAGACCATCGACCAGCGGCGACTCGAACACCATGACGTCCAGCACGCGCCCGTCACGGTGACGCCACCGTGTTTCCTGCCCTTCCGGTTTGCCTCCGGACTTGTTGGCGTGCCCCCTTTGGCTTGCTCGCTCCTCCAAGTTGGGGGGCTGCTCCATCAGTTCGGCCAGCGTGTAGCCAACCATGTCGCAGAACGTGCGGTTGGCAAACAGCAACCGGCCTTCCAGATCGCGTGCACGCAGACCCACGAGGGCCGATTCTTCCAGCGACTGGCGCCAGGCGGCCTCGGTTCGCCAAGCAGCCTCTGCACGAGCGACCTGGTTCATTTGTCGGCGCAATAGTACGGTGGAAGCGGCTATGAGGACCAAAAAACCGACCATGAGGACAACCGGCAGCGTGCTAAACCAGTGGGGCTGGCGCACGCGCTGCGTCAGCCGCAGTTGTGCATCGGTGATCGCCCGAAATGGCATTTCGTAGGTTTCGCCCGCCGCAACATGCCCCGGGCTTTCGGTGGACACAATCATTTCACCAAGGCCGGTGACCAATTGAACCTGATACTGCGCAGCAAGCCACCAAAAATCTTTGCTTTTAATCAAGTCTGCCGGGTCGTAGCGTGCGATGAGTTGTCCTGTTTGTGGGCGACGTTCATCACTGGTGGGTGCTACAAGGTGAAGGGTTATGCCTTCTACTTGGGCGATACCTTGTAAGCCGGGGCGCTGGTCACGGCGAGTCTCGCCCACGATTTGCCCATTGGCATTGAGCCAGATGACGCTGAGCCAGCGTCGGTCCAGACCGGCGGCAATTTCCGGTAGAGCCGCCAGCTGACGGCTGCCGCTGCCGTCAGACACCGGTGCGGGTAAGCGGGCCGCCGCAGCTCTGAGTTTGGCGGTTTCGGTTTCCAGGCGGCTCGTTAGTTGTGCTTCAAGACTCAGGGTGTCTGCTACGACAGTTCGTCGCAGTGTTTCGCGCTCCAGTCGGTCATTGTCCTGTGCCCAACCAACGACCAATGCGGTGAAGGCAACTGATAGAAGCAATGGCAAGGCCCAGAGAAAGCGTGACCAAGCTGCCAACCCGCTCATTCGCAGTGCGGCAGGTTGAGGAGCATTGTCGTGCGGAGCCATCCGGGTAGTCTAATGAGGGAAGACGCCTTTGCAATAGCCCGTGCATACCCTGTATGCGCGGACTTGTTTTACTATCGGACAGGAAAATCACATCGTTTCAGGAGGCTCGCCATGCCATGGTCATTGCATAACGTCACCCGCCAGTCCGGGCGCATCGCTATCGTCACTGGGGCCAATGCCGGACTGGGCTTTGAAACCGCGTTGGCGCTGGCTGAAAAAGATTGCACCGTCGTGTTGGCGTGTCGAAGCCTTCCCAATGCCGAGGCGGCCCGAGCGCGCATCCTGGTGCAATACCCCGTCTGCACAGTGGAATGCTTGGCGCTGGACCTGTGCGATCTGAAGTCGGTACACAGTTTTGCCACGCAGTATTTGAAACGCCACACCACACTGGACCTGTTGATCAACAACGCCGGCATCATGATGCCGCCCTTCTCTCTGAGCAAGGACGGGTTCGAGAGCCAGTTGGCAGCCAACTACCTGGGGCACTTTGCGTTGACCGGTTTGCTACTGCCGCTGTTAAACAAGACACCCGGGTCGCGCGTGGTCTCGCTTAGCAGCTTGGCGCATAAGTGGAGCGGCATTCGCTTTGACGACCTGAATTTTCAGCAGGGTTACAGCAAGCGACTTGCCTACGGGCAAAGTAAATTGGCATGTCTGATGTTTGCCTATGAGTTGCAACGCCGCATGCAGAAAACCGGTCAGGCCACACTGTCGGTGGCTGCTCACCCCGGTGTTTCGGCGACCAGCCTGTTTCGCCATATGCCCGCGGTGGTGGGGATTCTCAATCCTCTCACTGCCCTGGTGTTTCAGTCGGCCGCGGGTGGTGCGTTGCCCACTCTGTATGCGGCACTGGGTGAAGATATTGCTGGTGGTGACTATTGCGGGCCCCAGGCCTTTGGAGAGATGCGGGGCGACCCAGTCAAGGTCGGCTCCAACCGTCGCTCGCGCAATCCGGATGATGCTGCGCGTCTGTGGGATGTGTCGGAAAAACTGACGGGTGTTCGGTACCTTGATTCCTGAATGCGGCTAGTCCCCGACTAATTAGTTTCGATTGCAGCGTTTTTGAACTGGCATTTTCGTTT
>CAIYDK010000512.1 GCA_903924955.1 uncultured beta proteobacterium | reverse complement strand
GCGTTAATGTCATGCTTTTGTCTCCACGGTCGAGGTCATCAATGCCGGATCAGCACCAGCACTTGTAGCCTCCATTTTTAGAACGGTCATACGATTACGCGCCTTCACACGAACTTGGTCACCTGGATTTGTATACTTGGTATCCTTGCGAGTACGCAACGTCAGTGCAATTGCGGCAATCATGGCGACGAGCAAAATTGCGGTGGCAACTTCAAGCGGATAGATGTACTGCGTATACATCAGCACACCCAACTCTTTGGTGTTTGATATTTGCATAACGCCAGTCGACACCGCACTTACACTGTCTGGACTATCTACCGCTCGAAACCCACCCATCAAAACTGCGACCATTTCTAGAGCAATGACAACTCCCACCAAAGCAGCAAGTGGGAAATGGTTCCAAAAGCCCACTCGTAATCCCTCAACTTTTACATCAATCATCATGACAACAAACAGAAACAAGACCATCACTGCGCCAACATATACCAAAACAAGAGCAATTGAAAGAAATTCAGCCTTAAGGAGCATCCAGATCATTGCTGCCTGAAAAAAGGTTAACACCAAGAATAGGACGGCATGCACGGGATTGCGTGCAGTAATCACACGAAATGCCGCTAGCAGCATAATCGTGGAAAACACGTAAAACATTCCGGTCGTAACACTCATGATTTAAATTCTTTCTAGCCGCTTATCAACGATATTTGGCATCTGCCAACTTATTGGCTGCAATTTCAGTTTCATACTTATCACCCACAGCCAGGAGCATTTCCTTGGTGAAGTACAAGTCGCCTCGTTTTTCACCATGATATTCAAGGATATGCGTTTCTACAATCGAGTCAACGGGACAACTCTCTTCGCAAAATCCGCAAAAAATACATTTAGTCAGATCAATGTCATACCGAGTAGTGCGGCGCGACCCATCATCACGCACCTCGGATTCGATGGAAATCGCTTGGGCTGGGCAAATCGCTTCACACAATTTACAAGCAATGCACCGTTCCTCACCGTTTTCATATCGACGCAACGCGTGCAACCCACGAAAGCGAGGTGATAGAGGGGTCTTCTCTTCAGGGTATTGAAGTGTTATTTTCCCGCGAAAAGCATATTTACCCGTAAGTAGCATGCCTTTAGCAAGCTCGATTAACAGGAAACTCGACAGAAAGTCCTTCAAAGAGAAGGTAGATTCAGACGTGCGCTCAGTTGCATTTGAAGTTGGTGTAGACATAAGCAACTCTAATTACTTCCAAATGTTCCAAGGGGTTTGCATCCAAACTCCAACTACAACTAGCCACACCAAAGTAACAGGAATAAATATCTTCCAGCCCAGGCGCATGATCTGGTCGTAACGGAACCGTGGAAAAGTAACTCGCACCCAAATAAACACAGTCATCACGCAAAATGTTTTAATGCCAAGCCAAATCCAACCCGGAATCCAGTTTGCGAATACGCTGTCAATAGGTGACAGCCAACCTCCGAAGAACATAACGGTTGCTAACACCGAAATCAGCCAGATATTGGCGTACTCAGCCATTTGAAACATCGCCCACGACATACCCGAGTACTCAACCATGTGGCCGGCAACGATCTCTGACTCGCCTTCAATTACGTCAAACGGTGTTCGGTTGGTCTCCGCCAAACCCGACACAAAATAAACGACAACGATCGGCAACAACGGCAACCAATTCCATGACAAAAAGGAAAGACCCATCTGCGTGAAGTAACCACGCCCTTGTCCAGCAACAATATCTGAAAGATTAAGACTGGCCGATACCATCAACACAATCAAAAAACAAAAACCCATTCCAATTTCATAGCTAACCATCTGGGCTGAGGCACGTAGTGCGCCCAAGAATGCATACTTGGAATTCGATGCCCATCCGGAAATGATCACGCCATACACTTCCATTGAAGTAATGGCCATAAGAAACAAAAGCCCAGCATTTAGATTGGCGGTAGCAATCTCAGGACCAAACGGTATGACGGCCCAAGCTGCAAGCGAAGGTCCGACAGTTAACACGGGGCCTAGATAAAAGAGCACCTTATCAGCGGCGGCTGGACGGACGATTTCCTTCGTCATTAATTTCAAAGCATCCGCTATTGGTTGCAAGAGCCCCCATGGCCCCACGCGATTGGGTCCAAGGCGAATCTGCACCCAGCCCAACAACTTGCGCTCCCATAAGGTTGCGTATGTCACTGCAGTCAGTACCAGAACCAATACCAGCGACACCTTAATGAGCGCCCAAATAGTTGGCCATGCTAAGGAAGTCCACCACGAAGCATCGACGAGACCTCGGCCCATTGCAAAAATGACGTCAATCATGCTGCTACCTCCAACTTCCCAATGGCTCTAGCATCTACCGTCAGTTGAAGCGACGAAGCGCGACGCACAATGCCATCCAATTGATAAATTGCAGCGACACAGGGTTCAACCGGTGAGTTAAAACTGCTGGAAGGCATTGAACAGGCATTACTGAGGCGGCTGGCAGGCGCATGGTCAGGAACAACTCCGCCGCTCTCCGCGTGAAGATGTGACAAGACTTCCTGTGCAGAATTAAATTCAAACCCAGGTAAGTTCAATACGTTTGCCAACGCTCGGAGTACCTTCCAAGCTGGACGGGCATCACCACAAGGCTTTACGACCGCGTGAAACGACTGAACACGTCCCTCAGCATTCACAAAAGTACCAGGAGTTTCAGTAAACGGTGCAATGGGTAACAGCACATCACTGAACGACATATTCGTCTTGAACGGACTCAACGTCACAACCATTTCACACTGCCCTAAAGACCTAACGGACTCATTGCCCCCTGCCGAATCGAACTCAGGTTCATTATTCAACAAGATCGCCGCTTTGAGCCCACCAGACATCATTTGACCAGCATTTAAGCCACCCACTCCCGGCAAAGCTCCAACAAGCTGCGCGCCGACCGAGTTTGCCGCTTCGCAGAGATAGCCAACCACGGCGCCTGTCTGTGCGCCAATCCAATTGGACAATGCCAAAAGATGCGAAGCATGTGGATGGTGGGCCGCTGCGTTGCCGAGCAAAATTGCGCGACGCTCACCAGTCATCAATGATTTGGCGATTTCCTTTGCAATCTCAGTAGCTTTGCCATCCAGCGGCGCTGATATCCCCTTATCCAGCGCAATCGCCGCGGCAATGTCAGCTACCGCCTGCACCCAGTCCCTAGACGACACAACACATTGATGGCGCAGAGGCATTGCCCAATCCATTTTCCGCTCGCCTACAACACTAACCTCACAGCCAACGCGAGCGGCTTGCCGAATTCGTTGGGCAAACAAAGGATGATCTTTGCGTAGATTCGAGCCGATTATCAATACACGTTGAAGCTGCGACAGTGCGGAAATAGGCATACCCAAGAAGCGTACGCCTTGCTGCGCAACTTCAAACTCAGCATGACGAAGGCGGTAATCTACATTTTCACTTCCCAGACCCCTGACTAAAGACCCTGCCAAATACAACTCTTCTAGAGTACTGTGCGGACTCACCAAAGCGCCAATGGAGGCGGCACCGTGATTCTTCTTTACACTTTGCAAGCCGTGGGCAACGTATTCAAGCGCGGTCTTCCAGTCCACCGACTTCCAATCGCCACCCTGTTTCAACATCGGCGTTGTCAGTCTCTCGTCGCTATTCAATGCCTCGTAAGAAAAACGATCACGGTCAGCAATCCAACATTCATTGACGGCATCATTTTCCAACGGCACTACCCGCATTACCCGATCATTCTTAACTTGAATAATGAGGTTAGCTCCTGTGGAATCATGCGGACTGATGGACTTACGGCGCGACAACTCCCAAGTCCGCGCGCTATAGCGAAACGGCTTGCTGGTCAAAGCGCCAACAGGACAGATGTCTATCATGTTTCCTGAAAGCTCGGAATCTACCGTCTGACCCAGAAAAGTCTCAATTTCGGCATGCTCGCCGCGATGAGACATACCTAACTCCATAACGCCTGCAATTTCCTGTCCAAAACGAACACAACGCGTACAGTGGATGCACCGACTCATCTCCTCCATGGATACCAAAGGACCAATGTCCTTATGGAAAACAACGCGTTTTTCTTCCTCGTAACGAGAGGTGGATCCACCATAACCAACCGCCAAGTCTTGCAACTGACACTCACCGCCTTGGTCACAAATTGGGCAATCCAAAGGGTGGTTAATCAGCAAAAACTCCATTACTGATTTTTGCGCCTTAATGGCCTTTTCACTCTTTGTTCGAACAATCATTCCCTGCGTCACTGGCGTCGCACAGGCGGGCATGGGCTTAGGCATCTTTTCCACATCGACCAGACACATGCGGCAACTGGCCGCAATGCTGAGCTTCTTGTGATAACAAAAATGCGGAATGTAGGTGCCTGCTTTTTCGGCCGCATGCATGATCATGCTGCCTTCAACAATATCAACCTTCTTGCCGTCGAGTTCGATTTCAATCATCTTGTGACTCGCTCAAACGTAAGCGGGGACCATGCAGGTCTTGTGCTCAACGTGATATTCAAATTCATGCCTGAAATGCTTGATCATGGC
>CAIYDK010000511.1 GCA_903924955.1 uncultured beta proteobacterium | reverse complement strand
CCCGTAACTTTCACCTTGAACGCATCCGTCACCGTGAGCAATTCATACAAACCCATGCGACCCATAAAACCGGTCATTCGGCAATCCACGCACCCGACGGGCTTGTAGGGTTTGTAGCCGCCATTGATCTGCCAGGGCTTGATCAACTCGGCCAGTTGATCGCGGGTCGACTCTTCGTCCCTCACCTTGCAGTTCTTGCACAGCGTGCGCACCAGTCGCTGCGCCAATACACCGAGCAAGGTCGCATTGATGAGGTACTGTGGAATACCCAACTCCATCAGGCGCGTCACGGCCGATGGCGCGTCATTGGTGTGCAGGGTCGAAAACACCAGGTGGCCGGTCAGCGCCGCTTGCACCGCCATTTCGGCAGTCTCCAGGTCACGGATTTCGCCCACCATGATGATGTCCGGGTCCTGGCGCATCAGGGCGCGCAAGCCCTGCGGAAAGCCAAAATCGAGCTGGGGCTGCACCTGCGTTTGATTGAAGGCAGGCTCAATCATTTCAATCGGGTCTTCCACCGTGCTGACGTTGACCTCTTCGGTTGCCACCCGTTTCAGCGTGGCGTACAGGGTCGTTGTCTTGCCGGAGCCAGTGGGTCCGGTCACCAGAATGATGCCATGGGGGCGTTTGACCAATGACTCCCAGCGCTGCCCATCGTGGTTGGAAAAGCCCAACGCGTCAAGGTCCTTGGCGGTGTTGTCGGGATCAAAAATACGCATCACCATTTTTTCGCCAAAGGCGGTGGGTAATGTCGATATCCGCATTTCAATCTCGTCGCCACCCGGGTTGCGGGTCTTGATGCGGCCATCCTGCGGGCGTCGGCGCTCGATCACGTCCATACGTCCCAGCAGTTTGATGCGCGCCGTCATCGCATTGAGCACGCCCATGGGCATCTGGTAAACCTGATGCAGCACGCCGTCAATGCGAAAGCGGATCACGCCCTGCTCACGCCGGGGCTCCAGGTGGATGTCACTGGCGCGTTGGTCAAACGCGTATTGCCATAACCAGTCCACCACCTGCACCACGCTCTGGTCGTTGGCGTCGATTTGCATATTGGACTTGCCCAACTCCACCAGTTGCTCAAAACTGGCTCCGTTATTGACACCGTTTTTGTTGGCCGCCCTGACCGATTTAGCCAGCGCATAAAACTCTGCCGTGTAGCGGTGAATCTCCTGCGGGCTGGCCAGCACACGGCGCACGCTGCGGCGGGATTGGCGCTCCACCTCGGCCACCCAGTCAACAACAAAGGGTTCCGACGTCGCCACTGTGATTTCGCTGGCATTCACTACCACTGGCAGGATGCGATGGCGTTCTGCGTAGACTGCGCCCATGGCATCGGCCACCTTGCTCACATCCACCTTCAACGGATCAATGCGCAGGTAATCCATGCCCACACGCGCCGCCAGCCACTGGGTCAGCAATTCAATATCCAAGGGCTTGTTGTCCACGGCCCTGCGCATGGACACACTGGCCAGACGCACCAAAGGGTGTTGCACGGATTCCGCTTGTGCGCAGCGTGCGATGGTTCGGGTAGCTTGCTCTTCCGAGATCACACCATCGGCGTGCAGCCACTCCACCAGGCGACGCCAATCAATGGGGCCCGCGTGGTCTTTTTTGGCTTGTTGGGGGTGATGGGTATGTGCGTTCATGGATTCACCGGTTTGAAGACGCGGACCCACTTGTCGGCAGGAAGGCCCCAGTGGCGTTGGATGAAATCAGCGCGTTCCATCAGCACAGAGCGTGTTGGACGAACGGGCGTGCGCTGTGCCAGGACCACCGTGTTGCCCTCGCGTGTGGCCTTGAACGACCATAGGGCCTCTTTGCCAAAGGCCTCTGTCATGTTATCCACACTGCGCTGAAAGCTCGACGAGCGGCCAAACAGGTTGACGGTCATGCAGCCGTCCTCGGTCAGCACCTTGCGGCAGTCCGCATAAAACTCCGCGCTGTCGAGTACCGGACCGGCAGCTTCCTGGTCATATAGATCCACCTGCAGGGCATCGACTGCACCTTGCCAACGCGGGAGCTTGATTTCCTGCTCGGCATCGGCCAGCACCACCTGCAGGCGACTGTCGTCCTGCGGCAGCTTGAACCAGCCCCGGCAAGCCGCCAGCACCTGCGGGTTCAGCTCAATTGCCGCTGTCCTCATGCGCACCACCTTGTGGCAAAACTTGGTCAGCGACGCGGCGCCAAGCCCGAGCTGCAGCGCCTGGCGCTTGGGCGCCCCGCTCGGGTCTATGAACAACAGCCAAGCCATCATGCGCTGGATGTACTCATGCACCAGCACCGTGGGTGCGTCCACCAGCATGGAGCCCTGAATCCAGATGCTGTCCAGGTGCAAGTGCCGGATAGGGCCTTCGTCGGAAAAATTGACTTCGGGGAGTTGGAACGATACTTTTCTTGTCATGGGGATTTATACCAGTAGCGCGGCCAACTTTGGCAAGGCTTGACACGCATTGTGCGTTGTGGCCTGGGCCAGCGCGTCCAGAGTCATGCCGCGCAGTTGTGCGACCACAGCCGCAATACGCGGCAATTCGCCCGGCTCGTTGCGTCCCTGCGCGGCTCCATCAAGGCGATCCTGTGCCCTGGTGTACAGCCAGTGCGGGGGTATATCGGGCGCATCGGTCTCCAGGACAATCGATTCCAAAGGCAAGGTCGTGACCAAATGGCGCAGCTGCAGCGCCCGCTCAAAAGTGACCGCCCCGCCAAAACCCAGCTTGAAACCCAGCTTGATGAACGCATGAGCCTGCGCCTCGCTGCCGTTAAACGCATGGGCGATTCCCGACCAGGCAGGGCCACCCCGGCCCAGGTCGCGCAGGTGCTTGAGCAGTCGGTCGGCCGAGCGGCGCACATGCAGCACCACCGGCAACCCAAACTGGCGCGCCAGCCTGAGCTGTTCACGGCAGAAATGCTCTTG
>CAIYDK010000510.1 GCA_903924955.1 uncultured beta proteobacterium | reverse complement strand
TGCGCATCATTCCGTTCTGCGGTTTTGACTCCATTCCATCCGATCTGAGCGCCCGTTTGGCCAATGAAGCCATGTGGGAGCGTCATGGCGAGGCGTGCACGCAGGTCAAGGCGGCGTTCAGCGTTCGGGGTGGTTTTAATGGGGGCACGTTGGCGTCCCTGTTCAATATGCTGGCATTGGGCCAGTCAGAGGCCATGGCCGATCCGTTTTTGTTGAACCCTGAGGGCACTCGTCCCGCCAATGCATCGGCCCACAATGACCCTGTTGGCCCGCGTCATGACCCGGATTTTTCTGCCTGGCTGGGCCCGTTCATGATGTCAACGATCAACACCCGGGTCGTGCGCCGCAGTGCGGCCTTGCTGGGCTACGCCGAGGGGTATGACTACCAGGAATATCTGCGTTTGGGCCGTGGGCCGGGGGCCGCCATGGCAGCGACCGGCTTGAGTGTGGGCTCCTACGCTTCGCAAATGGCTCTGCGCCTGGGCCCCGTACGCAAACTGGCGCAACAGTTTGCGCCCAAGCCCGGCTCGGGTCCCTCCGAGGCCAGTATGGACGGTGGATCGTTCCGTTGCCAGTTCGTGGGTCACAGTGCCAGCGGCAAAATGGTCAGGGGCCTGATCGCTGATAAGGGTGACCCCGGCAACCGTGCCACCACCAAGATGCTCTGCGAGTCTGCGCTGGCAATGGCGTTGGAGCTCGACGAATTGCCGGGAGGGCGCCAGCACGGAGGCTTGTTAACTCCTGCAAGTGGCCTGGGTGATGTGCTCGTCAAGCGCTTGCTTGCGGCAGGGATGACGCTGCAGGTTGACCCGGTAAAGTCTTGAGTTTTTCAATTTTCATTCCACAGCAGAGGCCAGACTATGCAGAAGAAAAGTGCTTCACCAAAAACAGCCCATTCCAATACTCAGCAGTCACGTCAAACGGCGCTGATCACTGGCGCTTCGTCCGGCATTGGAGAGGCGCTGGCGCATTGTTTTGCCGGCGCTGGTTTTGACGTAATTTTGGTCGCGCGCAGCGAGAGCACGCTGAAGGCGCTGTCCCAATCGCTCGCGGGCCAGCACGGCAGCGCTGCAGTTGTGCTGCCGGCCGACCTGTCCAAACCGGGCGCTGCGGCGCAGCTGCATGCCGCGGTGGAACGCAATGGCCGGAATGTAGATGTATTGGTGAACTGCGCGGGCGTTTTGGAGCAGGGGGCCTTCACGTCGATTGCGCCGTCCAGCCACCAGCAAATGATCGACCTCAATATTTCGGGCCTGACCTCCATGTTGAGCATTTTTGTACCTGGCATGGTGCAGCGTGGTTCCGGCCGTGTGCTCAATGTGGCCTCGGTTGCTGCGTTTCAACCAGTGCCCACCCTGGCCAGCTACGCCGCCAGCAAGGCCTATGTGCTGTCATTGTCGGAGTCGCTGGCCGAAGAGCTGCGAGGCACGGGCGTTACGGTCACCGCGCTTTGCCCGGGTATCACCGCCACCAACATGCTCACCCAGGCGGCGGGCGCCAACGACAAACTCAGTCAGTTGCCGGGTTTTTTGATTGCTGATGTGCAGGACGTCGCCCAACTGGCGTTTGCTGCTTGCATGCGGGGTGATGCGATCTGTGTACCCGGCGTTGTCAACCGCGCGGCCATGATTGCCTCGCGCGGCACGCCCAAGTGGCTGGTGCGCCGAATCGGCGGCTTGCTGGGACGCAAAGCCTTATAGCGGCGCAGTGAGGTTATGCCGTGGCAGACGCCACGGACGATGGTTCTGTATCGGAGCAACTGTCGCCCGCGCAGCCATGAATTTCGGCGACAGGTAAGGCCTGCGGCTTGTGCACCACGCCCGTCACGGTGTCATAGCCTACGCGGTGCAAGTGTGTGGCCAGGGCGGCGTCCATGGAGTGCGCGTGCTGCGGAAACCAGACGGCCAATTCCCGGGCCATTTGCCGCACCATTTCCAGGTTGCCCTGGCTGCCTTCTTCGGCACCTTTTTGCATTATTTCCAATACCACCTGGTGTTGGGTGCTGTGGCAGTTACTGGCCGCAAAGCGCGTCTCAACCATCCAGCGGTCTTCACGGTTGAAATGCGCTTCCGTGTGGGCCACCAGTTCTTGCCAGGCAGGCATCACGGTGGTTTCGGACGCCGCTTCCACCGCTGCCAGCAGCACGACAAACTCGTGGTGCGTGTCGTCCATTTGGGGCAGGTTCAGTACAAAGTCGTTTGACCATTCAAGTGCGGCCATGGGAGTCTCCTTGGTGTGTTGCCTACAGCGCGTGGGATACCAGTTTGAAGTCAGCGTCTTCGGCAAACGTCTTTACCGAGAAGCCCAGACTGCGCATGAGTTTGAGCATGCCGGGGTTGTTGGCTAGCACCAGTCCGTCCATCTCGGCGAGGCCTTTCTCGCGGGCTACATCCATGATGCTGAGCATCAGCCTTGAGCCCAGTCCCTTGCCACTGAAGTCGTCTGACACCACCAGCGCAAATTCACAGCTGGACTGGTCCGGGTTGGTGATGTAGCGCGATACACCCACAATGCGCTCGGTCTCGGTGAACTCCCCATCTGCGGCTGCTACGCGCTCCTTGAAAACGGCCACCAGAGCCATTTCACGGTCATAGTCGATCAGCGTGAAGCGCGCCAGCATGGTGGGCGGCAACTCGGTGATGGAGGACACAAACCGGAAGTAGCGGCTCTCGGGCGAGAGGTGCTGCATCAAGTCTTGCAGCATCTGCGCGTCGTCCGGGCGGATCGGTCGCAACGAGTACTCACCCCCGCCGGGCAGTGGCCACACCTGTGCATAGCGGGCAGGGTAAGGCAGTATGGCAAGGTGGTTGTAGCTATTGGAGCCCGAACTGTTGGCCTGCGACTGCGATGCATGGTCAATGACGATGCGGGCATCCACGGCCACAGCACCATGCTCGTCCACGATGAAAGGGTTGATGTCCATCTCGCGCAGTTGGGGCAACTCACACACCATTTCAGATACGCGAAGTAATACTTGCTCCAGTGCATCCATGTTGACGGCGGCATTGCCACGCCATTCGCCCAGCGTTTCTGCCACGCGCGAGCGCTCGATCAAACGGTGTGCCAAAAACTGGTTCAGCGGCGGTAACTCCATGGCCCGGTCATTAATGAGTTCAATCATGGTGCCACCGGCACCAAAGGCAATGACCGGCCCAAACGGGTCATCGGTGACCAGACCGACATAAATCTCGCGCCCGCGCTTGGCGCTGGCCATGTTTTGTACGGTTACGCCATTGATGCGCGCCTTGGGCTGCAATCGAGCCACGGTTTGCACCATGTCGTTGTAGGCATCGCGCACGCCAGTGGCATTCACAATGTTAAGTGCCACACCCTGCACATCGGACTTGTGGCTGATATCGGGTGAGTCAATCTTGAGCGCAACCGGGAAGCCCAGTTGGGTGGCAATCATCATGGCCTCGTTGGCGCTGCGCGCCAGCATGGTGGTGGTCACCGGGATATGGAAGGCCGACAGAAGAGTCTTGGATTCCATCTCGGTCAATACCTTGCGCCGCTCGGCCAATACGCTTTCAATGACCAGACGGGCACCCTCGATATCGGGCTTGGCCAGAGTGGACAGCGGTGGCGGTGTCTGTTGCAGCAACATCTGGTTTTGGTAAAACGAGGCCAGATTGCCAAAGGCACCCACGGCCGCCTCGGGCGTGCGGAAGCTGGGAATGGCGGCATCTTTCAGAATCGTGCGCGCAGCACCCACCGAAGCGTCACCCATCCAGCACGACAGCAGGGGCTTGCCAATGGTGCGTTTGACCTCGGACAGTGCGGTAGCAATGGCTGCGGCATCACCACCCGCTTTGGGTGAGTAGATGGCCAGCATGCCATCAATCTGGCGGTCCTTTTCAGCGGCCGCGATAGCGGCTCGGAAATGCTCGGGGCCAGCGTCTTCTGATAGGTCGATCAGGTCGGTTAGTGATGCCA
This sequence comes from uncultured beta proteobacterium, assembly GCA_903924955.1. Classification (GTDB taxonomy): domain Bacteria; phylum Pseudomonadota; class Gammaproteobacteria; order Burkholderiales; family Burkholderiaceae_C; genus Allorhodoferax. The sequence continues at coordinate 681 of CAIYDK010000510.1, read as the reverse complement.
GCGCAGGCAACAGCGGTTTCAGTGCGGTGATCGACTCGACGGACAGTTTGCCAAGTTGAAGGGATATTTCATTGACCCAATCGGCGGCCAGCACACCCGGCCCACCTCCATTGGTGATGATGGCCAGGCGCTTGCCCACGGGCCGGTAGCGTGATGCCAGGCATTTTGCGGCGGAAAACAGGGCGACAAACGAGCGCACCCGCACGGCACCCGCGCGGCGCAGCGCAGCGTCAAAAACGTCGTCGCTACCCACGATGGCTCCACTGTGGGTTTGGGCCGCTTCGTTGCCAGCAGACTTGCGCCCGGCCTTGAGCACCACTACGGGCTTGGCATTGGCGGCAGAGCGCAGGGCGCTCATGAAACGGCGGGCGCTGGAAATGCCCTCCATGTACACCACGATGCTGTGGGTTTGTCCATCGTTGGCCAGAAAATCCAGCGCCTGTGCAATATCCACCGAGGTATGTGGGCCCAGGGATATGACAGACGAAAAACCAACGCCATTGCTGCGCGCCCAATCCAGCATGCTGGACGTCAGAGCACCCGACTGGGACACCAGCGCGAGCGACCCTTTGCCAGCGAGCGGACCTGCCGCTGAGGCATTGAGTTGCAATTGCGGACGTTGAATGCCCAGCGAGTTGGGGCCCAGCAGGTGAATGCCTTCACGGCGGGCAATTTTTTTCA
>CAIYDK010000509.1 GCA_903924955.1 uncultured beta proteobacterium | reverse complement strand
GTGACTCGCTCAAACGTAAGCGGGGACCATGCAGGTCTTGTGCTCAACGTGATATTCAAATTCTTGCCTGAAATGCTTGATCATGGCGCGCACCGGCATCGCCGCCGCATCACCCAATGCACAGATCGTTCGACCTTGTATGTCTTCGGCAACGCTGTCCAGTAAATCCATATCGCTTGGTCTACCATGCCCGGTTTCGATGCGGTCGACAACACGGGATAACCATCCTGTTCCCTCGCGACACGGCGTACATTGCCCGCACGACTCGTGCATATAAAAATAGCTCAATCGCTGCAGACTCTTAACCATGCATCGGCTGTCATCCAGCACAATCACCGCACCTGACCCCAACATAGAGCCCGCCTTGGCTATTGAGTCGTAGTCCATTGTGCAATCCATCATGATGGAGGCAGGCAAGATGGGCGAAGACGAACCACCAGGAATCACCGCCTTAAGCTTTCGTCCCGCGCGCACTCCACCCGCCAACTCCAAAACTTTGGAAAAAGGCGTTCCCATAGGAACCTCGAAGTTGCCCGGCAGTTCTACGTCTCCACTGACCGAGTAAATCTTCGTGCCACCATTGTTTGGCTTGCCACATTCCAGATAAGCTTGACCACCATTGCGAATGATCCAGGGAACGGCAGCAAATGTTTCCGTATTGTTAATAGTCGTCGGCTTGCCATAAAGGCCAAAGCTGGCAGGAAAAGGAGGCTTAAAGCGAGGCTGTCCCTTCTTGCCTTCAAGCGACTCCAGCAACGCAGTTTCTTCTCCGCAAATATACGCACCAAAGCCATGAGCCGCGTGCAATTGGAAGCTGAAATTACTGCCCAAAATGTTATTGCCAAGAAGACCAGCAGCACGCGCCTCCTCTAACGCTTCTTCGAACCGGTCATAAGTCGAAAAAATCTCGCCATGGATGTAGTTGTAACCTACCGAAATACCCATGGCGAATGCCGCAATCGCCATACCCTCAATGACGATATGTGGATTAAATTCCATGATGTCCCGGTCTTTGCAAGTACCAGGCTCGCCCTCGTCCGAATTGCAAACCAAATACTTTTGCCCCGGAAACTGACGCGGCATGAAGCTCCATTTCAATCCGGTTGGAAAGCCCGCACCACCACGACCACGCAAAGCAGATTCTTTAACAGTGGCAATCACTTGATCTTGAGTCATCGCCTCGCCACCATCGATACCCAAAACCTTGCGCAATGCCTGATAACCGCCCCGTGATTCGTAATCTTTTAAGCGCCAATTCGCGCCATTCAAACCCGCAAGAATTTGTGGATCGATGTGACGATCGTGAAAACATGTTTGCACGCCCGTAGCGCGAAACTGAGACAGAATATGCTGCGCCGTCATCATTTTGCTCCCGTCGCCCGCAAACCATCTACCAATTGGTCCAACTTCTCCGGTGTCATGAAACTGCACATCGAGCGATCATTTACCAACATGACCGGCGAATCAGCACAAGCACCCAAGCACTCGCTTTGCTGCAGAGTAAACATTCCATCGGCTGTCGTCTCTCCCATGGAGATTCCCAACTTGGCCTCTAGATACTTCAACGTACTAACACCGTCTCGCAACTGACACGGAAGATTAGTGCACACATTGAGCTTGTATTTCCCAACTGGATGCTGGTTGTACATGTTGTAAAAGGTTGTCACCTCATGCACAGCCATGGGCGCCATTCCAAGATAGGCTGCGATATCTCGCTCGGCCTCTTGGCTAACATAACCAAGTTCTTGTTGTGCAATGGCTAAACATGCCATAACTGCGGACTGCTTTTGATCCGCCGGGTATTTGGCAACTTCGCGAGCGAAGCGCAATTGGGATTCTTCTGAAATCATCGATCCACTTCCCCAAACACAATATCCATAGTCCCAATAATGGCCACAGCATCCGCAATCATGTGCCCCTTCCCCATTTCATCCAACGCAGCCAAGTGCACAAATGCCGGCGGACGAATCTTCAAACGGTATGGCTTGTTTGCGCCATCGCTAATGAAGTAGATACCAAATTCGCCTTTAGGATGCTCAATAGCCGCGTAGGCCTCGCCCTTGGGTACGCAAAAGCCTTCGGAAAACAACTTGAAATGGTGGATTAAATCCTCCATTTTTGATTTCATTGACTCACGATCAGGAGGTGCGACTTTCCGATTATCTGAAATCACAGGGCCAGGATTAACTTTCAACCAATCCACACACTGTTTGATGATCCGATTGGATTGCTTCATCTCTTCCATGCGCACGAGGTAACGATCATAGGTGTCCCCGGTAACACCTACGGGAATATCAAAATCCAGTTTGTCATAAACGTCGTAAGGTTGCTTTTTACGCAAATCCCACGCGACGCCAGACCCCCTAAGCATTGGACCAGTGAAGCCCAAATTCAACGCACGCTCCGCAGTGACTACGCCAATGTCAACTGTTCGCTGCTTCCAAATGCGGTTATCAGTGAGTAAGGTATGGTATTCACCTAAAAAGGTCGGGAACCGCTGAGTGAAATCATCGATAAAGTCCAACAGACTTCCTCCGCGATTTCGATTGAGCGCTTCAGTCGACTTTGCGGACCTCACTTTACTGGACTCATGCCGTGGCATCGTGTCTGGCAAGTCCCGATATACACCACCGGGGCGGAAGTAAGCCGCATGCATACGCGCTCCGCTAACTGCCTCGTACATATCCATCAAATCTTCACGCTCGCGGAAAGCAAAGAGCATGACGGTCATTGCACCGCAGTCAATTGCCGATGCACCAACCCACAGCAAATGATTCAACATCCGTGTGATCTCAGAGAACATGACGCGAATGTATTGGGCACGCTCCGGCACCTCCAATCCCAGCATTTTCTCCAATGCCAGGCAGTAGGCGTGCTCGTTGCACATCATCGACATGTAGTCAAGACGATCCATGTAGGGCAAAGACTGCATGTAGGTCTTACTCTCCGCCAACTTTTCGGTAGCCCTGTGCAACAGTCCAATATGCGGGTCCGCCCGTTGAATAACCTCGCCATCCAACTCAAGCACCAGACGCAACACGCCATGGGCAGCAGGATGCTGAGGCCCGAAGTTAAGTGTGTAGTTGTGTATTTCAGCCATGCATTCAACTGCTTACTGCAGGCCTCCATAGTTACTTTCACGAATGATGCGCGGCGTAATTTCGCGATCCTCGATCGTTATCGGCTGATAAATAATACGCCCAAGCTCAGCATCAAAACGCATTTCGACATGCCCCGTACGCGGAAAATCTTTACGAAACGGGTGCCCGACAAATCCGTAATCAGTAAGAATACGACGCAAATCAGTGTGCCCGTCAAAAACAATCCCAAACAAATCAAAGGCCTCGCGTTCAAACCAATTGGCAGCACTCCACACATCGATCAGAGTCGGCAACATTGGTGCAAAATCGTCAGTCGCAAAAACTTTCAAACGGACCCGTTGATTAAGGCTTACCGACAATAAGTGGCAAACCACGCAAAAGCGCAAACCATCAGGGCTGCCATCCAGATACTCCGAATAATCAACCCCGCACAAATCCATTAGCTGCTCAAACTTGCAAGCCGGATCATCTTTGAGCGCATTCGCTGAATCAACATAGTCTTCAGCAGAAACCAGAACCGTCACCTCACCCAATGCAACGGAAATACTCTTTATTTTTTCTCCCAATGCAACCTTTACGGCATGCAGGGTAGCGTCAGGCGATACGGAAAATGTTGTCATGCTTGGTACCTTACACCCGCGCAATCGTTTGCGTGCGTCGGATTTTCTGCTGCAACTGCAAAATCCCGTAAATCAAAGCCTCAGCAGTAGGGGGGCAACCCGGGACATACACATCAACCGGAACAATACGATCACATCCCCGAACAACCGAATAGCTATAGTGGTAATAGCCGCCGCCATTGGCACAAGAACCCATGCTTAACACCCACCGCGGCTCAGCCATTTGATCGTAAACCTTACGAAAAGCCGGTGCCATTTTATTGGTCAAGGTTCCCGCCACGATAATCAAATCCGATTGACGAGGGCTTGGACGAAACACTTCAGCACCGAACCGGCTGATATCGTACCGAGCCGCTGCCGCATGCATCATTTCGACCGCGCAGCAAGCCAGGCCAAAGGTCATAGGCCACATGGATCCGGTCTTGGCCCAATTCACCACCGAGTCATAACTCGTCGTGATGAAGCCCTCTTTGAGAATACCTTCAATCATTGCTTTACTCCCAGTCCAGGGCGCCTTTTAACCACATATACACAAAGCCGATAGTGAGAACAAGAACGATCTCCAGGCCGAGCAAAAATCCACCGAAACCAATTTCTTTAAGCGATGCCGCCCAAGGAAACAGCAGAGCGGTTTCCAAGTCAAATAAAATAAAGAGGATAGCGACCAAGTAGTACCGCACATCGAATTTCATGCGGGCATCGCCAAATGCTTCAAAGCCGCATTCGTAGGGTGAGTTTTTTGCCGGGTATGGTCGATTAGGTCCCAGCACATAGCCAATGATCTGAGGCGCAACCCCAGTCACCAGTCCAATCAACATAAACAAGAGAACGGGAAGATATTGATCGAGGTTCATCTTGCGTTTCTTATCACCACTTAAGGCTCACTCAAAAAATGAGCAAACCGAATGCCATTTGGTGCCGTCGGCGAGACTCGAACTCGCACAGCTCTCGCCACTACCCCCTCAAGATAGCGTGTCTACCAATTTCACCACGACGGCGGCTTTTTTGTCTTTATTGCATGAGGAACCCGAAGGTGTTTTGCTTTTAAGACAAGCCTAGAGTTTACCCTGAATTTACCCCTACTCCCCAAGGGACAAGGCAATTAAAGTAGCAATTATTTGGCAGGAATCTGACCAACACCCGATGCAGCGATGGTCGGGGCAGAAGCCGCTTCGACAACCACAGGAGCAATGACTGCTGCGCCTTCTAAAACGCTACCGGAAGTCGCTGGCCGCAAGTTGCCAAAGTAAGCAAGAGCCAAAGTACAAACGAAAAACACCGTTGCAAGCACTGCAGTCGTCCGTGACAGGAAGTTCGCGCTTCCGCTTGCGCCAAACAGACTGCCTGAGCCCCCACTACCGAACGCAGCACCCATATCAGCACCCTTGCCATGTTGAACCAAAATCAGGCCAATCATGGACAACGCGGAAAGCATTTGAACCGTCAAAATAATCGTCAATAGAACATTCATACTCAACTCCTAAATAGGGAAACGTGCAAAAAGCACAACCTGAGATCAGTGGGCTGCCGCAACGATGGATAGAAAATCGACTGCTTTGAGTGAGGCACCGCCGACGAGACCACCGTCAATATCGTCCTGCGAAAGCAGTTGTGCCGCGTTCGCAGCATTCATGCTGCCGCCGTACAAAATCAGCATTCGGTCAGCCTGTTCAGTGGCTGCACGTAGTTGCCCACGCAATACGGAATGGACATGCTGTGCCTCTTGCGGACTGGCAGTTTTGCCCGTTCCAATAGCCCAGACGGGTTCATAAGCCACCACGATCTCGCTGATGCAGTGCCCATTGGTATGAATCACGGCAGCCAACTGGCGTTTTACAACTTCTTCCGTTCGACCTGCCTCACGCTCAGCCAAGGTTTCACCAACACACACAATGGGCGTGATGCCAGTCGCCAGAGCACGTTGAGCCTTTATGGCCACCATGGCATCGGTTTCACCATGGTATTGGCGTCGCTCCGAATGACCAACCAAACAATAACGTGTGCCAAAGTCGCGCAACATACTGGCTGAAACTTCGCCGGTAAATGCACCAGACTCATGCTGGGATACATCCTGTGCACCCAAATCAATGGCAGTTCCCGCCACCAGACCATGCACTTGCGCCAGGTACGGCGCCGGTACACAAACGGCCACCTGACACGTCGCGCTCCCCATTCCCGCCACCAACGCACTCAACAGCGCTTCGTTGGTTACGGACGAGCCATTCATCTTCCAATTACCTGCAATCAGCTGCTTTTTCATGCTGCACTCCAAGTCAAAACAATCTTGCCAACATGCTGGTTAGACTCCATCAGCGTATGAGCCTGCGATGCACCGCTGCCGCTGGTGTGGGCCGCGTCGATGGCCGGAAAAATACTGTGTACGACCGGCTTAATGCGTCCAGCCTCCAGCAATGGCCAGACATGCTGTAAACAGGCTCTAGCGATACTTTCCTTAAACGCAACTGGGCGCGCACGCAACGTGGAACCGGTAATGGTTAAGCGCTTGCGCATCACCAGTCCCGCATTGATTTCAGCCTGCAATCCGCCCTGCACCGCAATGATCACCAGTCGCCCGTCTTCGGCCAAGCATTGCAATTCCTTGGCCACATAGCTTCCGGCAACCATATCCAGCACCAGGTCCACGCCACGCCCATCGGTCAGGCGCAAAGCCTCCACTTGAAAGTCCTGCGTCTTGTAATTGATGGCATGGTCTGCACCTAACGCCAAGCACGCCTCGCACTTTGCATCGCTACCAGCCGTGGCAATCACGTGCGCACCCAAGGCTTTGGCCATTTGAATAGCCGTGACCCCGATTCCACTGGATCCGCCTTGCACAAGCAGGGTCTCACCCGCCTTCAAGCCACCGCGGTCAAAAACATTACTCCAGACGGTAAAGAACGTCTCGGGCAGGGATGCCGCCTCCACGTCGCTCAAACCTCGTGGCACTGGCAGGCATTGGCCCACGGGCGCAACGCAATACTCGGCGTATCCTCCGCCAGCGACCAACGCGCAAACGCGGTCACCCACTTGAAGACCGACTTTGTTCAGGGCCTGCTCATCGCCACTCACAATGGTGCCAGCGATCTCCAGCCCCGGAATGTCGGACGCACCTGCAGGTGCCGGATACATGCCGGCCCGTTGCAGCACGTCGGGGCGATTGATGCCGCTCGCACCAACGCGAATCAGCACCTCACCATCGCCCGCAACAGGCAAGGGTCGAGTTGCCATACGCAAAACATCTGGCCCGCCAAAGGATGCAATTTCAATAACGTTCATAGCATTTCCAACCGGTAGCCCCCGCCAATATTGCGCAAGATGCTACCAAATTGCTAGCAGTTGACGATCACCCCTGATCCGACGACTGTGATGGACGGTCCAACAAAGCCTTCATGGACAGCTTGATGCGGCCTTTTTCATCAGTCTCCATGACCTTGACCTTGATGACCTGGCCTTCAGTCAGGTAATCAGACACCTTCTCGACGCGCTCATGGGCGATCTGGCTGATGTGCAGCAGGCCGTCTTTACCAGGCAGCAAATTGACCAAAGCACCAAAGTCGAGAATCTTGGTGATCGGGCCTTCGTAGACCTTGCCAATTTCCACTTCAGCTGTAATTTGCTCGATGCGGCGCTTGGCCATTTCAGCTTTTTCAGGGTCAGCAGACGCGATGGTGATAGTGCCGTCTTCGTCAATGTTGATCTGGGTACCGGTCTCTTCGGTCAGGGCACGAATCACCGAACCACCCTTGCCGATCACGTCACGGATTTTCTCGGGGTTGATCTTCATGGTGAACAGGCGGGGCGCGAAGTTGGACACTTCGGTCTTGGCTTCGGCCATCGCTTCTTGCATCTTGCCCAGAATGTGCATGCGCGCTTCCTTAGCCTGTGCCAAAGCGACTTGCATGATTTCCTTGGTGATGCCCTGGATTTTGATGTCCATCTGCAGTGCAGTAATGCCGTTCGTAGTACCAGCCACTTTGAAGTCCATATCGCCCAAGTGATCTTCATCACCCAGGATGTCGGTCAAAACGGCAAAGCGGTTGTCTTCCTTGATCAAGCCCATGGCAATACCCGCCACGTGTGCCTTCATGGGAACGCCGGCATCCATCAGGGACAGGCAGCCACCGCAGACCGAAGCCATGGAAGATGATCCATTGGACTCGGTGATTTCCGACACCACACGCATGGTGTAAGGGAAGTCTTCTTTCGAAGGCAAGCACGCCACCAAGGCGCGCTTGGCCAAACGGCCATGACCGATTTCCCGGCGCTTGGGTGTGCCAACGCGACCGGTTTCGCCGGTAGCAAACGGAGGCATGTTGTAGTGCAACATGAAGCGATCTTCATAGTCGCCGCTCAATGCGTCGATACGTTGTGCGTCGCGCTCGGTACCCAACGTGGTAACCACCAGGGCCTGTGTTTCACCACGGGTGAACAATGCAGATCCGTGCGTGCGGGGCAACACGCCATTGCGAATTTCAATGGCACGCACCGTACGCGTGTCGCGGCCGTCAATACGGGGCTCACCTGCCAAAATCTGGCCGCGAACGATCTTGGCTTCGATTTCAAACAACAGGCCTTCGATGGCTACGCTGTCAAATGCAGCGCCTTCGGCTTTGAGCGCCGCCATGACTTCAGAATAAGCAGTACGGCAAGCCTGTGTGCGGGCTTGCTTATTGCGGATTTGGTACGCGGCAACCAGTTTATCTTTGGCCAAGCCGTCGATCTTCGCGATCAGTACTTCGTCTTTAGCGGGCGCTTTCCAGTTCCACACGGGCTTGCCAGCGTCACGCACGAGCTCGTGGATGGCATTGATCGCAATGTTTCCTTGGGTATGGCCATAGACCACGGCGCCAAGCATGATTTCTTCAGACAGCTGCTGGGCTTCTGACTCCACCATCAGAACGGCGGCTTCGGTACCTGCAACCACCAGGTCAAGAATCGAGTCCTTGCGCTGGGTCTGGCCGGGATTCAACACATATTCGCCGTTGACATAACCCACGCGGGCTGCGCCGATAGGACCGTTAAACGGCACGCCGCTGATGGACAAGGCTGCGCTGACTGCAATCAAGGCAGCGATATCTGCATCCACTTCAGGATTCAAAGACACGGTATGCACGACAACGTGCACTTCGTTAAAGAAGCCTTCGGGAAACAACGGACGAATAGGACGGTCGATCAGGCGACTGGTCAGCGTCTCGAACTCGCTGGGGCGTCCTTCACGCTTGAAGAAACTGCCGGGAATCTTGCCAGCGGCATAAGCTTTTTCAAGGTAATCAACGGTTAAGGGGAAAAAGTCTTGCCCGGCTTTACCTTCAGTCTTGGCAACCACAGTAGCCAGAACGACGGTTCCATCCATATCCAGCAGCACTGCGCCAGTGGACTGGCGTGCGATCTCACCCGTTTCCATGGTGACCGTGTGCTGACCCCATTGGAAGGTCTTGCTAACTTTATTGAAAATGCTCATTGTTTTATCTCCTGATAGTGCGGGAACCCGCTGGCAGGTAAAGGCCACCTGCCAAGCCCGGAGGCAACAACGCAGAACACGATGCCATTCCAGAGAAACTCAAATTCCGGTTCAAAAAACCGCCAATTTCCTTGGAATGACACAGCTTCGCTCTGTTTTTGCCGTCTCCGAAGTAAAAAACGCCTGAGCTAGTGAACTAACTCAGGCGTCTGTCATTTGGTGCAACGATTACTTACGCAGACCCAGCTTGGCGATCAACGCAACGTAGCGATCGTGGTCCACGCGATTCAGGTAAGCCAGCAGGCTTTTGCGTGTGTTAACCATGCGCACCAGACCGCGACGACCGTGGTGGTCTTTGGCGTGGGTCTTGAAGTGGGGCATGAGTTCGTTGATACGGGCGGTCAACAGCGCAACTTGCACTTCAGGGCTACCGGTATCAGATGGGCTGCGCGCGTTGTCTTTGACAACAGCGGCTTTGATGCTGGATGCAATCATTTCGATTTCCTGTATTTTCGGGGCTAGACACTGGGTGCGCCCCTGGTTTTTAAACTTGCGCCGGGTGCTGGAACTGCTCCTGGCGTGCGCTCTGCCGTATGCAAAGCCGCTCAATTATAGCCTGTCACGCGCCAGAATCCGGGTTTCAAGCAAAACAGCCTGGCGACGGGTGAAATCAGGGGCGCAGCATCTTGCAGCTACTGGGCAACTCGGCAGATTCCGCCGTGACTGTTTTTACGACGCGAAAACCGTAGCCCGATCCTTCAACATCGTATTTGACACCCGAAGTACCTTGTCGGTCCATGACACCTACCACCAGGGGTTGCTGGAACTGGTGATCTTGCGCACGCATGGTGCCAGACTGTCCACCTAGGGTGACGCTGACGCGCTCCATATGCGCAGCAACCAATGCAATATCCGGCGCAATGTGCGAGCCGACGGCGTTCGCCTTGCTGGCAGAGTCAATGGCCTGCACCAGCGCTTCGATCAACAATTGCATACGCATGTGCACATAGTCGTCAGCGGCCTGCGGATAGCGAACCCGGAAGGACCGGTAAAAGGCGTCGCTACCGGCGGTCTGCACATTGGGCAACCACTCCGCCACAGCGACCACTCTGCCAATGCCTGCCTCGCCAATGGCAGCAGGCGCGCCCAGCGCATTGCCGTAAAAGGTGTAAAACTTTCCTTCAAAACCCACCTCCTTGGCCGCCTTGATCAACAGGGTCAGATCATTGCCCCAATTTCCGGTGATCACGGCCTGCGCACCGCTGGCCTTGATCTTGGTGGCATAGGGTAAAAAGTCCTTCACCCGCGCCATGGGGTGCAATTCCTCCCCCACGATGTGCACATCCGGACGCAGTGCGCCCAACTGGCGGCGCGCCTCCCGCAATACAGCCTGACCAAAACTGTAGTCCTGCCCAATCAAATAAGCGCCCTTGAGCGCCTTGTCGTCCTTGATGACATCCATCAGCGCCGCCATGCGCATATCAGCGTGGGCGTCGAAACGGAAATGCCAGAAACTGCACTTTTCATTGGTGAGCGAGGGATCGACTGCGGAGTAGTTTAGAAACAGCACCCGCTTGTCAGGTTCACGCGAGTTGTGCTTGTTAATGGCATCAATCAGAGCCGCTGCGTTGGCGGACGAATTGCCCTGCAGGATGATGCGCGCGCCGTTGTCAATCGCTGAGCGCAGGGCTGACAAAGCCTCCTCGTTTTGACCTTTGCTGTCGTACCGTTCCAGTAATAGTTTCACTCCCGCGCGCGCATTGACCCGCTCAACGGCCCAGATCAGGTTGCGATACACCGCCTCACCGGCATTGCCATTGGGCCCACTCAGACCCTCGATCATGGCCAGCTTGATGGGCGCAACGGGTGTCTGCGCAAGTACGAATGAACACGGCAACGCCAGCGCGCATAGTGCTGCGGTGCAAAATTTCAAGGCCCAACGAGAAACAATAAACATATGATTTTTTTCTTGAAATTTCCACAATGAGGCGCAGCTTGAATGCATGCGGCGATCACTGTGAGAGCCGCGCAGTGTACTAGGAGACTCGCCATGTTTTTTGCCACTACCGCCCAGCCCCAACTGCGTCGCCATGCCTATGTCAACGCAAGTCGCACATTGGAGCGCTTCATGGACGATGCGCTGCGCTCCACCGCCAGCAAGCCCGGCACAACCACCCAGGACGAGACGTCGCACACACTCAGTCTGGATATGCCCGGTATAGCCAAGGATCAGTTGTCCATCACCATCGAAGGTGCCGTGGTTCGCATTGCCAGCAAGGAAGGCGCTGCACGCCGCTACAACGTGGCTTACGAACTGCCGCAGGACATCGACACGGCCTTGAGCGACGCCAAACTGGAAAACGGGGTTTTAACGCTCAAGCTGGTCAAGAAGCTGCCCGTCAGCAGCGCCACCGAGTTGATCGTGCATTGATCAAAGGCTGTCCAGTGGCCAACGCGGCTTGACATCAAACGCGTAGGCCTTGACAGCCTCTTGTAAGCCGCTTTGCAACCGCATCGCAGCGGCCATGGCGATCATGGCGCCGTTGTCAGTACACAGATGCAGTTCCGGGTAATGCACCCGCACGCCGCGCTTTGCACACGCGGCGTTAAGTTGCTCGCGCAACGCGCGATTGGCGCCCACACCACCGGCAACCACCAGCCGCTGCAGACCCGTTTGTTTGAGCGCCAGCATGGATTTCTTCACCAGCACCTCCACAATGGCCGCTTGCGTAGACGCCGCAAGGTCGCACTGTTGTGAGCGAGGCAGGGCATCAAATCCCGCAGTACTACTGCCTGTGGGTTGGGTTTGCGCAGGCCGTTGTCCCAGCGACAGGGCCAAGTCCGCTGCCACCATGCGCTGTGCTTGCACCAGCACCGCCGTCTTGAGACCGGCAAACGAGAAATCCAGACTACCGCTCTTGAGCAAGGGACGAGGCAACGCGTAAGCGTTGGGGTCTCCATCCTCCGCCATTTTCGCCAGTGCAGGTCCACCCGGATACCCCAACCCCATGAGCTTGGCAGACTTGTCAAATGCCTCCCCCGCAGCATCATCGATACTTTCCCCCAGCAGCGCGTAGCGCCCCACCCCTTTCACCTGCATCAGTTGCGTGTGTCCACCCGACACCAGCAGGGCTACAAACGGAAACTGCGGGGGATCAGCACTCAAGAAGGGTGACAACAAATGCCCCTCCAGATGGTGCACACCGAGAACCGGCTTATCCAATGCTGCCCCCATTGCACATGCCACGCCGGCACCCACCAGCAAGGCACCGGCCAAACCGGGGCCACGCGTGTAAGCCACCACATCCACCTGCGCCAGTGACCGATGTGCGTTCGCCAAAACTTCTCGGGTGAGCGGCAACACGCGGCGAATGTGATCACGACTGGCGAGCTCGGGCACAACACCGCCAAACGCCTGGTGCATTTCAATCTGGCTGTACAGCGCATGGGCCAGCAACGTCGGGACGGCCTGCCCCTCCCACTGCACCAGGGCCACACCCGTTTCGTCACAGGACGACTCAATCCCCAAAACCAGCATGTTTTCCCCTATGAGGCCGCGAGTTTAGAGGAAACGAGCCTGACACCGTTGGCACAATAGGGGCGGACTGCAAATATGAGAACCACACACACCTTAAGCCCACCGTTGGAGGACGGCGACATCGCAAGCCTGGAACGCGCCACGCTGGACGCCGTCGCGCCGCCTGCCGTCCAGGAAATTGAAGGTTGGTTGCTGCCATTTGATGTATCCACCATCGGCCGCGCAAAGAGTGCCGTTCCCGTGCGCCATCAAGGCATCGATATCCGACAGATCCCCACCATTGAGGCCCTGTACAGCGACCGCGGCCTTCAAGCCGCTTTCAGATTGGCGGACGTTGCGGGCTTGGCCCCAGTTCACGCCGAACTCGCCCGCCGTGGCTACCAGGCAAGCCAACCCACGCTGGTGCAAGTGGGCTCCGTGCAACAGATGCGCGTCATCTGCTCTGACCAGTCTGCCAGCGTAAGCAGCCAGCCTGATGCCAGCTGGTCCAGCGTCTATCTGGCCGAGGGCTTTGATCCCATCGACGGTGCACACCGCGTTCACGCTCTGAGCCGCAGTCCCCATGTGGTTTACGCCTGCGTTGTGGAAAATGGGCACGCCGTCGCTGCCGGCACTGCTGCCATGAGCCAGAACTGGTGCAGTGTGCACGGCATGCGCACACTACCCGCGCAACGTGGTCGGGGGCTGGCTGCCCGCGTGCTAGCGGGTCTCGCTGATAGAGCGACAGAATCCAAACTGAATCGCGTCTTTCTACAGGTCGAAGAAAACAATACCTCCGCATTGGCTCTCTACCGCCGCGCAGGCTTTACAACCGCCTGGCGCTACCACTACTGGCGCCGTAACTGAAGTGGCCCGAATTTTGCATGTTCAACACCATGCTTGAAGCCCTGCGAATTGTTGTTGTAGCCCCCGATCTGGACATTGCCGACCAGGACGATGCCCACGCCCTGCAACAGGCCGAGCGTTCGCGCAGTCTGCGCATCGCCTTGCTGGAAAGCGGCTTCAACCTGGTCGCAGTACTTCCGGCCGACACCTACCTACAGGAGCGCCTAGGACAATTGCAGGCGGATCTGATCATTCTGGACGCTGAAAGCGACGCTCGCGATGCGCTCGAACATGTCGTCGTAGCCACGCGCAATGCGCGACGCCCCATTGTCATGTTCACCAACGATGACGACACCTCCAACGCGCGCGCCGCCGTGGCGGCCGGGGTGTCGGCCTACATCGTGGCCGGTCTGTCACCGCATCGCATTCGCCCCATTTTGAATGTTGCAATGGCACGCTTTGAACACGAACAGGCGTTGCGGGCTGAGTTGGCGGATGCGAAGACCGAACTGCTGGACCTGAGTACCGAACTCAAAAACCGCCGCATCATTGAACGTGCCAAGGGCCTGCTGATGCAGCGCCAGGGCCTGAGCGAGCCGGTTGCCTACGAGAAATTACGCAAGACCGCGATGGACAAGAACCTGAAAATAATTGATGTCGCCCAGCGCATGCTGGACGTGGCCGAGCTATTAGGCTGACCGCACCTGAGGGCGGTGGAATCGGAATGTCTGAATTTCAGAACCCGAGATTCATCGCCTTCGCCAACGCGAAGACGCTGTTAACGCACGGACGTGGTGCATTTTCCGTGGCCTGCGAGCGCAGGCCCGCGCAATCCCTGCCGTACTGCGTGATGACGTAATGCGCGCATACCACCTGTTTGCCAGGACCCAGGATAGAAGTGGCACGCGATGCACTCACCGCACCTTCAGCCTCCAGTCGAGCCAGTCGATTGCGTGTGGAGATCTCCGGAGCGCTCACTTCGTGAGACAAATCCCTAACCGACAAGGGATTTTTTTGGATGGCAAGATAGCGCAGCAGCTCCAGTGATTCTGGCCACTGCTCGACCGGAACACAGCGGTTGGTTCTTGCTTTGGACGATTCGGTTTGCATAGCTTATTTTTCGGCACGTTGGTGCATTTCTTTAGGCACGACATGTAGTGGGTGCAATGCACAAAACCGGTGCGGCAAGGCAAGAATTTGTTGGCACGTTCATTGCGTATATCCAAACGAGACCAATGAAGGTCACGACTGGCACCACCCAACGGCGGGTGAAGCCAGCTCTCCCGGACAAAGGCGTCCCCACCTGTACACGACTTGCCCGACAAGTCCCCGCAGCGTGAGGACGCCTTTTCTCGTTTGCAGTCGTCAACTTTACGAAGGATGTATGCCATGACCAACCTTTTAAACAATAAGCTCAGCCGCCGCTCGGTGCTTCAGTCGGCTGCCGTGGGCGCCATCGGCATCAACCCAGCATTGCGTGCAGCGGTCTATGCCGCTGGCTCCGACGCACCGGAGAAGGCCGAGGTCAAGATCGGATTCATCCCTTTGACTGACTGCGCCAGCGTGGTCATGGCCTGCGTGTTGGGTTTTGACAAGAAATACGGGGTCAAGATCATTCCCAGCAAGGAAGCCTCCTGGGCCGGCGTGCGCGACAAACTGGTCAACGGCGAGCTGGACTTTGCCCACGCGCTCTACGGCCTGATCTACGGTGTGCACCTCGGCATCAGCGGCCCCAAAAAGGACATGGCTGTGCTGATGACCCTGAACCAGAATGGCCAGGCAATCACCCTGTCGAAAAAGCTCGCCGACAAGGGTGCGGTGGACGGTGCCGGCCTTGCAAAATTGATGGCCGCCGAAAAGCGCCCGCCGGGTCAGGACTACACCTTCGCCCAAACCTTCCCCACCGGCACCCATGCCATGTGGCTGTACTACTGGCTGGCGGCAAACGGCATCAACCCCATGACGGACGCCAAGGTCATCACGGTACCACCTCCGCAAATGGTGGCCAACATGCGTGTGGGCAACATGGATGGCTACTGCGTGGGCGAACCCTGGAACCACAGAGCCATCATTGACGGCATTGGCGTGACGGCCGCGACTACGCAAGACATCTGGAAAGATCACCCCGAAAAGGTGCTGGGCACCACAGGCGATTTCGTCAAAAAATACCCCAACACGGCCCGCGCGGTGACAGCCGCCATCATTGAGGCCGGCCAGTGGATTGACGCCAGTCTGTCCAACAAAAACAAAATGGCTGAAACCATTGCCGACAAGAGCTATGTCAACACCAGCGTCGACGCGATCAACCAGCGCATCCTGGGGCGCTACCAGAACGGCATGGGCAGAACCTGGGACGACCCCAACCACATGAAGTTTTTCAACGAAGGCACAGTCACCTTCCCCTATTTGTCCGACGGCATGTGGTTCATGACCCAGCACAAGCGCTGGGGCTTGCTCAAAGACCACCCCGACTACCTGGCAGTGGCCAAGCAGATCAACCAGGTCGACATTTACAAGCAGGCCGCCACTGCTGCCAAGGCCCCGATTCCGAAGGACGCGATGCGCTCGGCCAAGTTCATGGACGGTGTGGTGTGGGACGGCAAAGATCCCAAGAAGTACGCCGACGGTTTCAAGATCAAAGCCTAAGGAGCTCACCATGGTAAGCGCAGTTTTCCACTCCCCCTTGGCCGCGGCGACCGATAGAATTGCTATGAAAAAAGAAGCTGCCCACGCACATTCCACGGGGGCTATCGGCCTAAAAGCCTTGGATTCCTCGACCCAGACGGTGATGACCTCCGCATCGACTGCGGTACGCTCCCCGCGCGACTGGCGCGGCCTGGTGATGGCAGTGTTGCCGCCCTTGTTGGGCCTGTGCCTGCTCATCGGCATCTGGGCCGTAGTCAGCATCAGCACGGCCAGCAACATTCCCAGCCCATGGGAAACCTGGAAGCAGGCCGTGGTGCTGTTCAGCGATCCGTTCTACCGCAAGGGGCCCAACGACCAGGGCGTGGGCTGGAATGTGCTGATGTCATTGGAGCGCGTGGCAATAGGCTTTGGCCTGGCGGCAGCCGTGGGCATACCGGCTGGTTTTGCAATTGGCCGCTTCGAATTTCTCGGCCGCATGTTCAACCCGCTGATCAGCCTGCTGCGTCCGGTGTCCCCACTGGCCTGGCTACCGATTGGTCTGATGGTATTCAAGGGAGCCAACCCGGCGGCCATCTGGACCATCTTCATCTGCTCCATCTGGCCCATGGTCATCAATACCGCGGTCGGTGTGCAGCGTGTACCCCAGGACTACATGAATGTGGCGCGTGTGCTGAACCTTTCCGAGTGGAAGATCGTCACCAAAATCCTGTTCCCCGCCGTGCTGCCCTATATGTTGACCGGCGTGCGCCTGGCCGTGGGCACCGCCTGGCTGGTGATCGTGGCCGCCGAGATGCTAACGGGCGGCGTGGGCATCGGCTTTTGGGTGTGGGACGAGTGGAACAACCTCAACGTCAAGAACATCATCATTGCCATCTTCGTGATTGGCATTGTGGGCCTGGTACTGGAATACGCCCTGATCAAAATCGCCACCGCATTTACGTTTGAAGAGGTGAAGTCATGACCAACTTGAAATACATCGATATCCAGAACGTTGAACAAACCTTCAGAACCCGCAAAGGCTTTTTCCCCGCGTTGCGCGAAGTCAACCTGACCGTGGCAAAGGGCGAATTCGTGACCCTGATCGGCCACTCCGGTTGCGGCAAATCAACCTTGTTGAACCTGATTGCCGGACTGACCCTGCCCACCGCAGGCACCCTGCTCTGCGCCAACCGCGAGATCGCAGGCCCGGGCCCAGAACGCGCAGTGGTTTTCCAGAACCATTCCCTGCTGCCCTGGCTGAGCTGCTTTGAGAACGTTTACCTGGGTGTGGAGCGCGTCTTTGGTGCAGCATCCAGGAGCACCGGCGCACCATCTGAGAACAAAGCGCAACTCATGGCGCGCACCGATGCCGCGCTGGCCTTGGTGGGCCTGACGCCGGCTGCCCAAAAGCGCCCTGGCGAAATCTCCGGAGGCATGAAGCAACGCGTGGGCATTGCTCGGGCCCTCGCCATGGAACCCAAGGTCCTGCTGATGGATGAACCCTTTGGTGCGCTGGACGCATTGACACGCGCCAAGTTGCAAGACGAGTTGCTTGACATCGTGGCGCGCACCCACAGCACCGTGGTGATGGTGACGCACGACGTAGATGAGGCCGTGCTGCTGTCCGACAAGATCGTGATGCTGACCAACGGACCTGCTGCAACCATTGGCGAAGTGCTGCATGTGGATCTAGCCCGTCCCCGCAACCGCGTAGCGCTGGCTGACAGTGCGCAATACCTGGGTTACCGCAAGGCCGTGATCGACTTTCTGTACACACGGCAAGCCCACGTAGAAAAGGCGGCATGACCATGGACATGCAAGTCAAAACAAAACAGAAGCTCGTCATGGTCGGCAATGGCATGGCGGGTGTGCGCACTCTAGAAGAGCTACTGAAGATTGCCCCCGAACTCTACGACGTCACCGTATTTGGCGCTGAGCCACACCCCAACTACAACCGTATTTTGCTCTCGCCGGTGCTGGCCGGCGAACAGACCCTTGACGAGATCGTGCTCAACTCCTGGGACTGGTACAAAGACAACCACATCACCCTGCACGCCGGAAAAAAAGTAGTCGAAGTCGACCGCATCAAGCGCATCGTGCGCGCCAACGACGGCACCGAGTCCGCGTACGACCGCCTGCTACTGTGCACCGGCTCCAACCCCTTTATCCTGCCCGTTCCCGGCAAAGAGCTCGAAGGCGTCATTGCCTACCGCGACATTGCAGACACCGAGGCCATGATTGACGCGTCGAAGCGGTACAGGAACGCCGTCGTCATCGGTGGTGGCCTGCTGGGCCTCGAAGCGGCCAATGGCCTGATGCTGCGTGGCATGAACGTGACCGTCGTGCACGTGATGCCCACGCTGATGGAACGCCAGTTGGACACCGTGGCTGGCAAGATGCTGCAAAAGTCGCTCGAAGACCGCGGCCTGAAGTTTTTGATGGGCGCGCAAACGCAAGCGCTGGTCGGCAACGCCTGCGATGGCAAAGGTGGCCGCGTCCAATCCATCCAATTCAAGGACGGCACTTGCGTTGCCGCCGACCTGGTGGTGATGGCGGTGGGCATTCGCCCCAATACCCAGTTGGCGGAAAGCATGCGCCTGCACTGCAACAAGGGTATTGTGGTCAACGACACCATGCAGACCACCACCGATGCGCGCATTTACTCGGTTGGAGAATGTGCGGCCCACCGTGGCATTGCCTACGGTCTGGTCGCGCCGCTGTTTGAACAGGCTAAGGTCGCAGCCAACCACCTGGCACAGTTCGGCATTGGCCAGTACAAAGGTTCCCTCACGTCGACCAAGCTCAAGGTCACCGGTATTGACCTGTTCAGCGCGGGCGATTTCACGGGGGGCGAAGGCACCGAAGAACTGATCATGAGCGACCCCTATGGCGGTGTCTACAAAAAGCTGGTCATCAAGGACGACAAGCTGGTCGGCGCCTGTCTGTATGGCGACACAGTGGACGGCAGCTGGTACTTCAAGCTGTTACGCGATGGGCGCAGCGTAAGCGACATCCGCGACAAGCTGATGTTCGGCGAGTCCAACATCGGTGATGTGGGCCACGAAGGCCATTGCAAGGCCGCATCCATGCCTGACAGCGCCGAGGTGTGCGGCTGCAATGGCGTGACCAAGGGCGCCATCTGCAAGGCCATCAAGGAAAAGGGGCTGTTCACGCTGGACGAGGTACGCAAGCACACCAAGGCCAGCGCGTCGTGCGGCTCCTGCACCGGCCTGGTGGAGCAGTTGCTGATGTTCACTGCCGGCGGCGACTACTCGGCCACGCCCAAGCTCAAGGCCCTGTGCAGTTGCACCGACCATGGCCACCAGGCCGTGCGCGACGCGATCCGCACCAACACGTTGCTGACCATTGCCAGCGTGTTTCAGTTCATGGAGTGGAGGACACCCAACGGATGTGCATCGTGCCGCCCTGCCGTTAACTACTACCTGATCAGCACCTGGCCCAAAGAGGCAAAAGATGACCCGCAAAGCCGCTTCATCAACGAGCGCAGTCACGCCAACATCCAGAAGGACGGCACCTACAGCGTCATTCCCCGTATGTGGGGCGGCGAAACCACGGCCAGTGAATTGCGCCGCATTGCTGACGCTGTGGACAAGTACAAAATTCCTACCGTCAAGGTCACCGGAGGCCAGCGTATCGACCTGCTGGGTGTGAAGAAGGAAGACCTGGTCAACGTCTGGAAGGACATCGGCATGCCCAGCGGACACGCCTACGCCAAGGCGCTGCGCACGGTGAAAACCTGCGTAGGCAGTGAGTGGTGCCGCATGGGTACGCAGGACAGCACGCAGATGGGCAAGGACCTGGAGCGTGCTTTTGTGGGAATGTATGCACCCCACAAGGTCAAGTTCGCCGTGTCGGGCTGCCCGCGCAACTGCGCCGAGGCCGGCATCAAGGACGTGGGCATCATCGGTGTGGACAGTGGCTGGGAAATGTATGTGGCCGGCAACGGCGGCATCAAGACCGAAGTCGCCCACTTCCTGGTCAAGGTCAAGACGGCGGCTGAGGTGCTGGAGTACACCGGTGCCTTCTGCCAGCTCTACCGCCAGGAAGGCTGGTACCTGGAGCGCACGGTGCATTTTGTTGCCCGCGTCGGCCTGGATTACGTCAAAAAGCGCATCCTGGATGACCATAAAGGCCGCAAGACACTGTGGGTGCAATTGCAGCAGGCACTCGAGGGAGAGCCTGACCCGTGGTTTGACTTCAAGGAAGCCGCAGTGGACACCCGGCAGTTCGAAGCACTGGGCGCTTGAACACCTCCATGACGCTTTGTTACCAATTGTTGTGTTTTTATGAAATTCTTTAACTACCCCATTTTTGAAAAACCCCGTCCGCGAGACACTGGCGCTTTTCTGAATTGAGGATGCCATGAAACCAAGCCTGCTAAGCCGTAGAACATTGATGATTGCCGCCGTCGGCCTGCCCCTGCTGAGCGTGCATGCCCAGGTCACCGACCTGGGCGACGCCATCAACAAGGCGGGGCGCCAGCGTATGCTGAGCCAGCGCATGGGCAAGGCCTGGCTGGCGCTAGTGCATGGCATCGAAAAATCCACCGCACAGGCCGCCCTGGACAAATCAATGGCCCTGTTTGACCGCCAGTTGGTCGAGCTCAAATCCTATGCCTCATCGGCCGACATCAAGGACACCTACTCCAAACTGGAAACGTCCTGGAACGGCTACAAAGCCGCATTGGTAGGCAGCGCGCCCTCCCGCGAGAATGCTGCAAATATGTTGCAGCTCAACGCCGGTGTGCTGACACTGGCCCATCAAGGCACGGTGCAATATGAGATGGTGCAAGCCAAGCCCTTGGGAAAACTGGTCAATATTGCCGGGCGCCAACGCATGCTGAGTCAACGCATGGCCATGTATTTCATGGCGGCAAGGCTCCCGGTTGATGCAGCAACGGCCAGCGCCGAAATCGAGAAAGCACGCAGCGAGTTCAGTGGTGCCATGGTCCTTCTGCACAAGGCACCCGAGACCACACAAAAAATTGAAGACGACCTCAAAGTCGCCGACGGCCAGTGGCTGTTCTTTGAGTCGGCATTGAAAAAGGTAACCCTTACCGAGTCGAGCACGCCCAAAGCGCTGATCGACGTTTTCCAGGCCAGCGAGAACCTGCTGATCGTCATGGATCGCGTAACCGGAATGTACGCCAACCAACGAACATAAAGTTCTAAATGGGCCTATAGCCCCCGTTAATACTGATGATGCCGCTACAAAAGGAATAGCAAAATGAGTGAATGGACCCCGATTTGCCACGTTGAAGACATCCCCGTACTGGGCTCGCGCCGCGTCGCCCGTACCCAAGGCTTGGACGTGGCCGTGTTCCGCAACGACGCCAACGAAGTCTTCGCTCTGCTGGACCACTGCCCGCACAAGGGCGGACCGCTGTCACAAGGCATTGTGTTTGGAACCAGCGTGGCCTGCCCACTGCACAACTGGACGATTGGCCTGTGCACCGGCCAGGCGGCAGCGCCCGACGCAGGCTGCACGCCCAAGTTTGCAGTCAAGGTAGAAGGCGCTCAGGTGTCACTCAAAACCGTAGAACTGGCCAGCCACGCCATTGACCAGACCCGCCCCGTTGCCGGACCCAAGTCCGGCTGCGCCGCTTCCTGACACCGCCCTACCCAATAGCGACGCCCGATTTGCACGCAAGCCCATCCATGACCGCACTTCGCCAGACCCCATCAACCTGCCCCTACTGCGGTGTGGGCTGTGGCGTCATCATAGAGTCCGAGGGCGGCCAGATCACCGGGGTGCGAGGGGACCCCGATCACCCGGCCAATTTTGGCCGCCTGTGTACCAAGGGTGCCACCCTGCACCTGACCGCCAGCACAGCGGTCACGCAGCAAACCCGCCTACTGCAACCCTTGCAACGTTTGCATCGGGGCGAGGCGCCCCAGCCGGTGTCTTGGGATGCCGCGCTTGCTGTTGCTACAGATAATTTTGCGCGCATCATCCGCAGCCAGGGCCCCGACGCTGTGGGGTTTTATGTTTCCGGCCAGCTGCTCACGGAAGACTATTACGCCTTCAACAAGCTGGCCAAGGGTCTGATTGGCACCAACAACATCGACACGAATTCGCGCCTGTGCATGAGCAGCGCCGTGGCCGGCTACAAACAGACTCTGGGTGCCGACGCGCCACCGGCCTGCTATGACGATATCAACCACGCGCAGTGCATCTTCATCGCAGGCTCCAACACCGCGTTTGCGCACCCCATTTTGTTTCGCCGGATCGAAGATGCAAAAAAGTCCAACCCCAACCTGCGCGTGGTGGTGGTTGACCCGCGCACCACCGACACGGCCGGCATCGCCGATGTGCATCTGGCCATTCAGCCAGGCACCGACGTGATGCTCTTCAACGGCATGCTGCACATCATGGCCTGGGAAGGCTGGCTGGATGAGGCCTTTATCGCCAACCACACGAACGACTTTAAAGCGCTCAAAAACACGGTGCTCGACTACAACCCATTTGTGGTGGCACAGGCCTGCGGAATCACCAAGGATGCCCTACTCAAGGCGACCCGCCTGTTTGCCGGTATGCAGCACCTGAATGGCTCGGCGCGCACACCCACGCTCAGCCTGTACTGCCAGGGCCTCAACCAGTCCAGCAGTGGCACGGCCAAGAACGCAGCCCTCATCAACCTGCACCTGGCTACCGGCCAGATCGGAAAGCCCGGGGCCGGCCCGTTTTCCCTGACCGGCCAGCCCAATGCGATGGGCGGGCGCGAAGTGGGTGGACTGGCCAATCTGTTGTCCGCGCATCGTGACCTGGGCAACCCAAAGCATCGCGCTGAAGTTGCCGCACTGTGGGGTGTCCCTTCGGTGCCAGAAAAACCCGGCAAGACCGCCATAGAGATGTTCCAGGCTGCCGCCGACGGCGAGATCAAAGCCCTGTGGATTGCATGCACCAATCCGGCCCAAAGCATGCCCGACCAGGCCACCGTGCGCCGTGCGCTGGAGCGCGCCGAGTTCGTGGTGGTGCAGGAAGCCTTTAACAACACCGCCACCTGCCGTTACGCCGACCTGCTGCTGCCTGCCACCACCTGGGGCGAAAAAGAAGGCACCGTTACCAATAGCGAGCGCCGGATTTCTCGGGTGCGGGCCGCGGTCGCACCCCCCGGGCAGCGTGAAAATGGACCGCGTCACGACTGGAAAATAGCCATCGACTTCGCACGCTGCCTTGAGGCTATTGGAATGGGCCACGGTAAACCGATATTCCCCTACACCAGCCCCGAGTCCATCTGGAACGAGCACCGCGAATCCACGCGGGGCCGTGACCTCGACATCACCGGCATGTCCTACGCCATGCTCGACCAAGCCCCACAGCAATGGCCGCTTGCCGAAGGACAGACAGCGGGATTGCAGCGGCTCTATGCAGACGGCATTTTTCCCTCCGCAGATGGCAGGGCAAAATTTGCCGATACGGTCTACAAGCCAGTGGCCGAGCCGCGTGAGACGCGCTACCCGTTCTCACTCAACACCGGGCGACTGCGCGACCAGTGGCACGGCATGAGCCGTACCGGCACACTGGGTCGACTTTTCGGCCATGTGGGCGAGCCATCCATCGAGATGAACCGTCAGGACATGACCCGCCAGGGCCTGCTGGATGGCGACCTCGTGCACGTCACCAGCAAACGAGGCTCCATCGTTGTACCCGTACTGGGCAGCGCCACAATGGCTCCACAACAAACCTTCATGGCCATGCACTGGGGCGAAGAGTTTCTAAGTGGCTCCAGCAGCATTGGCGAGCGCCTGTCGGGGGTGAATGCGCTAACCAGCCCGGCCTTTTGCCCCACCTCCAAGCAGCCCGAGTTCAAACACGCCGCCATCAAGGTGCTCAAGGCCGAGCTGCCCTGGTCGCTGTTGGCCGTGGCCTGGTTGCCCGACGAGGCGGCCCTGCAGGCGCGCGCCAAGCTCAAGGAACTGATGGCGCTATTTTCGTTTGCCAGTTGCACGCCATTTGGCCGCGAGCGCAGTGGCCTCCTGTTTCGCGCTGCCGCCTATGAAGCGCCACCCGACAACGTCCTTGCCACCATTGAACGTGTGCTGGGTCTGGGCGGCATTGATGTGCTGCGCTATGCCGACAAAAAGCGCGGCCAACGCCGCGCCATACAGTTGTTGCCAGCCGACGCGGCGGGTGAACGTCGCCTCAACGCCTTTGTGCTGGCCGGCGACACCAGCGCCCAGAGCTGGATCAAAACCCTGCTGCAGGACGAACTCCCCGCTCAGGCCTTTGGCCGCATGCTGCTCGCGCCAAGTGCCAAGCCCCCGGCGGCCGTGCAATCGCGCGGCAAACAGATTTGCACCTGCTTCAACGTGACCGAGAGCGCCATCGCCACACAACTGGTCAACTGCAAAGGCAATGAGGATCAGCGCCTGGTGCAATTACAGGCTGCGCTTCAGTGCGGCACCAACTGCGGCTCCTGCCTGCCCGAAGTCAAGAACATGGTACGGGTGTCAATTCCGGCAAGCCAGCGAGATGCCACTTTGAATTCGTAGGCCAGATCAGGCCAGCAAACTCTCCAGCCCCTGACTCAGCACCTCCAGACTCGGCAGGTCTTGCAGCACGGCATTGCGCGACAACGGAATTTTGGCGGCCAGCTTGCTCGACCAGTCAGCCTCCAGCTCTTGGGGGCTGAGCTGGTTTTCCTGAGACCGGGAGCGCCAGGCGGCAATATTCACCAGGGCTGCCAGCGGATCAAAGTCCGTCTGTGCCAGCGGGTTGGCCGCGCCGGCAATGGCCTTTGAGAACTGGGTCGGAAACTTCCACCGGCGCGCCAACTCAGCTCCCACGTCAGCGTGCGTGTAGCCAAAGGTAGCCTGCTCGGTGGCCAGACGGTTGGGATCCAGCAGGCGCTGCGCGGCATCGACTGCCTGCATCTCCTGAGGCATGCCCAGGTGCATCACCAGTTCGCCAATGGCGTGCATCAGACCCACGGTAAACGCCAGATCTGGCTTGATGGCCACTTGTGCGCCCAAGTGCCGAGAGACCACTGCCGTGTGCAGACTGTGCCGCCAGAACTGTCGCGCATCGATACCGGGAATACTTTTGAAGCTACCCGTCAGCCCAATACTGATCACCAGCGAACGCACATTGGTAAAGCCCAGCTTGGCCACCGCATCGGTCACGGTGCCCACCGTGTAGGGCACCTCGAAATACGCCGAGTTGGCCATGCGCAGCACATTGGCGCTGAGCACCTGGTCGCTCGAGATCAGCGCCACCAGACGTGCGACCGCCACATCTTCGTCGTTGAAACTGGTAATCAGCTCCTGCATGACTTTGGGAATAGTCGGCAACGCTCTGGGTTGCTGAAACAGATTTTCGAGATTCATGTGACAGTACTCTCCTGGATGCCAACGCTCTGTGGCGCCAAATGGCTGTTAATGGCCAGTGCCGCGGCTGCAAAGGCCGCTGTCAGGCCCGGCGCCAGAGCGGTGCAAGTGGCAGCATCGCCGGCGTTGCCTGCGGTCTCGATGGCCTGACACTGTTCTCCCAGGGCCAGTGCGCCCACGCTGCGCGCGGCTGACTTGAGCGTGTGGGCAACGCCTGCGGCCTCACTCAGTTTGCCTGCGGCGGTGCTGGTGGCTATGCTGGTCAACTGCTCTTTGGCATTGACCATGAACTTTTCGAGCAGGCGCTTGTGCATGACCGGGTTGTCGCCCACCAGATCATTCAGGGTGCCCTGGTTCCAGACGGCACGGGTGTCATCGCCCCCAGCCGAGTCGAGCCCCTGAATCAGCGCGGCTTGAACGGGCAAGGGTTCGGGGTACTCGGAGTCCGGCTGCACCATGACGGGCACGGCCTCGGGCATCCACTTGGCCAGCATGGGGCCGAGCTCGTTCAAGCGCAGAGGCTTGGACAAATAGTCATCCATGCCACGCGCGCGACAGCGCTGGGCTTCACCTTGCATGGCGTTGGCGGTGATGGCGATGATGGGCAGGTGCGCCAGCGCGGCCTGCGTTGTGCGAATCGCCTCGGTCAACTCAAAACCGTCCATATTGGGCATATGGCAGTCGGTCAACAGCAGGGCATAGCGGTCCGCCTGGCCATCACGCGCCGCTAGACCGTCCCGCCACATCTGCAAGGCCAGCGCGCCGTCGTTGGCCATCTCACAGGCGTAGCCCAGCAGGCGCAGTTGCTCGCGCATCACATCGCGGTTGGTCTCGTTGTCTTCGGCAATCAAAATCAGGCAGCCCGTTTGCGCGGCTACTTGCACGCTGGGGGCCTTGAACCTTGGAGTGCGACGCCTCTCGATGGTCTGGACGGTATCGGTCTCGCGCACACGCCCACCAGCCACGGCTACAGCGTGAATCAGGTCGTGGTGCAACAGGGGGCGTGCGAGCACCCGGATTTCAAGGACCTGGCTTTCGGGCACTGGCTCCTGGTGGTCGGCGCGGTTCACCAGCCGCACCACCCGCACGCCGGCGGGCAAGGGAGTGTCAGTTGCGCTTGGGTCGGCGGGTGGAGCATCGGCTTCGTCACCCGCTTCATCCAGGTCTAGCAGCAACACAATGTCGCCAGGCTGTTGCGCGGTGTGCGCGATGTTAGCCATACCGGCCAGTTCGGCACGCGCCGTGCTCAGGTCAGGCACGACGCGAACCTGCGCACCGGCGGCTCCCAGGTACACCTGAAACAAGGTCGAGCAGGCTGCCAGCGGGGTGACCGCCAGCACGCGCAGGCCGCTCAGGTCGGGCGTCCTGCTGGGTGCGCGGCCACTCGGTGCAATGGCTGCCCGCAACGGGAACTCGACCATAAATTCCGAACCCACACCGGGGGTGCTGGTTACGCTGATACGCCCGTCCATCATCTCCACCAGCCGCTGCGTGATCGACAGGCCCAGGCCAGTGCCGCCGAACTTGCGTGCAGTCGTGGCATCGGCCTGCGTAAAGGGTTGAAACAGCTTTGCCACCACCTTGGGGCTCATGCCAATGCCGTTGTCGATGACAGAGAACTGCACACAGTCCACGCCGTCAGGTCGCACCATGGGGTGCACATGCAGCATCGCCCGGCCCACCCCCTTGGGGATGAACTTGAGTGCATTGCCCAGCAAGTTAAACAGCACCTGGCGCAGGCGCGTGGGGTCAGACATCACCCAGACGGGCAAAGCCGGGTCGACAAACAGGGAGATTTGGGCGTCTTTGCTGCCCGCTACGTTGAGCATCAACTGCGCCACGCCTTCGGTGACCTCGCGCAAATGGGTTGGGATGTTTTCGACTTCGAGCTTGCCGGCCTCGATCTTGGAGAAGTCCAGAATGTCGTTCAGTATGCTCAGCAATGCCATGGACGAGCCATGGATGGTCTCCAACATGCGCGCCTGCTCGGGCAACAAGGAGGTTTGCTGCAGGATGTCGACCATGCCAATCACGCCGTTCATGGGCGTGCGAATCTCGTGGCTCATGTTGGCCAGAAACTCCGATTTGCTGCGGTTGGCGGCGTGGGCGGCTTCTTCGGCTTGTTTGCGCTCGGTGCTGGCGCGCCGCTGTTCGATCGCACTGCCGACCAGTTGCGAGCACAGCGAGATGAAAACCAGGTTGGCCGGTTGGGGCGTGTGAGCACTGCGGTGATAAATGGCAAACGTGCCAAGTATTTTTCCGTCCATGGCGATAACCGGCTCTGACCAACAGGCGCCCAGACCGGCGCGCGCCGCCAGGTCCCGGTACTTTTCCCAATACGGGTGGCTGGCAATGTCGTTCACCAATACCGGCCGGCCGGTGAAGGCCGCCGTACCGCACGACGCTACGCCCTGGCCAATGGCAATGTTCTCGATGGCCTCGTTATAAAAATCCGGCAGGCTGGGTGCGGCGCCCAGGCGCAGGTGAGTGCCGTCCTCGGTGAGCAGCATGATGCTGCAAATCAGCATGGGGCTGATGCTCTCAACATGGTGCGCAATGTCCTGGAGAACCTGGGTCAGCGGCGCATCTGCAGCCAGCTGCTCCATGGTCTGGCTTCGCATTACTTCGAAGTGTTCGGAGCGCTTGCGCTCCGTGATGTCCGTGCGAACCGCAATGTATTCGCGCGGTTTGCCGTCTTCACCCATGAACGCCGCCACCGTGCTGTCCACCCAGTACAGGCTGCCGTCCTTGGTGCGATTGCATACTTCACTGCGCCACACGCCACCCATATTGATGGTGTCGTACATATCCTTAAAGAAGCCCCTCGGATGATGATCCGAGTTGACCAGTTTGTGGTCCTGGCCCAAAAATTCGTCTTGCGTGTAGCCGCTCACCTCGGTGAACTTGGGGTTGCCATAGGTAATGCGCCCGTCCAGGCCACACAGGGTGACGATAGCGTGCTGATCAATCACTTGCCGTTGCTGCTTCAACTCAAACAGCGCGTGCTTGACGGCATCAGCACTACCCTGCACCTCGGCAGTCTTTTTGGCGACCAACTGCTCCAGGTTGCTGCGGTAGTTGGCAAGTTCAGCGTCCTGTTTTCTTGTCTCGGTGATGTCCCAACTAACGCCCACCATGCGCAGGGCGGTGCCTTGGGAGTCGCGGACCACGTCAGCGTTGGCCTTCAGGTGACGAATGCTGCCATCGGGGTGCACGACCCTGAACTCGGTGTCAAACACATGGGTGCCCGCGATGGCGTTTTGTGTATTGACCAACTGCGCTTCCAGATCATCCTGGTGGATTCCGACCTGCCAGGCATCAATGGCACCCGAAAAGCCTTCGCGCTGCAGGCCGTAGAGGACCAGCATCATGTCGTCCCAGATCAACTCATTGGTCTGCAGGTTCCAATCCCAAATGCCAATACCGCCCGATCGCGTGGCCACTAGCAAACGCTCCTGGCTCTGCTGAAATTGCAGCTCGATACGCTTGCGCCCGGTAATGTCGGTGTGGATGGCCACATACATGGTGGGTTTTCCATCCTTGCCCATGAAAGGGGAGATGGTTGACTGCACCCAGTACAACTGACCGTCTTTGGCGCGGTTGCACACCTCAGCATGCCAAGACTCTCCGCTGGCCAATGTAAGGTACATCTCCTTGAAAAAACCCTTGGTGTGGATGCCCGAGTTGAGCTTGCTGTGGTCTTGCCCAAGCAACTCCTCGCGCGTGTAGCCGCTGATCTGGCAAAACTTCTCGTTGACCGACAGAATGCGCCCCTGCACATCGGCTGTGGCCACAATGGCGTGATGATCGAGCGCGGCCAACGCGTTGGTGTATTGCAGACTGATCCGGGCCTCGCTGCGAGCCAGTCGCTCCAACGCCTTTCTGCTGGCCGTGACATAGGTGGCCAAAGACAACCCCACCATGGAGAGAATCAGATTAAAGAACCAATAGCCCGTCATGTCCGAGAGCGACACGCTGTTGCGGAAGAACCCCGTGCCCTGCACGACCCCTGCTGCGCCCATGCAGGCTATCAGCAGCAGCACCAGTGAAGTGCCCCGCTGGCCCAGGCGAAGCGCAGTCCAGGCGACAAACAAAAACATCCAGTAGCCCTGCGCAACCTCATCCACCGCGAGATGGACCACCATGGGTAGTCCATCGTGACCCCAGTCCAGAAAAATCACGGTACCCACAAGGGCGGTCGTTGCAAAAATCAGTGCCGCTTCGGCCACTTGTCGTACGGATGGCAGAGGGTGTTTCTGGCTGGCCACCGACCACCACACCAGCAGTAGCGGCGTCAGCACCACCACGCCAAATACATCACCCATCCACCAATAAACCAGGTTTTGAACAAAATCATCCAAACCCAGCACACCACGCAGCAGCAAGGTGGTGCTTCCGGCGGTGGCGCTGATGGTGCAAGCCACTGCCCCACCCCAGCTGACCACGG
Organism: uncultured beta proteobacterium; assembly: GCA_903924955.1. Taxonomy (GTDB): domain Bacteria; phylum Pseudomonadota; class Gammaproteobacteria; order Burkholderiales; family Burkholderiaceae_C; genus Allorhodoferax. The sequence goes on along the minus strand of CAIYDK010000509.1, from coordinate 7,900 downwards.
CCCACACATTACGCAAGGATGGCAGATCGGCGTTGAATTTGCCATTGCGGCGAATCAGCCATGCCCCCGCCAACGCCGCCAGGGCGCTGCCCAGGGCCGCGCCGGTTGCACCCCACCACTCCACGCCGCCCACCAGGCTATTGACCAGCGAACCCAAAAACACCGCCCAAAAGTAGCGCGGCCCGCCTATCAGCACGGCCGCCAGCGCCAGACCGCTAGCCAGGTAGAACACACTGGCGCGTCCACTGATCGAAAAATAATGATTGACCAGTAGCGCGATCAGCCCATAAAAAAGAGCCACGCCCAAGAGGCGCAGCACTTCAGTCGCTCTTTGGGGAGGATTGAGTCTATTCATCGTTTATGGCACCAGCGCCCATGAAATATGCGGTTTAAGCTATTATTTTTATAGCAAACTGGAGACTGACGGCGGGGGGCTGCCTAAGCCCGCTCACGCTGTAGCCATGCCGTGCAGTCGGCCAACGGCATGGGACGGGCCAGGTGGTAGCCCTGGACCACGGTGCCGCCGCAGCTGCGCAAAAATTCCAATTGTTCGGCGGTCTCTACGCCCTCGGCCACCACACCCATGCCCAGGGTGAGTCCGATCGTGACCGAGATGCGCAAAATGGCCTCGGCTTTGCGCTCCGCATTGGCGCGTTGCACGAAACTGCCATCAATTTTCAATTCCTTGAATGGCAAATCGACCAGCTGGACCAGACTGGAATAGCCGGTCCCAAAGTCATCAATTGACAGTACAAAACCCATCAGGGACAGCCGGGTCAGCGTCTCCATGGCCAGGCTGCGCTCAACCATCAGCTTGCTTTCGGTGACCTCAATGATCAGGTCCGCCGGGTGCAGACCGTTGGCGCGCACCAGTTCCTGCAGTTGCTCTGGCATGTTCAGGTTGAGCGCGGTGTCCATCGACATATTGATGGCGGCCTTGATCAGGATGCCCTGCGTGCGCCACAGCGTCAGGTCGGCCAGCACGGCCCGGGCCATGGCAAAAAACAACTGGTTAGAAAGCCCCGCGGCCTCGATGGCAGGCACAAAATGGGCCGGCCCGATCATGCCGCCCGACTCCACCGGCCAGCGTGCCAGGGCCTCGACACTGACGGTTTTTCCGGTATGAAGATCGACCTTGGGCTGGTACCAGGGTATAAATTCACCAGTCCCCAGAGCCTGGACCAGACGCATCAGAGATAGCGACTCTCCCATGCGCCGTGCGCTCAGACCGGTGCTGCGGGGTTGGCGCGCCGCCAGCATCGCGCTCAGGCGCTCGGGTTCACAGGGCTTGCTCAGCACACCGAGCAAATCAAGGTGGTGCGCCTGCGCCAGGCCCGCTGCGCTGCTTAAAATTTCATCGGTCGCACCAGAAAGCAAAATGAACGATGCTGAAAACCCGCGCTGCGCCAGGTGACGCATCAGCACCAGGCCATCCATGTCGGGCATGGCCAGGTCGCTGATGATGACGCCAATCTGCGCGCCATGGCGTTCAAACTCGGCCAACGCCTCGTCACCGCCATGGGCCAAAATAACGTCGGTGTACCCCAGGTTGGCCAGCTGAATACCCAGCAGGGCCAGCTGTAGCTCATCGTCATCGACCAGAAGAATAGTTTGAGAGGGCACGGTGATACTAGTTTTTCAATTAAAACGCGTGGGTGTTCTTGTGGCCTTTGTTTTACTGCGCATATTACTTTCCCATCAGGTGATGTTGTGCACTGCGCTTGGTATTGTGTTGCCGTCGCAGTGCTTGCTAGCCTATGATGGCATTAAAATGGCGCCCTGACTAGACATGGCACATCACTCACGAGAATATCAAAGGATGAATTCAGCTTCAAGCGACCTCCCCATCGACCCGGCACGACGCAACGCGCCGGCACCGGTGTGGCTGGTAGCACCATTTGCCATCACATGTATCGCAACCTTGCCGCTTTGGATCAGCGAATCCTGGGCGCCATGGGCGACGGCGGGTGGTGTCGGCCTGCTGTCATTCGCCGCTGTTGGCTGGCTGATGGCGCAAGTGCATGCCGCTAACGCCCGTACCGAACAGGCCAACATCGATGCACAGGAGTTGGCGAGTCTGTCCACACAAGAACTCGCCGTGCTGATGCAAAACGTACTGCCTGCCTGGAACTTCCACGTGGAGACCGTAAAAAATCAGACCGAAAGCGCGGTAAACCAACTGACTTCGAGTTTTTCTACGGTGCTGCAGCAGTTTGATCTGGCAGGCATTGGCGGCGCCAGCGCCGCCGGAAATACGGACTCCAGCAACACCATCGGCCTGCTGGACCTGTGCGAGCGGGAACTGCAGCCGGTGGTGCTGTCCCTGACCAATGTGATTGAAGGCAAGGACGCCTTGTTGATCAACATCCGCAATCTGGCCAAGGAAACGCTGGAGTTGCAGGCCATGGCCGCCGAGGTACGCAGCATTGCCGCCCAAACCAACCTGTTGGCCCTGAACGCCGCCATTGAGGCTGCGCGTGCCGGGGAGTCCGGGCGCGGGTTTGCGGTGGTGGCCTCCGAGGTGCGCATGCTCTCGCAGCGTTCGGCCGAAACCGGCACCCGCATCGGGCAGCGGGTGGGTCAAATTGCCGGCATCATGAACACCACCATGGCCGGAGCAGAAGCCGCTGCGGTGGATGACAAACACGCGGTGTCGCTCTCAGGTGAGCTGGTGGAGCACGTGCTGGGCCATGTGCGCAAGCTGGGAGCTTCCGCCGAGTCCATGCACCGCCACGGCATGGTGGTGCGCAAGGAAGTTGAGACGCTGCTCATGGCGATGCAGTTCCAGGACCGTGTTTCACAGATACTATGTGGCGTGGAAAATAACATGAGCCTCATGCAGCAAACCCTTGAGCAGGTTGACACGCAAGGCTTGCCAAACGCCGAAGACTGGATTGACGCCCTGAATCAATCATCCAACATGGATGATCAACTTTACCAACGCTCCAAACGGTGACCCTCAATCGATATGAATAACCCAAGCATCACACCCGCCACCGCGCCCATTAGCCGCAATGCGCTCAAGGTATTGCTGGTAGACGACGACTCGTTTCAGCTGGAGATGATCTCGGGCATTCTGGAAAGCCTGGCAGTAACCGACATCACGCAGGCCAACAGTGGCGAGCAGGCCCTGCAAAAACTGGCGGGAGGCGCGCAGCGCTTTAACCTGTTGCTGCTCGATTTGCACATGCCGGGCATGGACGGTTTCAAGTTCATGGAATCCCTGGCCAAGGCGGGCTACTCCGGTGCGCTGATCATTGTGTCGGGCCAAAGCGACGACGTCATGCACGCCGCCAGCATGGTGGCCAAGCTGCGCCGCTTCACGCTGCTGGGAACCGTTCCCAAGCCGGTGGGCCGGGCAGCCCTGTCTGCGCTGATTTCCAAACTGGGTTAGGCAAGGGGTTTCATTGCCATTGGGCTACCTCTGCTGCGCACTCTGAAGCAGTCATCGCAGACTGGCAGTGTTCTTTGAGGGGTGAATTGGGAGTCGCCACATGGGAATTGGAAACTACATCAAGGAAATCGGCCGTGGCAAAGAGGGTGCGCGCTCGCTGACGCGCGAGCAGGCCACCGATTTGTTCGGCCAGGTGCTGGAGGGCGCGGTCACTGACCTCGAAATCGGCGCCTTTTGCCTGGCCATGCGTATCAAAGGCGAAACGGCAAACGAGATGGCCGGTTTTCTGGATGCCACGCACCAGCGTCTGAACAAGCTGCCAGCCAGCGCAAAGCCCACCATCGTCATCCCCAGTTACAACGGCGCGCGCAAGTTGCCGGTGCTTACGCCCTTGCTGGCGCTTCTGCTGGCGCGCGAAGGCTTGCCGGTACTGGTGCACGGCACAGCCACCGAATCCAGCCGGATCTTTACATCAGAAGTGCTGCTAGCCCTCGCCATACCTGCGCAGGCAGCTATCGAATCAGTAGCACCTGGCAGCGTGGCGTTTGTCCCGACGGCCCTGCTGCACGCCGGCCTGCAGCGCCTGCTGGACGTGCGCCGCGTAGTGGGGCTGCGTAATCCGGCCCACAGCGTGGTCAAACTGATGAACCCGGTTCAGGGCAGGAGCCTGCTGGTCACCAGTTACACCCACCCCGAGTATGCGGTGTCCATGGCCGACACCCTGGCGCTGATGGGTGGCAACGCACTACTATTGCGCGGCACCGAAGGCGAAGCCGTGGCCGACGCCCGGCGCACACCCAAAATGCAGGGTTTTATTGGCGGCAAAGTCGTGGACCAACAGGAGCACCAAAGCGGGCCATTGCACAGCCTGCCGAACCTGCCCTGCGCCATTGATGCCGCCAGCACCGCTGCCTTTATTCGCCAGGTGATCGACGGCACGCAACCGGTGCCAGCCCCTATCGCCCAGCAAGTGGCCCATATCTTGCGTCTGGTGCAAGCACTATGAAACATGATTTATCCAGCGCCCCGGCTCGTGGCCACGTCACTCTGGTAGGCGCAGGCCCCGGCGACCCTGAACTGCTGACCCTCAAGGCCTTCAAGGCCATCCAACAGGCCAGCGTGGTGCTGGTGGACGACCTGGTCAACGAGGCCATCGTGGCCTATGCGCCAGCCACTGCCCGTATCGTCTACGTAGGCAAGCGCGGCGGCTGCAAGTCCACGCCCCAGTCCTTCATTGAAAGGCTGATGGTCACCGCTGCACTCGAAGGCGAGAACGTGGTGCGCCTCAAAGGCGGCGACCCCTTCATCTTCGGGCGCGGCGGCGAGGAAGTGGAGGCCCTGCAGGCCGCTGGTGTGCGGGTCAGCGTGATCAACGGCATCACGGCCGGTATTGCGGCGGTGTCGTCTCTGGGTGTGCCGCTGACCCACCGGGAACAGGCACATGGCGTGGTGTTCATCACCGGCCACGCCAAACCTGGCGCAAGCGGCACCGACTGGCGTGCGCTGGCCAATACGGCCCGCCAGTCGCGCCTGACCATCGTGATCTACATGGGTGTCAGCGGCGCGGCCCACATCCAGCGGGAGCTGATGCACGGCCTGCATGCCAACACGCCGGTGGCCATCGTCCAGAGCGCCAGCCTGCCCGAGCAACGCCACACCGTGTGCACACTGGGCGAGCTGGAGGCCACCATCGCGCGTGAACACCTCGCCAGCCCCAGCATCATCATCGTGGGCGATGTATTGCAAGGTCTGTTGGCAGCTGATGTGGGCGGCGACGCCCTGACCCAATCCCCGCGCGCAGCCTGAGCCCTACACTAGCCGTTTTCAACCCACGGAGATCCCCATGATCGGCTATGTCACCCTTGGAACCAACGACCTGCCCCGCGCGGCCGCCTTCTACGACACCCTGCTGGCAGAAGTCGGCGCCAAGCGCCTGATGGAGTTTCCCACTGGCATCGTATGGGGCGTGTCCATGCAGCAGTGCAGCCTGGGCATCATGAAGCCCTACAACGGCCAGCCCGCCACGGTGGGCAACGGTGTGATGGCCGCCATCGTGGTTGATTCCAAGGAAAAAGTGGACCGCGTCTACAAGAAGGCCATGGAGCTGGGCGCCCAGGACGAAGGTCCCAACGGGCCTCGCGGTGACGGTTTCTACGCAGGTTACTTCCGCGACCTGGACGGCAACAAGCTCAACGTGTTCTGCATGGGCCAGGCCTGAACCCGCATTGATGCACCAGTTTGATGTCGCCATCATCGGCGCAGGGGCAGCCGGCCTGTTTTGCGCCGGCGTGGCAGGTCAGTTAGGCCTCAAAGTATTGCTGGTTGATCACAGTGAGAGGGTGGCCGAAAAAATCCGCATCTCGGGCGGCGGGCGATGCAACTTCACCAACCGCGACACCACCCCCGCCAACTTCATCAGCGACAACCCGCGCTTTTGCCGCTCAGCCCTGTCGCGCTACACGCCACGCGACTTCATCGCCCTGCTGGACAAGCATGGCATTGGCTACCATGAAAAGCACAAGGGCCAGCTCTTTTGCGACCGTTCGGCCGAAGACATCATCGAAATGCTGCTGGCCGAGTGCGCCGCTGGGGGCGTAACCCGCTGGCAGCCCAGCAGTCTGAAGGCCATACGCTATTTGGCCTCTAGCCCCCATGGAATAAGCGCAAGCAGCTATGAAATTGATAGTGATCGTGGAGTCATCCATTGCGCGGCGGTGGTGGTGGCGACCGGGGGGCTGTCTATTCCCAAGATCGGTGCCACCGATTTTGGTTACCGGGTGGCCAAGCAATTTGACCTGGCACTGGTCACCCCGCGCCCGGCTCTGGTGCCACTCACCTTTGATGAACAGGCCTGGGCGCCGTTTGCGCAACTGTCAGGCCTGTCAGTACCCGTAAAGATCGAAACCGGCCTCAAGAAGGCGAAAGTCACCTTTCTGGAGGACCTCCTGTTCACCCACCGTGGCCTGAGCGGCCCGGGCGTGCTACAGATCTCCAGCTACTGGCAGCCCGGCACGCCGATCCGACTGAACCTGGCACCCGATGCCGATGTAACCGAAATCCTGGCCCACGCCAAGGCGACGTCACGCAAGCTGATTGCCAACGAACTGGCTACCCTGGTGCCCGCCCGACTGGCCGACACCTGGGTCGCCCAGGGGGCAGCATTGGGCCACAACTGGTCCCGACCCATCAACGAGGCGTCCGACAAGGCATTGGCCGCGCTGGCCGAGCGCCTTTGCCAATGGGAACTTTGCCCCACCGGCACCGAAGGGTACAAAAAGGCCGAGGTGACGGCCGGCGGCGTGGACACGCGCGCCCTGTCGTCTCAGACCATGGAATCAAAGCAACCCGGTCTGTATTTCATTGGCGAAGTAGTCGATGTGACTGGCTGGCTGGGAGGCTACAACTTCCAGTGGGCCTGGGCCAGCGGATTTGCCTGCGCACAGGGTTTGGCAGCAAAGCTCGGTTGCCGCGATCAGCGCGACAGTGAAACCATGTAGTCAACCCCGGCTTTGATTTCGCTGTCGGTCGCTGCGGCGCCGCCCCGGGCCGGCATGAAACCATATGCACCGTTGTAGCCGACCCGCGCATGTTCGTACAAGACGTCCATACCCTGCGCGATCCGTGGCGCCCAGTTGGCTTTGTCGCCCGGGCGTGGAGACCCGCCGGTGCCTGCGCCGTGGCACAGACCACAGGTCTTGTCAAAAATCCGCTTGCCAGCCTCGTGTTCCGGCGCAATAGGGGTTGCCGGAACCGGCACGACGGGCGGTGCATTCGCAAATGCAATCCGCTCAGCCGATGCTGCTTGGGCAACGGCCAGGGACGCTGCAGGTTCGGGCTTGCCGCACGCCGCCAGAGCGACTGCGCAGGACAAAAAAATGGTAACGGTTTTGGCAACGGACATACACACTCGATGTTCTATTCAAGAGAATCGACTTCCGAAAAAGTCCGCCAGGCAACGCCTGGCTAGAGTCGCATTATCTCAACACGTGCCACGCTCAGGGTTGTGCCTTGCGAATCGTCATGGCACCGCGGATCTGGCCCAAGGCGTATCCCACAGCCTTGTCGTCCGGGTACAGGGTGTGAATTTTGGCAGCCACATCGGCGGGCACGGCTTCACTGGAACCATGACAGCCCAGACACAGCTGCTGCACGGGCAGTGCTTTCATGTAACGAAATTCCTTGCGGCCTGCTTCCTCCACCAGTGCAGATTTTTCCAGGGTCGCCGGACTTTCACCAGCGGCCGCGCGGCGATCAAACTCCTCCAGTGCGGAACGCTCCCACGCATCGGGTACCGCCTTCGGGTTGCGGTTGCGCAGGCTGACCCGGCGAATGGCCCAACCACTTTGTTCCGATGCTGCCTTGGCCATTTGGGGCGCCTTTTCGTTGCACACACCCACCGCAGAGGCAATCCCGCTCTGTGCGATTTCAGCGCTGAGAACCTGCAACAACTTGGGTGGAACGGCAGAGGCCACCTTGCGCGCCTCGTCCAGCAGGCCGGCATCGTCG
>CAIYDK010000508.1 GCA_903924955.1 uncultured beta proteobacterium | reverse complement strand
CCAACCAGGCCCGCCAGCGCGCCAGAAACCGCCATCGCAACCATCACCTGGCGTCGCGGGCGAATACCCGCGTACTCCGCTGCGCTCGCGCTCGACCCCACGGCGCGCAAGTGATAGCCCGAGCGGGTGCGCCACAAGAACAGGTACACGCCCCCTGCAGCAAAAGCCGCAATGACCACGCTTAGATTCAAGGGCGACGTCGGCCAATCCACGCCAATCCACGCCAAAACCTCATGCATGCCTGGCAATTTGGCCGAATCACCAAACGCCACACTTTCCACTGACATGGCACCTGCCGGGCGCAGGTGATTGACCAGCAAGTAAACCAGCAAGGTACTGGCGATGAAGTTGAACATGATGGTGGTAATGACCACATGACTCCCGCGATAAGCCTGCAGATAGCCCGGCACCACAGCCCAGGCCATGCCAAACAATGCACCGACCACCACCATCAGCGGCAGCATGACCCACGCCGGCAAAAATGCCGAAAACCACAGGGCAACCAAACCGGTTCCCAAGCCACCCAGAATGGCCTGTCCTTCGCCTCCAATATTGAACAGCCCCCCGTGAAACGCTACGGCAACGGCCAGGCCGGTGAATACAAAAGTCGTGGCGTAGTACAGGGTGTAACTCAGGCCACGGGCCGTGCCAAACGCACCGTGCACCAGCACCGAAATAACCTCGGCCGGGTGCTGCCCTACCAGTGCCACCACGGCGCCCGCCGCCAACAAGGCCACGGCAAGACACACCACTGGCAACAAAACCAGATCAGCCCAGCGAGGCAAAGTGCGGGGACCTTGCGAAGTGCTCATGCGGCACCGCCGACCATCAACAGGCCCAGGCTGGCTTCGGTACAGTCCTCGATCGCTAACTCCCCTGCGATGCGGCCCTGATTCATGACAACAACCCGATTGGACAGCGCCAAAATTTCATCCAGCTCACTGGAGACCAAGAGCACGGCGCACCCCGCATCGCGCATGGCACGCAATTGGGCATAAATAAATTCGATGGCACCAATGTCCACACCCCGCGTGGGCTGCCCTACCAGCAACACCTTGGGTGACTGACCCAACTCACGCGCCAGCACCAGCTTTTGCTGGTTGCCACCCGAAAAGTTGCGACTGCCCAGCGCCGGATCGCGCGGGCGCACATCAAACCGCTCCATCATGGAGGCAGTCGCCTGTTTCATGGCGGTATGGTTCATCCAACCGCCCGAGGCATATTGCGGCAAATCGTCGTACCCCAATACGCCTGACTCCCATGCCGCAAAATCCATCACCATGGCCCTGGCATGGCGGTCTTCGGGCACATGGGCCAGGCCCAAGGCCCGCGCCGTGTGTGGATCCAGCCAGGCCTTGGAACTGAACGCAGTACCGCCCAACGTCAGATCCCCCTGAGTTGGTGCCAGCATGCCAGACAATGCGTCGAGCAGTTCACTCTGCCCGTTGCCCGAGACACCGGCAACGCCCACAATTTCACCACCGCGCAAATTCAGGTTTACCCCATCCAGTCGGACAACATTCATGCTGTCGCGCACCGTCAGTTGGCTGGCCTGCAAAAGAATGTCTCCCACGGGTCGGGTATCTTCAGCCAGTCGTCCCATCTGGATCTTGCGTCCCACCATCGCTTCGGCCAAACCTTCGACCGAAGCTTGGCCAATCGGCATCTCCTGCACCACGCGACCGGCGCGCATGACCGTTACCTGGTCACACAGGCGCATGACTTCCTTGAGCTTGTGGGTGATCAGCAAAATTGTGGTGCCCTGCCCGCGCAGCAGTCGCAGAACGCCGAACAGTTGCTCGGTCTCCTGCGGGGTCAGAACGGCCGTGGGCTCATCCAGAATCAATATTCTGGCGCCCCGGTAAAGGGCTTTCAAGATCTCCAGTCGCTGGCGGTCTCCCACCGGCAAGTCAGCCACTTGGGCCCCCAAATCCACACGCAATCCTGTTGACCGCATCAAACCTTCGAGCTGGCTGCGTACCTGCGCATCGGCGCGTTGCAAGAGCCAATGCGGCTCTGCCCCCAGCATCACATTTTCGAGCGCAGTCAAGGTATCAACCAGCATGAAATGCTGGTGCACCATGCCAATGCCCAGCGCAATCGCATCATCTGCACTGCGAATGCTGGCCGTCTGTCCAAACACGTCGATGGAGCCACTATCGGCCTGGTAAAAACCATACAGCACCGACATCAGTGTGCTTTTGCCGGCACCGTTTTCACCCACCAGCCCATGCACCGTCCCGGCTTGCACGGTCAGATTCACATCGGCATTGGCGGCCACTGCACCAAAGCGCTTATGAATGCCGGACATGCGCACCGCAATGGCCGCACGCGCGGCAGTCTCGGGCATCAGTATTTACAGGCGTTGTCGGCCATGTAGTCAGCCGCCTTGATCTTGCCGCTGATGATGTCGGCCTTGATAGCGTCCACTTTTTTCTTCATGTCGGCACTGACCAGTTTCGCGTTGTTATCGTCCAAAGCGTAGTCCACGCCACCTTCTTTCAGACCCAACACCGAAACGCCAGGCTTGTGGGCCTTGGCCACGTTGTACACCGCCACGTCAACCTTCTTGATCATGGAGGTGAGCATGGTGCCGGGCTGTAAGTGGTTTTGATTGCTGTCCACACCAATGGCCAGCTTGCCACTGTCTTTGGCCGCCTGGTACACCCCCATACCGGTGCCACCAGCGGCGGCAAACACTACATCAGCGCCCTTGGCAAATTGCGCCCGGGCCAGTTCGCCACCGCGTGCCGGGTCGCTCCAGGCAGCACCCGTGGTGCCAGTCATATTGGCAAACACTTCAGCCTTGGGGTTGGCAAATTTGGCGCCCTGCTCGTAGCCACACTGAAACTTGCGGATCAGCGGAATATCCATGCCACCCACAAAGCCCACCTTGCCGGTCTTGCTGGCCATCGCCGCCATGGCGCCCACCAGAAAGCTGCCTTCGTGTTCCTTGAACACCACCGATTGCACATTGGGCTGATTCACCACCATGTCGATGATGGCGAATTGCAGCTTGGGAAACTCCTTGGCAATCTTCTCGATGCTGGAGGCCTGGCCAAAACCAATGCCAATGATGGGGTTGGCGCCTCGCTCCGCCATGCGGCGAATGGCTTGCTCGCGCTGGGACTCGTTGGAAATCTCAAATTCGAGGTAGGCCTTGCCAGTTTCCTTCTTCCACTGCTCCATGCCACGGTAGGCGGCCTCATTGAACGACTTGTCGAACTTGCCTCCCATGTCAAACACGATGGCCGGCTCGGCAGCCACTTGAAAACTAGCGGCCAATGCAGCGGTGAGCAAACTCAGGCGCGCGATGTTCTT
>CAIYDK010000507.1 GCA_903924955.1 uncultured beta proteobacterium | reverse complement strand
GTGGCAAGGCTGTGGACCAGGTGGGCCAGGCCATGCAGGCGATTGATGCGTCATCGGCCAGGATGCAGGAAATCATTAGTGTCATTGAAGGCATTGCGTTTCAGACCAATATTCTGGCGCTCAACGCCGCCGTTGAGGCCGCCAGGGCTGGCGAACAGGGGCGCGGTTTTGCCGTGGTGGCCAGTGAAGTGCGTAGCCTGGCCGGACGCAGCGCGGATGCCGCCAAAGAAATCAAGACACTGATCAACGCCAGCGTAGAGCGGGTCGAGCAGGGCACCGCACTGGTGGACCAGGCGGGCAGCACCATGACCGAGGTGGTGGGCTCAATCAAGCGGGTAACCGACATCATGGGCGAGATCAGCGCCGCCAGCAACGAGCAAGCCTTGGGCGTGTCCCAAGTCGGTGAAGCCGTGACGCAGATGGATCAGGCCACGCAGCAAAACGCGGCGCTGGTCGAGCAAATGGCGGCTGCCGCCAGTAGCCTCAAGTCGCAGGCGCAGGAACTGGTGCAGACGGTATCGATATTCAAGACGGGGGGCGCGCAGTCGGTTCAGACTGCCCGGTCCAGCCCGCCGCCGCGTGTTGCGGCACCGCCCAAACGGGCGGCGCTGGCAGCGCCCAAGCCTGGTTTGCCTAAACCCAGTTCCGTTAAACCCGCTACACCCAAGCCGGCTGCTGCACCGAAGTCCGCCAAAGGCGGCGATGAGGACTGGGAAACCTTTTAGTGGTTGCCTCTTCGAGGTTGCCCGGTAGTGCGCGCTAAACTTGGTCGATGCAACTTGCGGTCAATCAACTCGGCAACCACCTAGAGCGCGGGCTCAAAAGCCTGTACACCCTGCACGGTGACGAACCCCTGCTACAGCAGGAAGCGTTGGACGCCATACGCACCACAGCGAAGGCGCAGGGCTATACCGAGCGCACCTCGCACACCGTGGCCGGTGCCCACTTTGACTGGAGCGAAGTGTTGGCCGCCGGCGGCTCACTGAGCCTGTTTGCAGATAAACAAATTGTCGAAATTCGGATCCCCTCGGGTAAGCCTGGCAAGGACGGCAGCACGGCCTTGCAACAACTGGCCGACATGTCGCAGGGCAACGATGACACGCTGACCATCATCTTGCTGCCGCGCCTGGACAAGATGACCAAGTCCAGTGCCTGGTTTGCCGCGCTGGAGGTAACTGGCGTAAGCTTGCAGGTGGACCCGGTGGAGCGGGCTGCGTTGCCGCAGTGGATTGCACAGCGTCTGGCCGTGCAGGGTCAACGCGTAGTTGCGGGTGAGGAAGGCCAGCGTACGTTGCAGTTTTTTGCCGATCGGGTCGAGGGCAACCTGCTGGCGGCGCACCAGGAAATCCAGAAGCTGGGCCTGCTGTTTCCCGTTGATGGTGCGGGCGGTGGGGTCCTGTCGTTCGACCAGGTCGAAAGCGCGGTGATGAATGTGGCGCGCTACGACGTCTTCAAACTCAGCGAGGCCGTGCTCGGCGGCCAGGCGCTGCGCGTGCAGCGCATGCTCGACGGCCTGCAAGCCGAGGGCGAGGCCGAGGTGCTGGTGCACTACACCCTGAGTGAGGACATCCGTGCCTTGAAGCGCGTCAAGGATGCTATGGGCCAAGGCCGGCCGCTGCCCATGGCACTGCGCGAACAGCGCATCTGGGGCCCGAAGGAGCGTCTGTTCGAGCGCGTGCTACCGCGGTTGACCGACGCCGCGCTGTCGCAGTTGCTGCAATCAGCCCATCTGGTGGACGGCATCGTCAAAGGCCTCAAGCAACCCGACTGGCCCGTCTCGGGCTGGCAGGCGTTGCACCGGCTGGCATTGCAGTTGTGCACGCTGTGTGCAGTGGCGCCGGCAGGCGGGGCTGCGAACGCTCGCCAGCGCTGAGAACGGGCGCTGTGTCGGCGCGGGCAACGAGTTCTGCCAAAATCGCGCTATGAACGCGCTCAACATCACCGAATACACCCAAACCTTGGGATCGCAGGCAAAAGTGGCCTCTGCCCTCATGGCTGCTGCGTCAGCAGCTACAAAAAACAGAGCATTGCGCCTGTTGGCCGCGTTGTTGCGCGCCAATGCCGATGCGCTGCAGGTGGACAATGCCAAAGACCTGGACCGCGCCGTAGCGGCGGGGCTGGCCGCGCCCATGGTAGACCGGCTCAAGTTGACGCCCAAGGTGATTGAGACCTGTGCCCAGGGTTGTGAGCAACTGGCAGCCATGGCCGACGTGATTGGCGAGATCATTGGCATGAAGCAGCAGCCCAGCGGCATCCGGGTGGGGCAGATGCGCGTGCCGATTGGCGTGTTCGGCATGATTTTCGAGAGCCGCCCCAACGTCACCATTGAAGCCGCCAGTCTGTCCATCAAGAGCGGCAACGCCTGCATCCTGCGCGGCGGCTCGGAGGCGATTGAGTCCAACAAGGCCCTGGCCAAACTGGTGCAGCAGGCGCTGGCCGAGAGCAGCTTGCCGCTTGAGGCGGTGCAACTGGTGCAAACCACCGACCGCGCCGTGGTGGACCAGTTGATTGCCATGCCGCAGTTTGTCGACGTCATCATTCCGCGCGGCGGCAAGGGGCTGATCGAGCGCATCAGCGCGGGTGCCAAGGTGCCGGTCATCAAGCACCTGGATGGCAACTGCCATGTCTACGTGGACGACCCCTGTGATATCGACATGGCGATCCGGGTGGCTGACAACGCCAAGACCAGCAAGTACAGCCCCTGCAATGCGGCCGAGAGCCTGCTGGTCGCCCGTGGCGTAGCCGATGAGTTCTTGCCCCGTATCGGCGCCGTGCTGGCGGCCAAGGGAGTAGAAATGCGCTGCGATGCCATTGCGCTGCAAATGCTTCAGACAACGCCTGCAACACTGGTGCTGGCGCAGGAGAGCGATTGGTACGAGGAGTATTTGGCGCCTATCATCAGCATCAAGGTGGTGGAGGGGCTGGACGCCGCCATTGCGCACATCAACCGCTATTCGAGCCACCACACCGACGCCATTCTCACGCGGGACCACATGCACGCGCAACGGTTTTTACGCGAAGTGGACTCGGCCAGCGTCATGGTCAATACCAGCACCCGCTTTGCCGATGGCTTTGAGTACGGTCTGGGGGCGGAAATCGGCATCAGCACCGACAAGTTCCATGCGCGCGGCCCGGTTGGTATTGAAGGATTGACTTCGCTGAAATATGTGGTGCTGGGTGACGGTGAGGTGCGAATCTGAGGCCCTACCTTCTAGAATCAGCTGATCTTTTCATTTCCTACAAGAGGGCCGCATGGTTCCCCATCTCGTTACTGCCCTGACTGGCCCCATCAACGAACTGGAACAGCGCATTCTGGATTCCATGCCCGCCATCGAGCGCTGGTTTCGCCTCGAGTGGATGGAGCACACCCCGCCGTTCTACAGCGCGGTGGATGTGCGCAATGCCGGATTCAAGCTCGCGCCGGTGGACACCAACCTGTTTCCTGATGGCTGGAACATTCTGGCCCCGTCCATGTTGCCACTGGCGGTGCAGGCGGCGATGGCGGCCATTGAGAAAATTTGTCCCGAGGCGCGCAACCTGCTGATCGTGCCCGAGAACCAGGTCCCCAGCACCTCCTATTTGAGCAACCTGGCACAACTGCGCCGGGTGTTCCATATGGCAGGCTTGAATGTGCGCATTGGCTCCATCAGCCCCGACATCAAGAAGATCACCACCATAGACCTGCCGGATGGCGAAAGCATCACGCTGGAGCCGGTGGTGCGCACCAAGGGGCGCCTGGGCGTCAAGAATTTTGACCCCTGCACCATTTTGCTGAACAACGATTTGCGTGCCGGCGTTCCCGGAATTCTCGAGGACCTGCACGAGCAATATTTGCTGCCGCCTTTGCAGGCGGGTTGGGCTACGCGGCGCAAGAGTACGCATTCCAAGTGCTTCGAGGAACTCTCCAAGCGCTTTGGCAAGCTCATTGGCGTGGACCACTGGCTGATCAACCCGCTGTTTGATAAATGTGCCCAGGTCGATTTTTCGACCGATGTGGGGGTGCAGGACCTGGCCGTGCGGGTCGATGCCCTGCTGAGCAAGATTCGCAAGAAACACAAGGAATACGGCATCAAGGAAAAGCCGTTTGTCGTGGTCAAGGCCGACAATGGCGATGCCCGCATGGGCGTGCTGACCGTGCGTGACTCCAAAGAACTTGAAGCCCTGCGCCAACAGGTGCCTGGCCGGGCGGGGGCGGCAAAAACCGCCTCCAGTGTCTACGACGTCATCCTCCAGGAGGGTGTGCTGACCAGCGAACGCGTCAACGACGCAGTGGCCGAGCCCGTGGTCTACATGATGGATCGCTACGTGGTGGGCGGTTTTTACCGCGTGCACGCCGAGCGCAAGGTGGACGAGAACCTCAACGCGCCGGGCTCCAGCTTTGTGCCATTGGCGTTTGCCGAGAGTACGCACTTACCTCAACCCGGAATCAAACCGGGCGCCAGCGCGCCCAACCGGTTTTACATGTACGGCGTTGTTGGGCGACTGGCCATGCTGGCGTCGAGTTACGAGTTGGAATCCACCGACCCCGATGCTGAGCGTTACGACTGACGTGGGTCTTGCAGCGCCTGGTCTGCAAGGCCTGAGTTGTTGCGCTGCAACATGTTTGCCAATTCATGTGAAATGGTCCCGGTGGCACTTGCATGCCATGGCTGGAAGCGCAAAATAGCGATCCCAAATGAAATGGAACCCGAGCCAAACAGAAGCCGGGTGAACTTGTGTCAGCATCCAAATCGTCTCTATCCGCGCTCACTCTGGGCGCCATCGGCGTGGTGTACGGCGATATCGGAACCAGCGTCCTGTACGCGGTCAAGGAAGTATTTGGCTCTGGCCATGTTCCTTTTACGCCCGATAACGTCTACGGAATTCTGTCAATCTTTTTCTGGACGCTGACCGTTATCGTGTCCCTCAAGTACGTGTCGCTGGTGCTGCGCGCGGACAACCACGGCGAGGGGGGGTTGGTGGCCATGCTGGCCCTGGCATCGGTTTCCGTAAAGGACCGCCCGGAACTGCGTCGTAATCTGTTGATGGTCGGCATATTCGGCACTTGCCTGTTCTATGGCGACGGGGTCATCACCCCCGCCATTTCGGTGTTGTCGGCGGTCGAAGGCATGGAGGTGATATCCCCCGCCCTGCATCGGTTCATCATTCCCATCACCCTGGTTATTCTGCTGTGCCTCTTCATGGTGCAAAAGAGGGGCACCACAGGCATAGGCAAATTTTTTGGCCCCATTACGCTGGTGTGGTTTGCCTGTATCGCCGTGTTGGGTGCGGTGCACATTGCAGACCGGCCCAGCATTTTTTTGGCCATCAATCCCTACTACGCGCTGAACTTCATCTGGAACCAGCCGGGCATTACCTTCATCATCCTGGGCGCGGTGGTGTTGTGTGTGACCGGTGGTGAGGCCTTGTATGCCGACATGGGTCACTTTGGCAAGAAGCCGATCCGGATTGCCTGGTTTGCCATCGTCATGCCCGCGCTCACGCTCAACTATTTCGGCCAGGGTGCCTTGTTGCTGGACAACCCTGAAGCGGTCAAAAACCCGTTTTTCATGATGGCCCCGGACTGGGCACTGATGCCGCTGGTTGCGCTGGCGACCATGGCCACCGTGATTGCGTCGCAGGCGCTGATCACCGGTGCTTTTTCTGTCACCAAGCAGGTCATCCAATTGGGTTACCTGCCCCGCCTTCAGGTGCAGCACACCAGTGTCAAAGACACCGGCCAGATCTACCTGCCTTTTGTGAACTGGGGTCTGTTTGTTTTGATCGTGCTGGCCGTTGTGATGTTTCGTTCTTCCAGCAATCTGGCTGCAGCCTACGGCATCGCCGTATGTACCGACATGCTGATCACCACTGTGCTGACTTTCTATGTGATCCGTTACAGCTGGAACTACCCTCTGGCGCTGTGTATTGCCGCCACAGGCTTCTTCTTTGTCGTGGACTTTGCTTTCTGGGCATCCAACCTGCTCAAACTGTTTGACGGTGGCTGGTTCCCGTTGGCCATTGGTGGTGCCATCTTTACCCTGATGTTGACCTGGAAAGACGGTCGCCGCCTGCTCAATGAGAAACTGCGTGCCGATGCCATTGATCTGCCCAGTTTTCTGGAGGCCGTATTTGTCAGCCCGCCGGCCCGTGTGGAGGGTACCGCCGTTTTTCTCACCGCAGAAGTGGGCACGGTGCCCAACGCCATGCTGCACAACCTGAAGCACAACAAGGTGCTGCACAACAACAACCTGTTTGTGACCGTGCGCAACCACGAGGTGCCGTGGATTGGCCTGAGCAAACGCCTCGAAATTGACTCCCTGGGCCACGACTGCTGGCAAGTGGTACTGAATTACGGTTTCAAGAACGACCCCGATGTTCCAAAGGCCCTTCAGCAGATCAAAGGGCGAGGCTGCGAGATGAACGCGATGACCACGAGCTACTTCCTGTCACGCGATACCGTCGTTCCCACCATTGGCGATGGCATGTCGCACTGGCGCGAAAAGCTGTTCGCACAAATGCACCACAACGCCAGTGGCGCGGCCGACTTCCTGAACCTCCCCAAC
Source organism: uncultured beta proteobacterium (assembly GCA_903924955.1). Taxonomy (GTDB): domain Bacteria; phylum Pseudomonadota; class Gammaproteobacteria; order Burkholderiales; family Burkholderiaceae_C; genus Allorhodoferax. The sequence goes on along the minus strand of CAIYDK010000507.1, from coordinate 4,027 downwards.
AATTCGGTGGTGGAGCTGGGCAGCAAGATTGAAATTTGATGCCCCAACTGATTCACTGTGCAGTTCTTTAAGGACGTCAGTCTCTCGGCTGTCACGGCCGGCTTCGTCGCCGTGCTGGTGGGTTTCACCAGCTCGGTAGCCATCGTCTTTCAGGCGGCGCAAGCCTTGCACGCCACGCCAGACATGATTGCCTCGTGGATGTGGGCCCTGGGCCTTGGCATGGGGCTGTGCACCCTGCTTCCATCGCTGTGGCTAAAGAAGCCGGTGATGGTGGCCTGGAGCACACCGGGCGCCGCCGTGTTGGCCAGCGCGGGTACGGCAGGTGCCTTTTCCATTCAGGAGGCCGTGGGTGCCTTCATGGTTTGTGCGGCGCTCATCACCCTGTCGGGGGCAACGGGCTGGTTTGAGCGGGTGATGAACCGCATCCCCCTGGCCTTGGCGTCTGCCTTGCTGGCGGGGGTGCTGGCGCGGTTTGGGCTGGCGGGCTTTGCGGCGGCACAAACGGCCCTGCCGCTGGTGGTGTGCATGCTGCTGGCCTACCTGGTGGGCAAGCGCTGGTGGCCCCGCTACGCAGTTCCCTTTACCTTGCTGGTTGCTATTATTTTTGTAGCTGTTCACGCAGGTTTTACGGGGGCTGGAGTCACATTTGGCTTGGCAATGCCAGTGTTCGTGCGCCCCAGCTTCACGGTGTCGGCACTGGTCAGCCTGGCGTTGCCACTGTTCATTGTGACCATGGCCTCGCAAAACCTGCCCGGCGTTGCGGCCATCCAGTCCACCGGGTATGGCGACCAGCGCGCCAACGGGGGTGATGCCGGTATTCCCGTCTCCAAAGTCATCACCATCACCGGCGTGGCCACCTTGCTGCTGGCCCCGTTTGGTGCGTTTGCCTTGAATCTGAGTGCCATCACGGCTGCCATCTGCATGGGCCCCGAGGCCCATAGCGACTCCAGGCGGCGCTACACCGCTGCGGTGTCGTGCGGAGTCCTTTACGTGGTGATTGGCTTGTTTGGAGCCGCCATCACCGGGGTATTGACCGCCTTTCCAAAGGAGCTGGTGGCAGCCATTGCCGGCCTGGCGCTGCTTGGCACCATCGGTGGGGCGCTGACAGCCGCGCTGCAACATGAACCGCACCGTGAGGCCGCTGTCGTCACGTTTCTGGTCACGTTGAGCGGTGTGGTGGTCGCAGGCGTGGGTTCGGCTTTCTGGGGCGTGGTGGCGGGTGCATTGGCCTTACTCGTTCAGCACTTCGGGCGCAGCACCCTGCTTCGGGGCCCGCACTAGCGTAGAGTCGCAGAACTCCCTTATTAATCAGATCGCTGGACGCTATGGAAATACTTTTTGTCACCGACCCGCTGGAATCCTTCAAGACCTACAAGGACAGCACATTTGCCATGATGCGCGAGGCCCAGCGCCGCGGCCACACCATCCACGCCTGCGAACCCCTTCATATGCTGTGGCAACGGGGCGGTGTGGTGCAGGCCCAGGTGCGCAGCATCACGCTGACGGGTGACGCCACCGCCTGGTTTACCGAGGTGGCGCCGCAGGTGCGCCCTGCCAAGGATTTTGGCGCGGTCGTGATGCGCAAGGACCCGCCGTTTGACAGCGAGTATTTTTACGCCACCCACCTGCTGGAGCAGGCCGAACGCGAGGGTGCCAAGGTTTTCAACAAGCCGCGTGCCCTGCGCGACCACCCGGAGAAGCTGGCGATTCTGGAGTTCCCGCAATTCATTGGCCCCACCCTGGTCACGCGCGACGCAGACGCCATCAAACGCTTCCATGCGGAGCACAAAGACATCATTCTCAAGCCGCTGGATGGCATGGGTGGCATGGGCATCTTCCGCGTCAAGGAGGATGGCCTGAACCTGGGCGGCATCATTGAAACCCTGAACAAGGATGGTGCCCAGACCGTGATGGTGCAGAAGTTTCTGCCCGCCATTGCCCTGGGTGACAAGCGTGTGTTGGTCATTGGCGGCAAACCGGTGCCATTTTGTCTGGCGCGCATTCCACAGGGCGGCGAGGTTCGGGGTAATCTTGCAGTGGGCGGCAAGGGCGTGGCCCAACCCTTGAGCGATTCGGACCGCGCCATTGCCGAGTCCCTGGGCCCGATTCTGGCGGCCCGCGGTTTGCTGCTGGTGGGGCTGGACGTGATTGGCGACAGCCTGACCGAAATCAATGTCACCAGCCCGACCTGCTTTCAGGAAATTGCGGACCAGACCGGATTTGATGTTGCCGCCATGTTTATCGACGCGCTGGAGTCTGCAGCGGCCGCGGTATAGCCGTTACCTTTGTGGTGGGGCGCTAGGCCAGCAGATTGCCGTCAACAAATACCTTGAACTCGCCAGGCGCCATGGCGACCCAGTTTTCGTTGGTGGTCAGGGGCTCGGTGACCACAATGGCCAGGCGGTCGTCCGGGCCATTGAGTTCTGCCAGATCCACGCTCATGTCTTCATCCTTGAGTTGCACTTGCGTAAACGGATGCTGGCGCAGCACATAGTGCAATTTTGTACTGGCGTGCGCCCACAGTGCCTGTCCGTTGCTGAGCAGGAAGTTAAAGGTACCGTGTGTGGCGATGCGGGGCACCAGTTCACGCAGTGTGCGTGTCAGTTCTTCGACACTGGGTACACCGAAGTGCGACTTGTTGAGTTCTTGCAGCAACCAGCAAAACGCCAGTTCGCTGTCGGTGTCGCCCACTGGCTTGAAAGACCCGTGCAGCGGCGGGTGGAAGTCTTTCAGATCGCCGTTGTGGGCAAATACCCAGTAGCGACCCCATAGCTCGCGCACGAAGGGGTGGCAGTTTTCCAGACGCACTTCGCCCACCGTGGCTTTGCGTACATGGGCCACCACGTTGTGGCTTTTGATCGGGTAGGTGCGCAGCATCTGCGCAATCGGCGAGGTGGCGGCGCTTTCCTTGTCGACAAAGTAGCGTGCTGCCTTGCCGGGTACCTGTCCATCGCTTTCAAAGAAGGCGATGCCCCAGCCGTCGGAATGGTGGTCGGTACAGCCGCCGCGCTGTGAAAAACCGGTGAAGCTCAGCGTCAAGCTGGCGGGCAGGTGGCTGTTCATTCCGAGAAGCTGGCACATGCAAACAGTTTACTCGCCAACTACGCGGGTTTGACCGCGCACCGTACCAATAAAAACTATTGAAGGCCGCCGATAAACACCGCTACCGCATGCACTTCAAGCGCCGTCAGTTTGGACGCTACGCTATGCATGACGGCGTTGTCATTCGTGCGCTCGCGGTCACCAAAGTCCTTGAGCTGACTTTCCAGATAAACGGGGTGCTGTCCTGCCAGACGCGGCAACTGTTGGGTGCCATGTCCGTTGGGACCGTGGCACGAAGCGCAAGCGGGAACGCCTGAAAACGGATTGCCTTTGGTGAAAATGTATTTGCCAACCTCAGCCAGGTCGGTGTCGGATGGCTGGCGAAATGCCGGTTTGCGGCTGCTGAACCAGGCCACCAAGCCCCTGAATTCTTCGTCCTTCATGCCTTTGACCATGTCACTCATGGTGTCGCTCTTGCGCCGCTTTTCGCGAAAATCCTGCAGCTGCTTCAGCAGGTAATCCGGGTGCTGAGCGGCCAACCGCGGGTAGATCGGACTGGAGCTGACCCCTTCGCGCCCGTGGCACAGTGCGCAACGGGACTCCACGATTTCCATGACGCGCTGCTCGGTCGCCACCGGTGCGACTTGGGCTCCCACCGCGCTGGCGAGCAGGGCCGCAGACAGGCAGGCGAACCGTTGAAGCGTGCGGGCAATGTGGTGGGTGTTCAGCATATTGAAACCAATCAAATAGATGCATCAAATTTTACCCCTGCACGCACTTCCATGGTGCCCATCAGATCTTGCTCGCTGATGGACAATGGCCGCAATGACCCTGACCGGCCTGATTGGCCAATACGTTCGCCACAACTGGCGCCCCTATCTGCTGTCCGCCCTGATGCTGGCATCGGTCAGTGCGCTCACGGTTTTCATTCCACGCCAGGTAGGCCATGTGGTTGACGGCCTGGTGCAAGGGACGCTGGGCGAAG